>BQIX01000032.1 GCA_021604145.1 Nitrospirales bacterium
GGTAGAGGTTCTTAAGATGGAGAAGGATGGGTTAGATGTTCGTGAGGACATTGACCGGTTTGCTAAGGCAGGATGGGAATCCATTGAGGATGCAGATATTCAACGATTAAAGTGGTTTGGTTTGTTTCTTCGTAGTCCAACCCCGGGACACTTCATGGTACGCGTTCGAATATCTGGAGGAAGTGCAACTTCAGCCCAGTTCCGCACTCTTGCCGAGGTCTCGAGCCGTTTTGGCAATGGGGTGATCGATGTGACCACGCGGCAACAAATTCAGCTTCGTCATTTGACCATTGAAGATGTGCCAGAGGTATTCAAGCGGTTGGATGAGGTGGGATTATGGAGTCTTCAGACCGGCATGGATAACGTGCGTAATATTATGACCTGTCCAGCAACGGGATTAACGTCTTCAGAACTCATTGACACGGGGCCACTGGTTCGCAGCTTGACTGATGAGATTGTTGGAAACCGGGCCTATTCCAATCTCCCGAGAAAATTTAATATGGCGATTACGGGATGTCTTGAGAACTGTCTGCATCTGGAAACTCAAGATTTGGCTTTTGTGCCAGCAACGGCTCAGGACAAAGGGGGCATGACCTCAGGCTTTAATGTGTTCGTAGGTGGAAAGTTAGGGTCAGGGGGGTATCGTATTGCTTCATCGTTAGATATGTTTGTGAAGCCATCTGAGGTTCTGAGGGTGACGAGTGTCATACTTGAAATTTACAGAGATCATGGATTTCGAGAGTCGCGCAATACCGCACGGTTGGCATTTTTGGTTGATCGATGGGGGGAGGAACGATTTCGAATCGAAGTGGAAAATCGACTAGGGCGTCCCTATGCTCGTGCAGGAAACGATGCAAGAAAGAAGTCCGTGAATGATCATATGGGTGTCTTTCGACAAAAGTCGTTTGGGTTAAATTATGTCGGGTTGAAAATTCCAGTGGGTCGAATCAAGGCAGACGATCTTCTGAAGATCGCTCAACTATCCGAGATGTACGGAACAGGGGAATTACGCCTGGCTCATAATCAAGCTGTTGTCATCCCGAATGTCGCTGATAGAAAAATCGGTGCTCTGACAGAGGAACCATTGTTGCAACGGTATGTCTATAATCCTACACCAATCCAAAAAGGCTTAGTGAGCTGTGTTGGAAATGATTACTGTAACTTGGCGGTAATTGAAACCAAGAGTCGAGCGGTCGAAACGGCAAAAAAAATTGAAGTCAAGCTCGGTACCGATCTAAAGCCTATTACGATGCATTGGTCTGGGTGTCCTGCCAGTTGTGGCAATCATTTGGTTGCAGACGTTGGGTTGATTGGCAAAAAAGTGAAAGTAAAAGGTCAGATCATCGAAGCCGTCGATATTTATGTTGGGGGACGCTCAGGGCCGGACCCAAAACCATCCACGAAGTTACTGGAAGATGTTCCCTGTGATGTCCTCCCGGATGTGTTGAGCGGCATTTTACCTTACCATGCCAGGCACAAAATGCATCAAAGTAAACATCGCGTTCCTAAAACACAGGAAAAATCTGAATTGGTGAAATGTCACCAGAATCATTCTTCACAATCCACAGTGTTATGCAAGTCGTAACAAGAAATTTTCGCTTCTTTCCCCTAAAATGCATCTGAAGCCTCATACTATCAAGCGTTGAACTTGTGTATGAGGCAATACACACTGTTTGGGAATCTTGCCGAACTTGTGGCCTGCGAGAGGAATCTTCTGGAAGTGTACGATCAGACGCACTTCCCTCTTGTTGCCTCGTGCCGAATCACGGATACTTGATCGTGTGGCTATAGTCTATAAATGTTCTTATTGGTGTGTAACACCTTCCTTCAATTCGGTTATCAACTTTCCTGTACATATCCTAGACAACGCGTCATTGACAATGTTTGGCAATCTCTTCTCTTTTTACTGACAGGATATTTTGCTATGATCAGGGGATTCAGGGATGTGAAGTATGAAGTGAGAATGTGCTGAAAACAGCGAAAGTTATGATTGAGGCAATTGCCTTAAACGGACATTCATTTTGAGTATTCATGTTTCAGGCGCCCGTAGCTCAGTCGGATAGAGCATCGGCCTTCTAAGCCGAGGGTCGCAGGTTCGATTCCTGCCGGGCGCGCCACTTTCCCCTGTTTTTTTGATATGTCTCTCGACCGGTTTCATCATCGCGAACCGCTTACCAATCTTAACCCCACAAAGGTTTGTATGAAGGCCTTCTACACTTGCATTATTGTATTTTCCCTTTTTCTATTCTCTCCAGCTTCAATACTGGCTGAGACCATTTTGAAGAAAGAAGCCGTTGATTTTGCTTTTTCCCTTCCCGAAGCCCAATGGAAAGAGAAAGCCCCTGCCTTTTATGCTTGTCCAAATTGCGATGTGCGATTTATTGAGACCGAAACAGGCACAGGCCTGATGATACATGATCAGGTTGTTAATCGGTTAACCTCGGTTTTCCCAAACTATGCGGATCCTAAGAAAGATCCAATATTTGTCGTCATTGGTGTATTTTTTCCGGTAGGTTGGGAGAAAGATTATCAGACCGACAACTATTTTCCAGATCGTGAAACACAAGCACAACAAGATGTTGGTCTTCAGTATGTTGTTGCGGCAACTCCCGCACGGGGCCCATCTGGGTATGAAGGGGTGCTCTATACCATTACGAACTCTCAAGGCGAAGAGTGAATCGAAAACGAGTGCTCGCAACAATACGTTCCTTGGTCTATCGGAATTTTCTCTATTTTTGACGTTGAATTTTTGATGTTTGATTTGTAATAGACAGATCATCAACAATCCCTCCTCGCGTTTTCTTCATACTGATGCCGAATGTGCTAGCCCATTTTGGAATTCAAGGGGTGCTGACCCGATCAGTCATTCCAAGCGCTGACCCGAAACTCATTTCCCTTGGATGTGTCCTGCCTGATCTTCCTTGGATCCTACAACGAGCTGCACTTAGTATCGTTCCAGGTATTGATCCCTATACGCTCCGTCTCTATGTAATTGTTCAAGCCTCATTGTTTATGACGTTGTTGTTATGCGGAGCGGTTGCCAGTTTATCAACGACCCCAGGGTCAATATTCGGCATTCTTGCAGCAAGCGCAATTTTTCATTTAGGACTGGATGCTTTACAAATCAAGTGGGCGAATGGAGTCCATTTCTTTGCCCCTCTTTCCTGGGAATTGTTTAATGTAGGGTTGTTTTGGCCAGAAAGTTGGCCGACTTATCTTCTTACCGGATTTGGGTTGGGATATGTGGTCTGGTCCTGGAAGTCAGCAATCAAGATTCAATCATATTATCGTCCCTTATCGATCAAACGGCTTGGTCTTTGTCTCGGTTTGCTCATCGTGTATGTCATATCGCCGCTAGTCTTTCTCGATGGTCCTTTGATTGCAGACAATCATTTTGTGAATACGTTGAAGACCAAAAGGGAACGCGTTGGACGTCCTGTAGAGTTTGATCGCAAGCTTTATGTAAAGGGTTCGACTGGTGATGTGTTAAAAGGATTTGGAGAAGAGTTCAACGTTCGTGGACAGACACTCGATCATCAGGCGACCGTTTCAATTCGAGGACGTTTTGTCGAACTCGATACCATTGAATTCTTAGATGTGCATGAGCATGTTTCGTGGTTTCGGGATTGGAGTAGTTACCTTGGGCTACTCGCTCTGATCGGTATGTGGGCGATGGCGGGTTGGCGATATTATCACTATGCTGAGAGGGGAAAGTCTCTCGAGTAATATTCTGGAGCACAGGGGAGGGTATATGGCTCACAATCCTGCATTTGAACGACTCGTTCAGCGTGCCAAAGAACGTATCCAGGAAATATCGGTCGATAAGGTGCATGAGCAATTAATACGAAACGAGCCGTTTGTCTTTATTGATATACGAGAGGATCACGAACGGCAAAAAGAGTATGCCGAAGGTTCGCTCCACATTGGTCGCGGGATTCTTGAGCGTGACATCGAACGGCAACCATTCGAGAAAGACACCATGATCGTCCTCTATTGCGGAGGGGGATATCGTTCTGCGTTAGCGGCGTTGAACCTGTTAGAAATGGGCTATACCCAGGTGCGATCAATGGCTGGAGGCTTGAAGGCGTGGAAGCGGGCAGGGTATCCACTCAAAGAAGAATGTTCATGACCTAACCATCAGATGCTGATGTCTGTGGTCAGATTAGAACGTTCAAGAGAGTCTACCCTGCCTGTCTATCTGTTTTTCTAGAATTCCTCATACGAACGGACTATTTATATCGTTTGTCAAATTCTTTTACGACCTCATTGGTAATATCCAGGCCACGTTGGCTATAGAGGACAATTTTCAACGTGGTTTCACTGCCTTTATCAATGACCATGGCGAATCCGTGGCGTTGTGCCACCGCCGCGGTCGCAGTTTCGATTTTCTTCATATATTCTTGAACCAGTTCTTTTTGCTTCATCCCCAGTTCTTGTTGATATTCTTGTCCTCGTTTCTGAAACTCTTGAAACTTGCGAGTAAACACGTCTTGTTTTTGTTTGAAGCCCTTATCGCCCGAGGTTTCAGATTTTTTCAATTCGGTTTGAAGATCTTCCAGTTCCTTTTGATCAGCCTTCAACACATTTTCTCGAGCTTGCGCATGTTCTTTAAGCGTCGCAAGGGCTCGACTGCCAGCTTTGGATTTTTCAATAACGGACTGTGGATCAACGATAGCAATTTTAAAGTCTTTGGCAAGCGCCAGCGTACCGGACCCCAAAAAAAACAGACACGCACTGATCAAAACACCGATGGTTGCTGTAGTTGAACGTAGAGATTGCATTGACGGTCTTAGCCTCCTCATGGTTGTATGCTCCAAGGTCATGTGGATTGAAATACGATTGTCGGTATGTCTGAGAGGTGAAACTCGTTGTTTCGAGAGTGTTTGCCGGAGCGAGTACTAATATAACAAACAGCCTGTCTTGTCGTGAACTTTGATGAGAGTAACTAGGGCAATCGTTCGTGTCAAGAGCCGTGAGAATTCACCACATTACTTTACATTTTGAATAGCCGTTTCCCAATCACGGAAAAATTATTCTCTTCTTAAGACAAGATTGTCTATGACAATGAACATAATCTGTTTTGGGGATAGTTTGACTGTGGGATATCAGTCTCCGACGGCTGAGGTTCCGTATTATCATGCCACACCATATGGGGAACTGCTGCAAGCATGGCTTGGCGAAAAAGGGAGGGTTTTGATTCGAGGCGTGAATGGTGAAATGACGAGTGAGATGGTGAGGCGATTTTCTTGGGATGTCCTCCAGTCTCAACCTGATATTGTGATTATTCTTGGAGGGACCAATGATCTTGGTGCTGGCGTAGAGTCTGAGGCAATTTTTACCAATCTGGTGACATTATATGAGCAGGCAAAGACCGCATCAATTGCTCCTGTGGCAATCACGGTTCCATCGCTGCGGGGCGCTAGACACCATGATGACCAGGATTTTCTGAGCACTCAAATTGAATGTCGCATGGAACTTAACCAATGGCTCATGAATTATTGTCATGCGTCAAACATGCCCTGTATAGATCTATTCACAAAAACAAGTGAACCCGAGAATCGTTGGCTTGCTTCCGAGTATTCAAACGATGGTCTTCATCTTTCGAGCAAAGGCTATCAGTTATTGGCACAACTGTTATGGAACCATCTATGGGCAAAACAGTATTGCAAGTCCTCAGAGACCTAAAAAGAAGTTTTTTGGACAAAGCGCCTACTCTTTTTTTCCACCGGATGAACTTGATGAGGAAGCCGAAGAGGCCGACCCACTGGATGAGCCGGAAGATGTGCTGCCAGATGATCCTGTCGATGGTGTGGATCCAGACGAGCTTGATGAACTTGAACTGCTGTCACTTGCTGGGGTTGATGAGGAGCCGCTCTCGGATTTTCCTTCAGCCTTTGTGTCTGCAGTCTTTTCCTTCGGTTTTCCATCCTCTCCCGGTCGCTTGGGTTCCTTGAGTTTGTCTGAGTAATCGGTGACATACCAGCCTGACCCTTTAAACATGATGGCCGGAGAAGAGATGAGCTTTTCAACGGGTTCGCCTTTTGGACATGAAAATTCGGTGCATGTGGTAATCGGCGGGTCGGAAAATTTGCGTTGGACTTCAAACTTTTCTTTGCAAGAAGTACAGATATATTCGTAGATTGGCACAGCGCCTCCTTCTCATAAACATTCACTCTCGATAGTGTCGTTCTTAGGTAACTCTCTATTTGCCAAAGTCAAGGTACTCATTCACAAAATTCTTCTACTGTAAGGCCTGAATAGCGCGCGCCAGGCTGTCCATCCCTTGATCGATCACGGAAAGATCTGGCGTATAGGAGAGTCGAATGTGCTCCGGGGCACCAAATGGTTCTCCAGCGACACAGGCTACCTTGGCTTCGGTCAACAAATAGTGTGCTAACTCAGAGGGGGAGGTGATTGTCCCCTGCGCATGCCGTCGCCCTATCAATGACGAAACATTGGGCAAGGCGTAGAAGGCACCACGAGGCATCGGACACGTGATCCCGGAGATGGCGTTTAGCCGATTGACCATCAGAGTTCGTTGTGCACTCAGTTCCTGAACCATGCCCTTGATAAACTGCTGCCCCTCCTGCAACGCGGCAACGGATGCTTTTTGAGAGATCGACGTTGGATTCGAGGTGCTTTGACTTTGGATATGTCCCATGGCCGTAATGAGATCTTTGGGGCCTGCGGCATACCCGATTCGCCACCCCGTCATTGAATAGGATTTCGATACTCCATTGACGACAAGCGTGCGTTTGGCGATTTCTGGCCCCAGTGAAGCAATACTTGTGTGCTGATGACCGTCATAGACCAAATGTTCATAAATTTCATCAGAAACAATAAGCAAGTCATGTCGAAGAGCCAGCTCAGCCACGCTTTCAAGCGTCATCCGATCATACATGCTCCCCGTTGGATTACAGGGACTATTCAGAATGATGGCTTTTGTTTTCGGGGTAATCAGTGAATCCAGCAAGGATGGATCAATCGCATAGTGCGAAGATTCTTCTGTCTTTAGAATGACGGAAGTGGCTTCCGTCAGCGCGATTTGATCAGGATACGATACCCAATAGGGACTGGGAACGATCACTTCATCTCCCGCCTCTAGGGCCGCTTGTGTAAAGTTGTAAAGTGTGTGCTTGGCCCCGCACGAAACCAAGATTTGCGATTTGTCATAGTTCAACTGATGTGTTCGCTGAAAGGTCTCAATAATGGCTTCTTTCAGTTCATCAATTCCGGTCACAGCCGTATACTTTGTAAAGTTTGCCTGGATGGCATTGTAGGCCGCCTGATTGACGCAGTCGGGCGTATTCTGTGAGGGCTCTCCTGCCGCAAAATCAAAAATTTTGATGCCCTGGGCTTTCAGCGCCTTAACTGTGGCCGCCATCTGCAAGGTGGGCGAGGCGGCAATCTTTGTGGTACGAGTTGCGAGTTTCATTTTAGAAAATTCATGAGTTGGCTTGGAAACAGGCTTCCAAGCGTTTGGCCACATCGGGATGCAAAAAGTCCTGCAAGGGACCACCAAGCGAAGCAACCTCTTTGACCATACTGGAGGTCAGGTATGAATACTCTTCGCTCGCCATAAGAAAGACCGTCTCGACTCCTTCATCAAGCTTTCGGTTCAGAAGGGCCATTTGGAATTCGTGTTCAAAATCAGAAACGGCTCGCATTCCTCGAATGATCGCCTGAGCGCCACGTTCTCGAACATAATTGACTAGCAGGCCATCGAATGATTCCACATCGACATGTGGCAAATGCTTGGTCGCAATTTTCGCCAGTTCAATCCGCTCTCGTAGATCAAAGAGTGGACCCTTTTGAGGATTCGGTGCGACCGCGACCACGACGCGGTCAACCATCCGAAGGCTTCGCGCAATCACATTCGCGTGGCCCAAGGTAATGGGGTCAAATGTTCCCGGATACACGCCGATTCGCATGAGACTCACGTATATATTGGAAGAAGGTCAAGATGGTGTCTCCATACCGAGTTTGTCGAACTTGCTCAAGGGAATTCACCGCTCGGGGCAATGCTGTTTTCCAAAAATGTTCTACCACGATGATGCCATTGTCAGAAAGAAGATGTTGTGTGGCTAACCTCGACAGGAGTGATCCAATCTCCTGGTGCTGATAGGGAGGATCCACATAAATAATGTCATAGGGAGCTTCTTTGAGTATTTGTGGCTGACGCACAATATTCCAGGCGTCACTCGATACCGAAACTGTATTATTGGGATTTCCACATCGTTTTAAATTATCTCTTAATAGTTGCAAGGAGTCGAGATGGTTGTCGACAAACACCACGCGTGAAGCTCCTCGACTGAGTGCTTCCAATCCAATGGTTCCAGTCCCACAACAAAGATCGAGAACCTTTGCTTCGGATACCCGAGGGCTTAGTATAGAGAACAACGCTTCCCGAACTCGCGCAGAGGTCGGTCTGATTCGATTGCCGACCGGAGCCTTGAGCCGACGGCCTTTTTGTGTGCCAGCTATCACTCTCATAACGCGTATCGCTATAAGTCATCGCCCTAGGGCTTTGTACCGTACCATACCATTTTAGATCATCACAACTTACGAGATAGACAGAGACTTTGACGTGTTTCTTTGAACCTGCCTATAGTGGGTGAGGGTGTAAAAAAGACCAGAATTTTCAAATGTGAAATGTGACCTCAGTCCTGCATATGAATGATGTGAAGACCAAAATGGGCATTCAAACTTGGCCGACGTCTGAACGCCCACGCGAACGTCTCTTGCAGCAAGGTCCAGAGGCCGTGTCTGACGCACAACTCCTCGCCATTCTCTTGCGGGTGGGGAGGCAGGATTCATCTGCGGTCCAAGTCGCCATGGAGTTGCTTCAACGACTTGGCGGATTGCAGGGACTGTCCAATCGGAGTCTTGAAGAGTTATGTGCGATTCCTGGCGTTGGACCGGCCAAGGCTGCGCAAATTCTGGCTGCTGTTGAATTAGGAAAACGAACCCTGGCCGCTCCGTTAACCACTGGGGTTCGGGTTGGGAGCAGTCGTGACCTCTTTCAGCATTATTATCCATTGTTGCGCGATCTTCGGCATGAAATCTTTAAGATTGTTCTGTTAGATGCCAAGCATCGAGTGATTCGCGATATGACCATTTCAAAAGGCAGTTTAACCGTGAATATCGTCCATCCACGAGAAGTCTTCAATATCGCCGTGCGCGAATCGGCCGCAGCCGTGATCGTGCTTCACAATCATCCAAGTGGAAATCCTGAGCCCAGCCCTGAAGATTATGCATTAACAGATCGATTGGTGACTGCTGGTGACATTCTTGGCATTCGAGTCCTCGATCATTTAGTCATCGGCGATGGCTCATATATGAGCTTTGCGGACAAAGGGTTGATCGCGTCTTCATAGCATCCGGTTTGGGTCTCTCCCCACGTCATTGCCAATAGAAGATTCCCACAGTCATCTCTTAATCCAGCTAGATTTTATTTCACAATCATGCTAGAACTATTTGTGAATAAAGGTTTTTTTTGAAATGCACTGTTCTTGAGAGTGATCTCTCCAAAGATTCCTCATAAGGTACGGGAATAGATATGAAAATAAGCCAGGAAGAAGTTGAACATATCGCTCTGTTAGCTCGCTTAAATATTCCTGAAGGCGAGAAAGAACTCATGAGCGATCAACTCAGTCAAATTTTGACATTTGTCAACCAATTACGAAATGTGGATACTGATGGCATTCCGTTGACGGCCACGACCTCGCAGCAATCGAATGTCTTGAGAGACGATGTTCAGATACCATCCTTGACCGATAAGCAAGCCACAGCGAATGCGCCACAGGCAGAAGATGGATTTTTGGTTGTCCCCAAAATCATTGCAGAACGTGAGACCTCGTAACGTGCACCATATGTTTCAGCGAAATGTCTTCCCAGGGTCTTCGCCGTCTGATGGTCTGATGACGACATTATTTGATGGCCACGGTCTACTCTATCCTCAACGCAGATCTTCATCCCGCATGCTTCAATCACGACAAGGCTAAGCGATAGACTCATGTATCGACAATTGCTGAGAGCGAAGATTCATCGTGCAACCGTGACGGATTCCAATTTAGAATATGAAGGGAGTCTGACAATTGATTCTGATCTTCTAGACGCTGCCGGAATCTTGCCGTATGAATTGGTGATGGTTTCAAATTTGAATAACGGTGAGCGGTTTTCAACATACGCACTTGCCGGGACACGTGGGAAAGGGGAAGTGATCCTTAACGGTCCAACGGCTCGTAAAGGGGTTCTTGGCGACAAGGTGATTATCTTTTGTTATGAATATTTTCTTGACGAAGAAGCCAAGGTTCATTCTCCCAAGGTGATCCAAGTAGATGCGCACAATCGTAAGATTGAAACCGCATCACCAGAGGCGAAACCGTGAGAAGGAATCATCATTCTAAACGCATCGTGGAATTGTTCTAGAGAAATAAGTGGTAATCTGAATGGCAACCTCGCTCTTTAAACTTACGCTGAAAGAACTCCAAGACCTCTTTACGAAAGGCGATACTGGTGCCGTCGATATTGCGCGTTCGTATCTTCTGAGAATCAGCCAAGTTGAATCCAAGGTCAAAGCCTATATCACCATACCTGATAGAGAGCAGGTGCTTCAGGAGGCCGACGCGATTGACGTCTCCCTAAAGAAATGGCGAAAAACTCAGCCATTGATGGCTATGCCCATAGCGATTAAAGATAATATTTGCACCCACGGGATTCGCACGACGTGTGGCTCGACGATGTTAGAGCACTTCATCCCTCCATATGACGCAACGGTCGTCGCATCATGTCGAGACCAGCGATTTTTATTTATCGGGAAAACCAATCTCGATGAATTCGGAATGGGCTCGTCCACCGAACATTCGGTGTTTGGTCCAAGCAGAAATCCTTGGAATCTTGAATGTATTCCGGGTGGCTCAAGCGGAGGATCGGCAGCGGCTGTGGCGGCAGATGAATGTGTTGCGGCCTTGGGCACAGATACAGGGGGATCGATTCGGCAACCTGCGGCCTGCTGTGGGGTCGTCGGGCTCAAGCCGACGTATGGGAGAGTGTCTCGATATGGACTTGTGGCATTTGCCTCGTCATTGGATCAAATTGGCCCAATCACGAAGTCGGTGACCGATGCGGCCATTATGCTGAATGTTCTCGCAGCACATGATCCGAGAGATTCGACCTCTTCTGATCAGCCTGCCCCTGACTACACGAGGTTTGTGAAGAAAAAAGACGTCAAGAAACTCACCATTGGTGTTCCCAAGGAATTCTTTTCAGAAGGACTTGACCCAGAGGTTGAGCAGCATGTGCAAGCCGCCATCAAGGAGTTTGAGGAATTAGGTGGCACTATCAAAGAGATTTCTTTGCCGACAACTGAATGGGCCATTGCCGCCTATTATATTATCGCCACGGCCGAGGCGAGTTCGAACCTTGCGCGGTATGATGGTGTGAAGTATGGGTATCGAACAAAGGAGCGCAAAGGTCTTTTAGAGATGTATCAACAAACTCGCGCAGAAGGCTTTGGCGCCGAAGTCAAACGGCGAATCATGCTTGGAACCTATGCGCTGAGTTCTGGCTATTACGATGCCTTCTACGGCAAAGCGCAGTCCGTGAGAACGCTGATTACGCGAGATTTTGACTCAGCGTTTCAGGAGGTTGATTTTTTAGTTACGCCCGTAATGCCAACTCCGGCATTTCCATTAGGCGAAAAGCTTCAAGATCCGCTGCAAATGTACTTATCCGACATGTATACTATATCAGCGAGTCTTGCAGGTCTCCCGGCCATCTCGATTCCCTGTGGATTTAGCCAGGCTGGATTGCCCATTGGCTTGCAATTGATGGGGCGTCCCTTTGAAGAGTCCACGATTCTTCGAGCGGCCTACGCCTATGAACAAGCGACCCAATGGCAAAAGAAACGTCCTCCCATTCGATAACCGAGTAGAAAGGAAACGTTTTCATATGATCGATTTGGCTGCAGTGGCCATTGCTATCGCATTTGTTGTCCTTGTGGCGTATTTAATTCCAACCATCGTGCAAATCAAACGAACCGTGGCGCAATCAGAACGGGTGCTCACACGCGTCAACAATGAACTGCCGGGGTTGCTGAAAGAGATACGCGGGACGAGCGAAAATGTGCGAGCAATGACTGATCAGGCCAAATTTGGGGTCGACCGCGCCTCAACCTTATTCACGGCGATGGGGGAGATGGGACAGACGGTTCATCAAGTCCATGAAACCGTTCGGGGAAAAGGGGGTTCACTTTTCTTAGGATTTTCGAGTGTGTTGGCTGGAATCAAAGCGGCATCGAACAGTATGAAACATCGTGCGTCTAAAGAAGGAGGGAATGAATATGGGAAATAATCAATCAGCATCTGCCGGATCTGTCGCGTTAGCATTTTTAAGTGGGGCCTTAGTTGGCGCCGTGGGTGCCTTTTTGCTTGCTCCTCAGGGTGGGCGGGAATCACGTGAACGATTGGTCGGATATGCCCGGCGAACGGGTGAAGATATTCGTGATCTGCGAGAAAAAGCGACTGATGCCTTGGATGACGTCGTCTTGAAAAGTCGCGACTTTGTCGATGAAGCATCTTCAGCGGTAAAAGAGGCGATTGAGGCTGGCCGTGAGGCCATGCGTCGTGAACGTGATCAACATTCTCATGATTACACGCATTAACGTGTTATCGACGACAGTAGGCCTATGTCATATCAGGTAGTTATCGGGGTCGAAGTTCATGCACAACTTCGGACGCGATCGAAGCTCTTTTGTTCCTGTGGAACAACATTCGGTCGTTCTCCCAATTCTCAAACGTGCCCGGTCTGTTTAGGGATGCCCGGCTCTTTGCCGGTCCTCAATCGTCTGGCCGTAGAGATGGCTGTACGGGTGGGGCTTGCCTTGAATTGTTCCATCCGCAGGGATCACCACTTTGCTCGAAAGAATTATTTCTATCCTGACCTTCCCAAGGGCTATCAAATTTCTCAGTACGACGAACCAATTTGTGAAAAGGGATGGCTTGAGATTGAGCCAAATGGTGATACCAAACGTATCCGAATTCATCGTGCCCACCTGGAAGAGGATGCGGGCAAAAGTGTCCATCAACCCGGAAGACCTGAAAGTCGAGTGGACCTGAATCGTACAGGAACACCATTACTTGAAATTGTGACGGAACCGGATATGCATTCAGCCGATGATGTGGATGGTTATCTGAAAATGCTCAGAGATATTCTCATCTATCTGGATGTCTGTGACGGGAATATGGAGCAGGGTAATTTTCGTTGTGAGCCGAATATTTCGTTGCGACCATCGGGGGAGCAGGAATTAGGCACGAAGGTCGAATTGAAAAACATTAATTCATTTCGATTTGTTCGAGAAGCGATCGACTACGAAGTTCAGCGTCAGACGACTGTACTATCAGAAGGCGGGACCGTTCATCAGGAAACTCGGTTGTGGGATGAAGCGCAAGGAAAAACCATGGTAATGCGGAGTAAAGAGGAAGCCCATGATTATCGTTATTTTCCCGACCCTGACCTCCTTCCAATTCATCTTGAGCAAGCGATGATTGATGAAGTTCATGAAACGCTTCCAGAATTGCCAACCGCTAGAAAGCAGCGCTTGATTGCTGACTATCAATTGCCGGTTGCTGATGCTGAAGTGCTCACATCGTCGAAGTCATTGGCCGATTATTTTGAATTGTGTGTCGAGTCCTTTTCAGAGCCTAAGACCGTTTGTAATTGGGTGAAGGGCGAGTTACTTCGAGAACTCCATGCCCATGACGTCTCAGCTCACGAATCGGCCATGCCTCCCCAGCGGTTGGCCAAACTCTTGCGGTTGGTCGAACAGGATACGATTAGCTTGAAGGCGGCACGAGACATTTTTTCTGAACTGTATGCCAGTGGAAAAGAGCCAGAGGTCTTAATTCAAGAAAAAGGTCTCAAGCAAGTGTCTGATGATGCAACCTTAATGACATTTATTCGTGAGGTCCTTTCCGACAACCCAACTCAAGTCAGTCAGTACAAGGGCGGCAAGGACACAGTCTTAGGATTTTTCGTCGGTCAAGTCATGAAAGCGTCGAAAGGTAAAGCGAATCCAGGAAAAGTCAACACGTTATTGAAAACCGAATTATCAAAAGAATCTTAATCTAGGACACGCCGATGATGAGTACGATCCAAACGATTGTTCCGCGTATGATTTTAGATTCCCGAGGGAATCCAACGGTCGAAGTGGAAGTCACGTTAACGAGTGGAGTCCGTGGCCGTGCGGCTGTGCCTTCTGGTGCGTCGACCGGGGCACGAGAGGCACTGGAGTTGAGAGACGGTGACAAGCGCCGGTGGATGGGAAAGGGTGTCAATAAGGCCATAACCAGCGTGAAAAAGACCTTGGCGCCAAAACTTCTCGGCATGAATGTCTTTGATCAAGTCGCAATTGATTCAACCATGCTAACCCTCGATGGAACCAAAGGGAAATCACGACTCGGGGCAAACGCGATCTTGGGTATCTCCTTAGCGGTGGCTCGTGCGGCAGCGACGGAACTTGGGCAACCCCTGTTTCGCTATATTGGTGGATTAAACGCGCGGGAACTTCCTGTGCCAATGATGAATATCATCAATGGCGGAGCCCATGCGGATAATGGTCTTGATTTTCAAGAGTTTATGATCATGCCTGTTGGCGCAGAGAGTTTCAGTGAGGCCCTGAGAATGGGCACGGAAGTGTTTCATCATCTCAAAGCCATATTGAAATCCCAAGGATTGAGCACGGCCGTTGGCGATGAAGGTGGATTTGCGCCAAGTGTCGCATCGCACGAAGAAGCTCTTGATCTCATTGTGCAGGCCATTAAGAAAGCTGGCTATCGGACCGGTCGGGATATCGTCCTGGCCCTTGATGCAGCTGCTAGTGAATTTCACCAGAAGAGTGCCTATCTCCTGAAAAGCCAGAATCATTCTCGACTCTCCTCTGCTGAGATGATTCAATACTATCAATCCTTGACGACACGTTTTCCCATTGTTTCAATTGAAGATGGGTTAAATGAAGATGATTGGAAGGGATGGAAAGACCTGACCACACAACTGGGTGATCGGGTCCAATTAGTGGGTGATGACTTGTTTGTCACCAATGTTGAGTATCTGTCGCGTGGCATTCGAGAACGTTCCGGCAATGCGATTCTCATTAAACTGAATCAGATCGGGACATTGACAGAAACCATAGAAGCCGTAACATTAGCTAAGAGGGCAGGATTCGGGGTCATTGTGTCGCATCGATCTGGCGAGACCGAAGATGTGACGATTGCCGATCTCGCTGTGGCCCTCAATACCGGACAAATCAAAACGGGGTCGCTGTCGCGGACAGATCGGCTTGCCAAATACAATCAATTATTGCGAATTGAAGAAGAACTTGGAAACTCCGCACGGTATGCAGGCAAAGCGTGTTTGCCCATAAATTAACGACTGGCAATGGGACGAAATCGAAAACGGAAAAAAAAGGCTCCAGGATTTTGGGGTGATTTCAACAGCAAATTACCCGTTGTTGCCGGAATGATTTTAGGTGGAGTGTTTCTCGGGTACATTTTTTTTACCGAAGAAGGGATTCCTTTTTATCTCAAACAAGTTCACGCAGCCGAAGAATTGGCGCAGCACATTCAGGATATCGAAAAGGCCAATACTGTGCTAGAGAATGAAATTCGTCGAGTGAAGTCTGATCCGCTAAAACTTGAAGAACTGGCCCGCAATCGGCTAGGGATGGTGAGACAAGGGGAAAAGGTCTATCAATTCGTTGAACCTCGTCTCATGGATTCCCAATCAACGCCGTAATCGTTTACTATTCCTTTCTCTCAGTGTTTGAATTCCTCCTGAACTCGGGTGTACACGTGTTTTTCCATATGATCGTATAGGATAAATTGTCGATGAAATTTGGAACCTTAGTAATTGTCGGACGACCCAATGTTGGAAAATCCACGCTTCTGAATGCACTGGTACGGCAAAAAATTGCTATTGTATCGGATAAACCACAAACAACGCGGACGCGAGTCCTTGGAGTCGGACATTTCTCGAGTGCGCAACTGGTGGTCCTCGATACACCTGGACTTCATAAACCCAAACATCAATTGAATAGGAAAATGGTGAGAACGACCTTAGACACGCTTCCTGATGCCGATATGATCTATGTGATGATGGATGCCAATAAACCTCCTGGAGCCGGCGATCGATTTGTGTTGGAACAGGTTGAGGCTGCCACGAAATCACAGACCTATATGGGTGTCTTTTTGCTCCTCAATAAAGTGGATGAAGTCAGAAGGTCACGATTGTTGCCGTTGATCGAACAATGTCAGCGAATGCGTGAATGGTCAGAAATTGTTCCAATTTCAGCTAAGAATGGCGAAAATATTGAACGTCTGATTGAACTGACGCTCTCGTATCTTCCAGAGGAAAAACAACAATACTATGAAGAAGACTTTCTGACTGATCAATCCATGCGTCAAATGGCAGCCGAAATGATTCGGGAAAAAGTCCTGCTCCATACGCATGCCGAACTTCCGTATGCCGTTGCTGTTCTCCTAGAAGATTTTATTGAGGAGGATTCACAGGCTCGCGTCACCGCAAGCATATTTGTTGAAAAGCCGTCACAAAAACCAATCATTATCGGAAAGCAGGGCCAACGACTAAAAGCTATTGGAACTGAAGCTCGAATGGATATGGTGAAGACATTTGGGTTGAAAGTGCATTTGGAACTGTGGGTCAAAGTTCGTGAAAATTGGCGAGATAATGAACACCTTCTCCTTGAGTTAGGTTATTAAAGGCTCTTTGCACATAGAAAACCTGAAAAAGACAAAGTGTATAATGGAAAGTTGCGAACAACGGTGGAGTGGTTTACGTTGTACTGTACATTGTCACTCTTACCATAATCCACGATGCCTCTCTACAAAACGAAAGCGATCGTCATTAAAAGCCAGCGCTGGGGAGAAGCTGATAGGATTGTGACCTTTTATACGGAACAAGTCGGAAAAGTGCGTGGAATTGCGCGAGGTGCGAGGCGAATGAAAAGTCGGTTTGGTAGTGCCCTGGAACCATTTCGGCTTGTCGAACTGACGCTATTTGAAAAAAACATTGAATCACTGGCGCGGATTAGTCAAGTTGATATTATTGGATCGTTCGAAGGACTTCGTGAGAATTTACGGCTCATGTCCGCTGCGGCACGAATGGTGAATTTCATCCGAGCCGTTACCCCAGATCGAGACCCGAATCACGCGGTCTTTCTTGCCCTTAACCAGGGACTATCGATTTTAGAATCCATTGATGACCCAGAATTGTGTGCGCTGTTATTTCAAATTCATGTGCTTGGGCATACGGGGTTTCGTCCTCAAATCGATTCCTGTACAGAGTGTGGGAAATTGGCAGAACGCATCCCCGTAAAGTTCTTTGTACAGGCGGGGGGAGTCATGTGTCTCATGTGTGGCGAGAGATCGTCGGATCGTGGCCTCCCCATTTCTCCTGGCAGCTTAGCCTTCATTCAGCAAGCCAGGAGACTGCCATTTGCGAA
>BQIX01000033.1 GCA_021604145.1 Nitrospirales bacterium
GTTCGAAGCCGTACAACTCCGAGTTGCAGAACAATACATTCAAGAGTTTGGTGAACTCGCCAAAACCAGTAATACTCTTGTGCTCCCGGCTAGTGTTTCGGATGTGGGTTCGATGATTGCGCTCGCGATGAATGTGATTAATAAAAACCCAGGATCGACTCAAGCCACGACCTAAGATTGCGCACAAAATTTTTGGCTTTCTAGCCTGCTTGGATAAGTCAATTCCACTGTAATTCACGGAAAGCAATCGGTCTTCCAAACGATTGATCCGTACGATGACGAATGATCTTGACAACTTGACCGGCATTCAGCAAATGAATGGATTCACCAATTTTGGGAACTTTCCCTTGGGTGATCACATAGTCCGCACTTTCCTCTAAAACCTCTTTGACAACAGTCTCCGAAAGCCCTCTTGGACGAAGACATTCCAGCTCATCAAGACCAAACTTACTCAACCCGCGTGTATAAAACCATACCTGTCCTGATTCCAATTTTTCTCGCTCTTCAACCAGAACGTGTTCATCGACATGAAATGCCGCAAGCGTCTGATCTTGCCAATCCGAAGGATTGAGATAAGCACCCGTAGCTACATCATAGGCCGTTCCATCAGTCAGCAATGTTACTCCTCGCGCAAGGCGTGCCACATGCAGCATGACATCAACCTTAGACTGCCCGCTGTTCGCTCCTGGTGACACTTCAATGGCAAGAGAATGGTCCCAATGAAGTTGTTCACTCCAAGATTTGACTGCTTGAGCATCAAGGCTCATATTGATCCGTCCACGCCATTGCGTATGGATCGCTTCAAACTGTTCATGCCCTGCTTGACTCAGAAACTGAATTGACAGAGGACCGCCATATTCCTGATCAAACCAGGCCGTCAAATACCCGGGAGGCGGTGGATCGGCATGCGTAAACCCGATGACATAAGCCGGAAGCGCCCGTGCATTTCCGGCTTTCTTCTTTTTAATTTTTTTCATATAGAGTGAATATGTAATTCTTTGATAATTAGTATGAACAAAGGAAGAACATCAATAAGAAGGTTGGACATTCCACTGTTTGTTGGAATCATTAAATGTTGAGATTTCTCCCTTTGAACTCATGCAAATGATAGGAATGCATACCCTTTTCCTGAATCGACTCAATTGCGGATACCTTCGTTAAGATCGTAATAATCCGATCGATCATGTCGTTCGCCAATAGACTGGCATCTCCTTGCAAGAAAAATCTCTTTAACCCCGACGCTTAAAATTAAGAATTACGCTTTCAGTGTATCGTGACGAGCATCATGAGTCAGTTTAGCAAGCAAAGTCATAGAACGCGACAAGGATAAAGCGCACAGACAAATCAGCAGAAAATAGTGATATTCTCAGTCTAGCCATCGTTCCTTGGGAAAGGGGACAGAAAGAAATGGGGAGGCATTATACTTTTTATATTTCAGGCGTGCGTCTTAATGATCCCTGACAGGGCCACCCGCACAGATTCATGCTGAGTTCAAGGTCCAATCGCTCTGCCGTTCATTATGTCCAGACCTACCGATCAAACGGTGAACCTCGGTTGACGCTTTAACGAATGGCCTCGACGCCCATCTCCCCTCAAATGAGATTTGCCCCTTTTCCCATTCGGATGGTCGTCTGGTCGAAAAAGGTGAATGTCCCCTAATGAATGACACAATTTTCTTCCACCTGCCCCCCTCTTTCTAAAAGACGCATCGCATTTCCTCCCCAAAATCAACCGCCTATTTCGGTCATTGACACTATAGTACTATAATAGTACCATTTATCCATGCCCAAGAAGGTTGGAGAGCTGATTCGGAGGTTGAAGAAAGCTGGGTTTGTCGATCGAGGGGGGAAAGGCAGTCATCGGAACCTGACGCATCCCAGCGGAGTCAAAATCACCATTAGCGGAAATCTTGGACATGATGCAAAGAAGTATCAAGAGCGAGCCGTAGAAAAGGCCATTCGTGAGGTACCCAAATGAAGACCAAGGATCAATACATAAAAATCGTGGAATGGTCGGAAGAAGATCAGTGTTATATCGGAACCTGTCCAGGGCTCATGCTTGGCGGGATCCACGGCAAAGACGAGGCCAGCGTGTACAAAGAGCTTTGTCAAGCGGTGGAAGAGTGGATTGATATTTATGAGAAGGATACAGAGCCTCTACCAGCAGCCACGGCTGGGAAAGACTACTCAGGAAAATTTGTCGTCAGAGTTGGCAAGGAACTACATAAGTCGTTGGCCATCGATGCGCTCCGTCGAGGAGAAAGTCTAAACTCCTATTGTGTAAATTTACTCAAGGAGGAAAGCGCCCTCTACGGAACACACAAGCGGAAGCCACGTATTTCAAAACAGAACCGCAACCCCACTTCGTCCAGAAGAAGTGATCCAACTCTCAAACGGCGATCATGAGTCAAACAAAGATTTCCTTCCTCAATATGACCCACACCAATGAATCGGCGATATTCGGAAAACGAAAATTTGGTGATGCGGGAGAAGGCGCGAACCGCAGTAATGGGGATAAAGAATTGGTACGTGGCACCTTTCTCACGTCATTTCAAATCTTATAAAACTAGATTTGACCTCATAAACACACAGATTCATGCTGAACTCAAGGTCCAATCGCTTTGCCGTTCACTATGTCCAGTCCTATCGATCAAACAGTGAGCCTCGGTTGACGCTTTAACGAATGGCCTCGACGCCCATCTCCCCAAAATAAGATTGTTTCATTTCCCCATTCGGATGGTCTTCTGAGCGAAAAAGGTGAATGTCCCCTTTCCCTCGAGTGATTAAACTTATAAAACTAAATTTGACCCCTTCCAGGTGCGGAAGTTAGGTGCGGTTACTTGCCTTCTCCACCACCAGGGTCGTCGGGGCCGTCAGGGTCTTTCTTGGGATCGTCCTTCTTCTGCTCGTCGATAACCGTGTCGACTGCCTTGTTGACGTCTTCGATTCCCTGGTATACCTCTGTACTGCTGAATTCCTCACGTAATTTATGAGCCTCAGTCATCTTTGAACCGATTTGCCTGAGCAGCGAGAGGACAAACTCTCCGCTTATTTTATCTTTGCCGAACCTCGCCTTTGGTAAATCCGTCAAGGTGGCCATGACCTCTTCCTTCGAGGAATCATCCGAAATAGAATTCATCAAGACTAAGGAGTATGTGTTGTCCGTTTCTTTTTTCGTCTCGAACAGAGCCAGGTCCAGGGAAGAGTTGGTTATTATTAGTTTCGTAAGATCTTGCTTCGTCATCTCAAGTTTTTTATTCCCCCAAAAGCCCTTTTTCTGACTGATACCCCACAGTTCTTGAAAGAGCCGTTCCTTGTAATAGTAATCTAACTCTGCTCTTTCCTTGGAATCCGGGGTGTAATCCTCAGAGGGAAACTCTTTGGGGTATTCTTTCCACATTGGCTCGGACCACTTAACTTGAGCCTTGGTAAGCTTGTTTACACTTTCGGTTGAATTTGAAAATAACTCCTCCAGGGTCTGCGACGATCGTTTGTTGCTTTGCTCCAATACCGCCTCGACCATACCATCATAAATCTGGCCCGTTGAGGCCTCTGATCCGCCTTCGATCTCAGCCAGCTCCACTCCAGAATCATTGAAAATACTGATGGTGTCCTCGATGGTCGGGAGAACTTTCAAATTGAAGCGGCCAAACTCGAACTCGACAATCTGGGAGTTTGGGGATTCGCTGTAAGACCAGAATTTAAACAGCGACGCTAACTCTTCTGGCGTCTTTTTCCCTAGCTTGAGAGTTTGGGCATTCATAAGAGTCAGGAAGGTCTTGTCGAGCTGATCTTTGGTGACCATGTTATCCTTGATGGGGAGGCTGAGGATCGTCTGCTCTTTTTTGTTCTGGTCGACCACGATCAGCTTCACACTGTTGACATTGATGATGGTATTCTCTTTCTCGTTGGCATATTCATAATCGCCTATGACCTTGACCTGATCGCCGAAGCCTTGGCGGATCAGCTGCATCCAATAGAGTACTGGAATTGGGGCAGCGGCGGCGGGAAGGGCCAAGGTCAGTGTAGTGATGAAGGCGAGAGCGAGGCAGCCAAGGCGGAGTGGATTGCGCATGGGGTTCCTCCGGTTTTTCACGATAGAAAGTTAGTTCTGGGGCATTCCTAGCAGGACGCTGATAGCCTTGGATCATGGGGGCAAATCTAGCTATATCACTTTGACATAGATGGCAGGTAGCTTGAAAAAGAAGAATGCCCCCTTTTCCAAAGAAACCCCCGACTGCGTGAAGATGTTTCAGAGGATTACCCTATGTCATAAAACAATCGACTTGCCCTCTATCTCTTCGTCCCTCGGGTTTAGAGGCCATTGCACTTACGACTTGAATCAAGCTCGATGACTAAATGTGCAGGTCTGCTGTAATTGGAGTCTGACCTTATTTCTGTGTGCCTTCTCCGTTGTTGTCGTTGTTGTCGTTATTGTCGTTATTGTCGTTGGAATCGTCGATAGTCCTGGCGACAGTCTTGTCAAAGACTTCGAGCTCTTTTATCTCATTGGGGAAATTGTTTTCCCACGTAGCGTCGTCCACCTTTTTACCTATTTGGTCGATCAGCGAAGCGAGGGAGGCAGGGTCGATATGCCATTCCTTCTTACGATACTTGAGCTTGATCCCGATGGCCAGTATCTCATTAGACTCTGCGTCCGACACGACAAAGGACTTCCGACCTACTTTGGACGGGGTCTCGTAGATGTCAAATTTCATAGAGTTTTTGGCCATTACTTCTTGGAGATCTTTGGTCGTAAACACATTTTTTTTACTACTATTCGATTCAGAGTAAATCTTTAGTAGATTGTGATAGAGATTGAGCTTGGCTTGGGAGACGATGTCCGCATTACTCTTGGCACTATCGTTGATATCTTTGAAATTTTCGTAAAACTGGGGCAACAATTTTCCTTGTTCTTCGGCAATCGTACTTATCACGGCGCTTGCGCCGCTGATCAAATCCTCCAGGGATTCCTCCGATTGAGTGCTGATTTGCTCCTCTAATTCTGACGTGGAAAAAGCGTGAAGAATCTCGCCCGTTGAGAGTTCCGATACGTTCTCAAATGTGTCCACCACTTCTCCAGCATTGCTGACAATGCTGATGCCGTGCTTATCCCCGTGGGCTCTGACAATTTGCTTATCGAAGGGGGCTAAAATGGCATTGATCGTCTCTATTTCTAACTTTAAATCTGTGGCATTAAGCCACAGATTATACAGCGACTCTGCCTCATACCCATGAATCTCGAGTGATGGGCTTTTAAGAAAGGTCTTGATGGTAGACTCGACCTGCTTTGATTCGACTGCGTCGTTCGTTATAGGGAGGCGGAGGACCAGTTGTTCTCCTTTCTTGAAAATCAGAATGTTGACCTTTGTGAGGTCGTTATTGTTGTTATCACGATCAACTTCAGCGTCGATTTCTATCTGGTTGCCGAAGCCTTCGCGGATTATCTTTATAAATTCGAGGACTGGAATTGGAGCAGCAGCGGCGGGAAGGGTCAAGGTCAGTGTAGTGATGAGGGCGAGGGCGAGGCAGCCAAGGCGGAGTGGATTGCGCATGGGGTTCCTCCGGTTTTTCACGATAGAGGGTTAGTGCTGAGGCATTCCTAGCAGCACGCTGATATCCTTGGGCGCAATGGTCGCTTGTATGGTTATTGTTGCATCTGTGCGTTCGCCCTGGAGTTCAGCAGAAAAAGTAACTTGACGGGAGCCATCGGACAGCAGTGGGATTCGTTTCACAAAATCATTAGGCGCGCCAGGAAGTGGGAACTTATTCGGCCCTTCGAGCCCCCGCATCGTCACTTCGACCGATGGAGTTTGGCTCGGGTTGAGCAGGATCGTTGGTTGGCCGGTGTCGAATGTGAGCCTGTAGTCCTGGGTGCTCATGTTGGAACTGACAAGCGTGTCGGCGTTCCTGGCATCGAAGGCCAGCGCTGGGTCGAGGGAAATCGAGAATGAAAATGTGTGACTACCAAAAGTTGCCTTTGAGGAGCAGGGTATCCCGTTGCAAAGCGGGTCGTCAAAGGTGATCTCCACAAATTGCATCGTCGGGCCTGTCTTGAGGCTCTTGTGGAAGGCATAGTCAAGGATTGCCATTTGCACCTTATCACGCAGGCCCAGCATGATATCGGCCTTGGCGCTCCCCTTATAGTACGGCGGGGCCAGCAATTCGGAAATCGGCCGCAGATCCAGGTAGACCGGCACAAGCGGGGTGCCCGATGGCTTGCCGCCATCGCAGCTAGCCCCGCCGGAGCAGTGATAGTTTTCCTTCGAGGTCGAGACGATGTTCGAGAATTTTGACTGCTGTTCCTTATCCTTGGCATTGTCCGAGCCGCCGCCAACCTCTCCTCCGTCGCCTAAGACAGTGACTGACGCATCTGCAGACCAGGCTTCGGACAAATTGACGCCTTGCGCTATCAGCTTTTCGACCTGGCTCTCATCCATAGTGATGGTGGCCGTTCCTTGGGTGCCATAGGTGACCGCATAAGGGTAATGGGTGCCCCATTCCTTGATGAAATCTGTCAGGATGCTGTCGGTCAGCGTACCGTTGCGCCATTGCGGAACCATGGAGTCGACCGCAGCCATAAAATCGGGGTTCAGCCCTCCATTTATTTTATCCACGACAATGGCATATTCAGTCTGGTAGTACTGATTTTCCGTAAAGACCGTCTTGTTTTCATACATACTGCTGAATTGCTTCGAGGTGCTGTCGTTGCGCTTGAAGGTGAACGATGTACTGGTGTCTACGATGTCGAGCACATTGACGTTCAGTTTGCCCGTCACATTGTAGCCGGTGGTACGCTGCAGCCCGTTCGAGACGTCTTTGCTCGTCGTCATCATCCGCGAATAGCTGTTGCCGCTGCCGTAATCGTTTGAATCATACAGCCAGCCCCAGGGCAGAGACATATGACCCGTGACGGCCCTGTAGTTGCGCGAATTTGGGCCAGGCAACGATAAAAGTTGTTTTTGGCACGTTGCCGGCTGGTAATCGGCATAAGCCAGCTTGGTGATGTCCCAGCAGACATACATGTAGTACAGCGGCGTGCCAGGTTTGTTGGAAAAGGTGCTGCCCCAGGGCAGTTTGGCAGGGCTGGTATCATTGGGTGTCGGGGCATCGGGGACATAGATGGTGAACTGATCATCGCCCGAGGGTAGCGCGGGGTACTCGCCAGTGCCGCTGACTCGGAAACACGCCTGATCGCCGCAGACCGGATCGTTGATCGAGATCAGGAGATCCTTAATATCCGCGGTCCGGTACTCACTGCGGGTAATCTTTCCGCGGTATTTCGCGGTGAGAAATACTTTGGTGCTGCCGTCGCTCTGGGGCCGCGAGCCGGCGCTGCCGGGGATGAGGGTCAGCGCTACCTTGAGTGGGCCGTCGGATATCAGCCATTTCTCTCCTGTCCTGGCGTCGTCGATAAACACGTAATAGGGATGGCGTTGATAGGAGCCATGCTGATTGCTCCCGACGCCGGGAATATGTTGTTTTAAGGGCACCACGGCGTTGGTCTGGGTGACCTGGCGGTACACGGTGTTCTGTGGAAAGATCGCCTGCGGGGGAGGTAACCAGGATTGGGCTGTCGCGATGAGCGGCAATGTGAGAGCACAAAGCGTGCAGAGGACGGCTGACAGTCGTGGGGTACTCATCATCCAACCCTCCTTAGTTGGGACATAAAAAACCATAACACTCGTGACAATATTTGAGCAGCAAAGTACCTACTACTCATAATGATGTCAACTTCGGACGCTGCCGTCTGATATGCGGGAGTTCATCAGGCGAGGGAGGAGGATAATAAAGAGGGCAAGTTGCTTGCTTGAGAATATAACCTTAATGCTGAACGACTCAATGACCAATACGGAAAGAACTACAGGCCTTCTCGATGCTCCCGAACCAACCACATCATATTGGCCATCACCTGGTCTTAGGTCTTAGGGGCAAATCTAGTTATATAACTTCTAAATTGAGATAAGTTCTAATATACGAAGAACTACAAGCTTTCTCGATGTTCTCGAGCCGGCTACATCATCTCATCCATCACCTGTTGAGACCGTCATTTCAACTGCATCCGTGTTTTTATTGCCTTTTATTAATAAGATCGGCCCGCATTTTTGATAGTGTGGTATAGGGGACAGTATAGGGGACATTCTCATTTTCCTCTAACCAGTTCAACATATTACTTTTCTCTTAAGAATTTAAGGGGAATTTTCTCATGAACGGTGTTCTCGCTACACTACTTATAAGAGAATGCAGCTCCATTCCCACGCCAAAAAGCTGAATGTCCTTTTTCCTTAAGCCAGCTTGCAGCCAATTACGTCTTACTGGTATCCGATTTTTCAGGAAAAAGTAGGTCAAAGGGTTTGAGCAGAACGTTCACCATGGGCATTAAGAATAATCCGAATAAAAACCCAACCACTGCATCACAAAAGGCCGTAATAAGCCACACCACAGGACCCGACGCCGCACGACCTGTACCTGCATTGGCTATGGCTTTAATCGTGTCGTAAAGCCAAGACCAACCAACTTCGTGTAGCCCGTGGATCACAATACTTCCTCCCACCCACAGCATGGCCGCCGTCCCGACAATTGAGATGACTTTCAGGACTGTTGGCATCGAAGTAACAAGGCTTCGTCCGAAGGCACGCACGACCTCAACTCCGCTAGACTCGCTAAGACGTAAACCAACATCATCAATTTTAACGAGAAGTGCGACGGCCCCATAGACCAAAACTGTTATCATAACGGCGACTACCGCAAGCACGCCTGCCATGACCCAAAGACTGCTATTGCTGATCGACGCCAGCGCAATGGTCATGATTTCAGATGACAGAATAAAGTCTGTCTTGATTGCGCCTTTCACGCGCTGCTCTTCCAGATGTGCCGCATTGAGGGTTCCAGCCTGTTGCGGGCCTTTGTCTTTATGATCAGTGAGGGCGTGCCAGATTTTCTCAGCACCCTCAAAACACAAGTATGCCCCCCCTAATATGAGCAGCGGAGCGATCATCCATGGTGCGAACACATGTAACAGCAGTAGCACTGGCAAAAGGATGACAAGCTTATTGAAGAGCGAGCCTCTGGCAATCTTTGCAACAATTGGGATTTCACGGGCCGCTGGAAGCCCGGTCACGTACTTTGGAGTGACGGCTGCATCGTCAATCACAACACCTGCCGTTTTGCTTCCTGCCTTAGCTGCCTGCGATCCAATATCGTCAAGTTGAGCGGCTGCCAACTTTACAATTGCAGCAACGTCATCAAGTAGGGCAAGGACGCCGCTCATACTTCTTCGTTATCCCTCTGAACATTGATAAATTTGCGGTACTGGACCATCGATTGCTCCATGAACAGGGCTGCACTGTTGTTCATTATAAACTGATTGCAAGCTCTCTGAAGGCCTTGATCTAATAAACAAAGAGTCAAGCTGCTTGCTATAGAATATAACCTTGTTTCGAATGACTCTTCTATCACGGCGTGATAAACTACAGGCTTTCTCGATACTCCCGAACCAACCACTTATAGCCGATTCAATTAACTTCCATCTCTTGAAGTGTTTGATACCGCGAAGAGCGTCAGGACTGTTCGTCTGGAACTTATTTGGATTCGCTATAATCTTGTTCATTACCTGTTGGGACCGTCGTTGCTCGACTGAATTCAATTTTGTCATTTCATTTTTCTTATCGAGATCAGCCCGCATTTTTTGATAGTGAATGAAATCATGGATGAGGCAGTCCTAAAATACAGGCACCAAGTTAAGAGTCAGGCACCTCCTTCTCAAACGCCTCGGGACTGTCCTTGTGGTCAAATCTAGTTATATAGTGGGGTCAGGCCTGCGTAAGTGTAGAAATGTATTTACTCAACTGAGGGATTACCCCTTCCTCTCGGCGGCAGCGATCTTTCAAATATGCCGACTCAACGTGAACGCATGTGGCGATGATTCCACAATTAACTGAAAAAGAAGCGCTGAGTCCGGTTGTCTTGGCATTTGTCGACGCCCTCAAACGCAGTGCGTTCACGGGTGATGTCGAGTCCCATTATGGCGGTCGTCTCAGTGCGGCAACCGACAACTCCATTTATCAAGTTACGCCTCAGGCGGTGTTGTTTCCCGCTCGCAAGCGGACGTCCAGTGTATCTTCCAGATTGCCACTCACGATGCCTTTGCCGACGTAACGCTTACCGTCCGTGGTGGCGGGAGGGGACGAACGGCCAATCGTTGACCGAAGGGGTGGTGAGCGATCTCTCCCGGCATATGAACCGGCTTAAGCAGTTAGATTGCTTGCTTTATCATATGGGCTTACGACTTGGGGATACATCTCGTCTTAGAAATTTATCTCCTAGTAGGTCTTCATATTGGAGACGTAATGCTCACGCTTAGGTGGTCGCGCAACATCACGATGGAAACGGATACGTGCAAGGTTTTGAATGCGCTGATGTTCTGCCTACGTAAACCTCTTTGAATCACTGGCTACTCTCAGTAGGCATTCTTGCGTAGGTCGATAGTGAGAATGTAGACGATCTTTTCTTTTTCCTGACATGAGTAGAACAATCGTGTATTCCCGATTCGGTAACGCCACGTTTCAGGAGAATAACCTTTGAGCTTCTTGATGTTCTTCCCAAAGTAGGGTTCTTCCATTAACTGTGGATACACGTATTCTTTCAGCTTTTTCTGAAGAAACGTTCGACGCGGGTGAGGAAACTTCTGAAGCTGACGACTAAACTCATTAGTTTCGAATATACGGTAGTTATTCAACAAATTTTCCCTTACGACCTTTCATGTCCTGGTGGCCGCGTCTGAGGCTTTTCTCCAGTTCGGCATTGTCTGACAATTCCTCCATTTCAAATTCATCCACGAATTGGCTTTGCTCAACATACCGCAGTGTCGCTGTCTCGATGAAATTGGAGAGTGTGCGATGGTCGCGTTCAGCCAAGGTGCGAAGTTTTTTATGCACGTCGTCGGGAAGTCGTAATGTGACCGTTCTTGACATAAAATTTCCTCTTAATGGTTTGCATTTGTTTGTTGTCAAATGACACTATTAGAATATATTAGCATCAGTTGGTATGTAAAGCTGACAATAAGAGCCAGGTGCGCACTTTTTTATGGAATTTGAGGTGCTGAATACTTTTTGCAAACGCAGGCTGTTCATGGCAGGGCTCTCGAAGGTCTGTCGCAACGCATCTACCCGGCCCTACATTCGATAAAATACATCCATGCATGTGAAAATTGAGGGCTCTCGTTCACCTTGGCTGCCTGAGCTTGATTTTCACGTCGTTCCGACTATGATAGTGGACCAGTTGAAAAAGGCGCCAGCGGGGTTCTCTTACTCAGTAAGGAGTAAATAGTGAGGAGTGAGGAGTCAGGAGCAAGAGAGAAGCCATCCTTCTGGGATTCTCTTTCACGATTCTGGGGTTTCACCTCCTTAGACCTCACGCCTTACGATCTGTGCTAGGCTTTGTTGAATCGCCCCAAAGCTCTTGGCGTCCAACATTATCAAAGGCAAGTTTGCCGCTGATGTTTTCTAGCATTTCACACTTCCCTCATCGATAGAGTGGCGATGATTCCGCAATTAACTGAGAAAGAAGCACTGAGTCCGGTTGTCTTGGCATTTGTCGACGCCCTCACACGTAGTGCGTTCACGGGTGATGTCGAGACCCATTATGGCGGTCGTCTCAGTGCGGCCACCGACAACTCCATCTATCAAGTAACGCCTCAGGCCGTGTTGTTTCCCCGCTCGCAAGCGGACGTTCAGTGTATCTTACAGCTTGCCACTCACGATGCGTTTGCCAACGTGACGTTTACCGCTCGTGGTGGCGGGACGGGGACGAACGGCCAATCGTTGACCGAAGGGGTGGTGATCGATCTCTCCCGGCATATGAACCGAATTGTCGAGGTGAATGAGGCGGAGGGATGGGCTTGGGTTGAACCTGGGGTTGTCCTCGATCAACTCAATGCCCACGTGAAACCCCATGGTGTCTTTTTTGCCCCGGAGCTCGCGCCGAGTAATCGGGCGACGATTGGCGGCATGGTCAGTACCGATGCGTCAGGGAAAGGCTCTCGCCTCTATGGCAAAACCAGTAACCATGTGCTGGCCTTGGATGTGGTGTTTTCAGACGGGTCGGCCTGGCAGAGCGTGCCCCTCGACGCGACGGCCTTACAAGAGCTCAAGTCGGGTGACGATCTGGTCAATCAGATTTATCAGGGCGTGGACCGAATCGTCACAAGCAAAAAAGAGCTGATCGAAGAACGCTTCCCGAAGTTAACGCGCTTTTTGACCGGCTACAATCTCGCGCATGTCTACACCGAGGACGGGCATTTCAATCTTCATGCCCTGCTTGCCGGTTCCGAGGGCACACTGGCGGTGGTCACTGGCATCAAGGTCACACTGACCCCGCTGCCAACCGTCAAGCGCTTGATCGTTGCCAAATATGTGAGTTTTGATGACTGCTTGCGAGCCGCCACTATCTTGGTACAGGCAGATCCGGCTGCGATTGAAACGGTGGACGATACGATCGTCGCCCTGGCGCGGCAGGATGTGGTCTGGGACCGGGTGGGGAAGTTCTTTTCCCAGCCAGGCGATGACCGCGTGAAGTCAATTAACTTAATTGAATTTGCCGGCAATGATGCCGATGTGGTGAACGCTGACACCCAGGCGCTCTGCGACCAACTCGATGCGTTGCTCGGGCAAGAGCACGAAGCGGTGGGCTATCAGTTGGCCACGACCGATGCCGATATCGTCGCGCTGTGGGAGCTGCGCGCCAAAGGGGTGGGGCTGCTCGGCAATACAAAGGGCAATCGCCGTCCGATTCCCTTTGTTGAGGATACCGTGGTGCCACCTGAGCATCTGGCTGACTATATTCAAGAGTTTCGTCAGGTGCTCGATGCATACGGACTTGAATACGGTATGTTTGGGCATGTTGATGTCGGCTGTTTGCACGTGCGGCCAGCTCTCGATTTAAAGGAGAAAGCAGATGAAAAGCTCATCCGGATGATCACCGATCAGGTGAAAGACCTGGTTTTGAAATATGGCGGTGTGGTGTGGGGCGAGCACGGCAAAGGGCTGCGCGGCGAGTATATGCCCGAGTTTTTCGGCCCGGAGTTGTATGACGACCTGCGATGCATTAAACAGCTTTTCGATCCGACCAATAAGCTGAATCCCGGAAAACTCGTCACGCCGATCGATCATCCCGCGGGCGTAAAAACACTTGATAGCGTGCCGCTGCGGGGACACCTGGATCGGCAAATCCCGGAAGCTGTGCGGGAAGAATTTCATGTCTCGATTCACTGTAATGGCAACGGCGCGTGCTTTAATTTTGATCTCGATGACGTGATGTGCCCGTCATACAAATTTACCCGTGACCGTATTCACTCCCCGAAAGGCCGAGCCGGGATGATGCGCGAGTGGCTGCGGCAATTGTCGCACACCCGCTATGATCTACAGGCCAAAGATGAGTCGCGCGGGCACCTGGCAATTCCTGAGGCGACGGACTCTGATTTTTCCCTCGAAGTGTACGAGGCGATGGACGGCTGTCTCTCCTGTAAAGCCTGTACCTCGATGTGTCCCATTAAAGTGGATATTCCCGATCTCAAAGCCAAATTTCTCAACCGGTTCTATACGCGCTATCAACGCCCGCTTAAAGATAAGCTGATTGCGTTTGGCGAGCGCACCCATCACCGGCTTCTCGCGGCCCCGCTTCTCTACAACGCGGGTGTCAAATTACCCTTTTTTGAGCCGCTCATGCGAGATTGGGTCGGGCTGGTGGATACGCCGCAGCTCAGTTCGCCCACGTATACGGCCTTGCTGGACAAGGCTGGGATTCACGTGCTGCATCAGATTGAGCCAGCGTCGCTACAGCACCGCGATCTCTCCAAAACCGTTTTTATCTTGCCGGATGCGATCACCGCCTTTTATGAAGCCGAAACCTTTGTTGATTGTGTGGCGCTTTTCAAAAAAATTGGTTTCGAGCCCATCGTGACACCGTTTATCGAAAATGGCAAAGGGCAGCACGTGAAAGGCTTTTTGCAAGACTTTCAGCATACCGCCCGTCAAGCTACTCTGCAGCTTGAGAAGCTCGCGTCGATGGGACGTCCGATCATTGGGATCGATCCGGCGATGACCCTGACCTACCAGGAAGAGTATCGCACCTATCTCGACCGGCCAGGCGTCGTCGTCTGGTTGCCGCAGGAATGGCTGGCCAACGAGCTGCCCCATCTCGCCGCGTCACTGACTCAGCTCACATCACCCACGATCGCGTTCATGGGGCACTGCGGCGAGAAAACCTCGATTCAGGCGTCGGGTCGGCAGTGGCAAACAGTCTTTAAAGCGTTTGGTCTTGACCTAGAGATTGTGAAAGCGGGATGTTGCGGGATGGCGGGTGCGTTTGGGCACGAAACCGCGCACTACGACGAATCGAAGGGCATCTACGAGCAGTCCTGGAAATTAAAACTGGCCGATTCCCACCGTCCAATCGTGGCGACTGGCGCCTCTTGTCGATCTCAAGTGCGGCGTTTTGAGGGGAGTAAGATTGCTCATCCCTTGCAGTTCTTGTCTCGCCTTCTTGGGTGATAGGCTGCTGCTGAATAGGAATTATAGAAGCCCTTTTTGCCTGAGCAGGAAAATACCCAAGACCTCGTTAACGGATCAATCCCCGGACTTTGCTGTCCGACAGGTGAGAATTCATCTTGCGAGTAGGGTCTGACCGGCTCATTGTTCTAGAATCAGGCCGGCATGTCGCTTCCTTATAAGGGCTGTTGAAAAAAGCCGCCAGCGGCGTTCTCGCCATTTTTCCGTGCTCACGTACTGGAAGTACGCTCTGCGCGCAAAAATGACTGCGGCCTTGCTGGGCAAACTTTTTTGAACCGCCCCGAGGCCTCTGCTATGCCACGTGCCTGTGGGTCAATATGCCCTTGGAAATCAGTATTATTCAACACTCGCTTATAGGGTGGGGAATTCGGCAAAGGGAATCGAACAATGCAGACACTGAATGGGAGGCCGGTTGGGAGATTAACAAGATAAAGGCAATAACTCAGGCCTGACCCCGATTTCAAACCCGTATCGTATCAAGGCGGGGTTCGACGGTTATTCCGTCGAGCCGAAGAGTCAGCCCATTTGGGGCGTGAGATCGGGTTGCAATATGTCCACGCCCACATCCGCTATATCGAAGCGATGTGCAAAATCGGCCAGGTTCAGAAAGCCTACGACGCGATTTTGCAGATTCTACCGATCACTATCCAGGATCAGGTACCCAATGCGGCCACCCAGCAGAGCAATGCGTACTTTAGTAGCACAGATGCGGATGTACGGGATCGGTATGAGGCCGAACAGCTCTTCGATGCGCTACGGACGGGTCACATTTGGGTGAAAGGAGGTTGGCGCATCTACTCCAGCGGACCCGGGATCTTGATTAACCAAATCGTCAGCATTTTTTTGGGCTTGAGACTGTGGTATGACGATGTTGTCTTCGATCCCGTCTCACCGAAACAGCTGGATGGTTTACGATTTGATTTTGCTCTCGGGGGAAAACCCATCACCGTGCTCTACTCCATTGACCGCGATGCACCGGCTTCGGTCCAATCCGTCACTATCAATGGAATCGAAATGGGATTTACGGGGTGCTCACAATCCCTACCGCCCAGGCGGGGTTCGGATCACCCCCTACTAACTGACGGCACCAATCACATTCTCATTAGCGCAGCCTAAAGCGATTTCCCGCGAAGATTGTTCGCGTCACCGGCCTTCGTCTTCCACGGCCACGGCGACCACGAAGAGCACTGCATAGTCTTGCTTCTTGCAGCCATCGACTGGAGGCATTGCCCCTCCTGGATTGACCGGAAACGCCGTCTTCTCCATGTTTGCCGGCGAACACGAACCATCACCGATCGTCGGTGTATAGCGCGCGGAACGGCAGGCCAAGTGCGTGACGTCGTAAAGCGTCGCCTGGGCATCGAGCTCCCAGCGCCTATTTCCATCCAAGTCAGCGGGATGAATGGTCAACACCGTCGTGACCTCGCGGTTACCCGTGACAAGGTATTTGCCAGGAGGGATCGGAAATTTCGGTTGCTCCATGATGAGGCCGTGTTCTTCCAGCCACCAAGCTGTGTGGTCGAATGTCCAGCCTGCCGGAGCGACTCCTCCCACCTCCTCCAACTGCTCAAAGCTACTCAACCTCACTCCCCGGGGGCCCGGATCTAAAAGCCAAAGACCCCACATCTGCGCGCCACTACCGGAGGTTGCATCTGGATCACCCAATGCGGCGATGAACTGCGTCGGAATACGCTGAAACTTTGTCGGACCACCGTCTGTGGCGTAAACCGACTGACCCAAGGCGGCCATCATCACGAGTAATGCCGTCACACGGCATACGAGGCTAATCAGGAGCATCGTTCCGCGAGTTGACAACAACACAGTACATCGCGGTAAAGGGGTTCGCACGCTAAGCGTCCTAACATTTGAAATCATTGTTCGAATTTCCTCCTCGGGCGGGCAGGTAACTTCACGAACAGGGTTGGCTATACAGCCTAACGCTCACTATAACCGGCTGGCAAATCGTGCAGCGAGTGTGTCAGGCTGCGTTGGTGTTGGTATTATGCGATACTTTCGGCATATATTCCTATTTCGCCTCGCAATGCTTTAAGGCCGACCCCCTCAGCGTGACCGGTTCACACTCGTTGTAGAAGTAAAAAGAGCAAATCGTCATGTCGAGACGACCAAGGAGTGGCATCTAGGATTTTAGACGCGAGGTATCATCAGGAGTCTTCTTTAACCAATCCGTGAAAACGGGTAAAGACCAACATAAGGTCAGGCCTGCGTAAATGCTTTAATATAGTGATTCACCTTGGGCATGTCCCTTTGCACCTTCGCACACCGCCACCGTTCTTTTAACGTGCCAACTGAAGGTGGACGCAGCCCGATGAAAATGGGAGGATAGAATTCAAGGTTTTCAATCGACTGGCTCTCTCTCCTCCAACAGGGTTCCTGACACCCATTTCAATTAAGGCACTGACGCAGGCCTGACCCGATTACAAGGGATGTCTGACGCGTGACGACGTGCTGCACATGATGTTCAAGCTTGGGCAGTGCGCGGAGAAAAAGTGGAGACGATGACGAGGCTTTAAAGAATTGCGCAAAGTCATTGCGGGCGTTCAATTTCTTGATGGAATCGAACAAGTACCCCCGACTCGGTTGCTGCGTGATCATTTTGCTCAGACAGTACATTTGACTATAACTCAGTAGTTTTGAAAGATGCCCTTAACTTTTCACCTTTTTTAGTCCACAATTAACCCACTGGTAGCATGACCAGTACGGATTAGTTTTTAAGCATACGATAGAGGAAACCATATCCATGAGTCTGTCATCCGATTCGACTGAAATTCCCAAGGGAGATCTTGACGGGTTTAAAACCCATGCCAAAAACGATATCCTCTCTGGATTTTTAGTTTTTCTTATTGCGTTGCCG
>BQIX01000034.1 GCA_021604145.1 Nitrospirales bacterium
TTATATCACTATCGGGGCGTCTCGAAATATCATTTTCCGATGTACTGAAAAGAAATCGAATATCGGTTTAATCATCGAACGGAGAATCTGTTCAAACGATTCTTGAAGATCTATTTTGGTTACGTTTCGCCCTAATTACCTAACTATTATTGAACATAGATTTGCCATTAGGAATATTAAGGTTTTCGGACGGTCAGAATTTCTACAGTTTTCACTGAGAATCTCAATCTCGGCTTGTGCAATGAAACAGCATCTATCAGTTTCAAATCCTGAGGTTCAGCTGGCCGCGTCTGAATTTTCCGCTTGTGCCTTTGGTTGGCTTTCGCTTCCTTGGCTTCTTGATCCCTTCGCTTTTTGTGAATTCCCATTCCACGAAGCTGAAGGTTAGCGTATCGTTTTCGGTCCACACCACATTCTTGCGGCTCAGAAGCATTCCACGTTTTATCAAATGGTTCAGTGCTTGCCCATGCTTTAAGATATTCTCGACCAAAAGGAGGCTCAACGATAAACTCAAATTCTTCCTCTTGTCTTGGAAACTGATACGATCGATCAAGCTCCAATGTGGAGGGAGTATCAAAAAATTTATTTGGGACCAAATGCACCACACATCCATTCTGTTGATAATAATCTAACTTAAAATACACCTCTGGTTTTTGAAGATTCATTTCTACGGTTTTGGGAATCTCGACAAACACAATAAAAGCATCCCCTCCGACATATCGATAATCACTACGATTCACCCGAAGCTTAAAGTCGAAATCTGATTTTGGATTAGCCTCTCTTGAAGTTACGGAGGAAATAATTTCAGCGTTATTTTGCGTACGTTGAACCGCTTGATTGAATGCTTCAAGAGAAAGATTTCCCTCAGCCGAAATGCACCATCCATCATCCTGAGGCTTCCGGTCTATCACAAGGAAGTCTTGGAATGCACCATCAATGATAGCGTCTAGGAGTTCTTTTTTTGATTGAACATCAAACGTTTGAGCAATCTTTTTCCAACCCGAATAGTTCTCGACAGCATTTTCTCTGGCCCTCAGTTCTGCTATCTGAACAAGTGAGCGCTTAGTTTTTATCCCCATTCCTCTCAACGCCATTTCTTTATCCTTTGTTTCTTTCAAGTCAATCGGTAACGCACAACCCTTCCCTTTCACTTGACTAAGATCTTTGGCCAAGCCAAGAGAAACTTCTCCAACTAAAGTTAGACTTATCAATAAAAACCAAAGATTGATGTGACGTCGATAATGCATCACATTCACCTCACAGATTTTCAAAGAGACATGTTCACCTTTAGTTTATCTCTTCGAGGTCACAATTGGTAGAGAAGAGCAAGCAATTTCCGGCTTTACCTGCTCTCGCTCTCTACGTATTATCCTAATGCCCCGTAGCTCTAAATTTGCATATGTTCTTCCATCATCAAACAATTCAGTACTTTTCCTCCCTTCATATGGTTGTGTACTAGCACAGACTTCAATCATTTCAGTTCCGAACGGCTCACCAACTTCAATTGCAAATTCAGAATCTTCTGCGCCAATGGTGACTTCTTGTCCCTGTTTAATGAAAATTTTATTCTTGTATACAGCGGGTATCAAATGGGCAACGGAACCATTTGCCATGAAATAGTCCATTTTCAAGTAGGCATCACGGTCAGACTTAATTTTTACGATGAGGGGTTCTCCATCTGTAAAGTGATTATCAGGTTTATTGGTCGAAATGCGAAGTTTGAAGTCAGACTTGGCAACAAGTGGGGAATTCTTTTCTTCTTCGACGAGATCACGAGCACTTATACGCCTCTGCACATAAGCCTTCAAGGCTTCAACATTAATTTCAGCTGAGGCTTTAACACAAATGAAGTCACCATCTTTATCCGGTTTATGGAGCAGTGGGTTTTGTAAGACAGTATCAACCACTCCATTTAGAAAATCCTCTTCTAGACGAAGATCTGAAATATTTTCTGTGAGTTTCCAATACTCACTATTGGAACGAATACCTTCGATAAGAGCTTTTCTCAATGTAGAATTAGTGATTACCTCATTAGATTGGCCGGACGGCTTTTCTACACACGTCAAACCTTCAAAATGATTAGGACGCTTCTTTTTTGACGTTTCGGAAGCATGATTTGGCCCAACTCTCCATGACTGCTGATAGAGTTGGAGGGTGCCTCCTGGGACCGCATGTCCAAACTCGCCTAACTCTTCAACAATTAATCCAATGACTTTATTATTTTTTAGTAAAGGCCCTCCAGAATTTCCTTCCTCTATTTGACCAGAAACTATTAACAATCGACCTTGGGGGATAGAGTATTGAACTTTACGAGGTACCCAAAATGCGTTGGAGTTTAGGGGATGTCCAATAATCCAAAGATCCTCACCTGCAGCAAGCGAGCCTGAAGAACTAACTTCAAGAGCTCTGATATCTTGGGGTAGTTCACCTCTCACAACTATCAGCCCAAGTCCCTTCCGATCATCGGCCTCAATTTTCAAAACCTCGGCCGGATATGTCTGATACGGCTCAGAGAAAAAAGAGACCTTGATGTCCTTTCTTCCTTCAACAACATGCGATGCTGTAAAAATGAAAGCCTTGCTCTTGTGGATGCGAACAATAACTCCTGTACCCATCACAGATGGGTGATCACCTTGTGCTTGGATTTTGACAATTCCCCTATTTAATAATTCGAGATCCGCACCTGTTGCATGAATAAGACACGAGGAAAACAACACAACAACCGCAGTGACACTAACGATAAAAACTTGACTCAGACTGGGATATTTCATTTTGCAATAAATGTCACTCGTCAACCAAGATATTTCGCTATATACTTTTAGCTTATCCAAGTGGTTGTACGGCATACCAACTTTTAACCCTCTGTCTATCGTGCTATCTCTTACACAGATTTTCTTTTATTGGACGTTATACCGCCCCCCATCTCCCACAACAAAAAACGGCGCCCACGCAAAAGGATGAGCCAAATACGAGTTATTGGATTCCTGAGCAATATCCATGACGGCCAATATTCCCTTTCGCATAGCTTCCGCGAGTCCGAAAGGACTCCCTGATGTTGATAATGTAAATATGTTGCTCATCAGATGTTTTGTCGGTTTATCTCCCACGTTCCAATGAGAGACCACTAAGCTCTTCGTTCCTGCGAAAAAAAACGCTCGCGCTAAGCCAGATAATCCTTCCCCACTCCCATCCGAGGCAGCTGTATTGCAAGCCGACAGTATCACCCATTGGGTATTCTTGAGCTTTAATTGAAGAACTTCATCAAAGAACAACAACCCATCATCTTTTTTGGTCAAAAATTGAGGAGTTGAAAGAACTAACGCTGGCTGGCCTAACTCTAGGTCACTTGCAAGGAGAGCATGCGTAGCAAATACAACACCTCGTGCCCTCCCAAGCTCTCCACTAGCATTTAGCCCTTCGATAACAGATTCTGTAGCACGCGCACGCAAGAAAAGATGAGTTGCTGGATCAACCTCTAATACGCTGGCAATCGCGTGAAGCTCTTTATTGGAATCAGGGAGGGGCTCCAAAACCATGAGCGCCCGAAAGTCAACATTATAATTTTGATCTTCTGTCCGCTTTTGAGATGTCCCCAGATATGTCTTCCCCTTAATAATTGGATCACCAAATCCCAGGAAAGGATTCAGTTGACCATTCTGATCCTTAACCGGTCCTCTGAGCAATTTCAACGAAAATGTTGAGGGCAACACAGACATCGCGTAAGAACGAACCATCCAGGGCAATTTCGTGTATTGTCTAAGATGCTTCGGATCTAGATCCGTATCCTTTTTATAAAGTGTATGTAATTCGTCAAAGTTGAATTCATTTTTGTTTGTTAAGAGAGCTACAAAAGGGATTGAAAGCAATTCTTTTCCTGGAGCTAAGATAAGATGCTTCACTCCTTGGAGATGAGATTCCAGCTGGCCAAACAAAATATCATAGAGACGACAGGCATCAGATACATCATAAGGTCGATAGTATGGTAATGACCCTACATGGCCAGGAACAGGTACCAAACTGGATCGAACACGTTCTACAGCTTCAACTATTTGTAGCAGAGAAATACGTTTTTCTCGGTATACCAGAGGCTTATCAGGTCGTAGAAGCCATATCTGTAAACGATCGGGCAGCGTTAAGAAACTGACAAGTGCCTCATCCGGTCGTAAAACCCGCTGTAAGCTGTCTAATCCAGTTTGATTCGATGTTGGAACTTCCGAATATTCTGGGAATGTGTCATTTAGCTCATCAAGCGCCGACTCTAAAGACCCTCGGACTTCCTCTAATTCCTTCTGAAGAAAATCAATCTTTGTGTTATTTCGTTCATGAGAAGATGTTCCATACTCTTGCGTCAATCGACGCCAGAGATTCTGACGTTGAAATTGCAATCTATACACACGATGTAAAAGCTCAACATGTTCCGTCTTACCGATTTCCTTGCGTATAAGGGCACGAGCAATAGCGGCTTGAACTTTTGAGCCTTTGAGCTGCTCAGCAATGAGAAAGCCAGTGGTCATGACAGAGGAAACATCTAAGCCTTTCGGATGAGTTTTCAATAGTGAAGATAGGAATCGCTCATAATCTATCAATCCTTTTACATAGCTCTTCCGATCTCGATTTGTATCGTTTTGCCCAAAAACATTTCCATGTTGGATACCTAGACTTTGATAGATTTCATAGGCTTGTTCAAAATAGACCTTAGCCTTTTCCCAATTCCCCATTTGATGCGAAAGACGAGCCAGATCGAATAACGTCAACCCAACATCTGGGTGGGAAGGCCCAAGAATGCTCATTCGCAAATCACGAGCTTTTTCCAAAAAAGGAAAAGCCACGGAAAACTTCTTCTGATCAGACAGTAATCCAGCTAATGTCGTTAAACTGTAAGCCAACCCAAGGTTGGATTGACCTTGGCTTTCAACTTGAATACCAATGGCCTCATTAACAAGTAATTCTCCAGATTGAAAGTCACCTTCTAACCGTGCCATTTGCGCGAGTTGGGTCAGGACATTGGCAACCCGTGGATGTTTGTGACCCAATCGTTTTCGCCATATATTCAAAGCATTGGAGGCGTGTATTTTAGCCTTGGAGAAATTGCCTGTTTCTCGTTCAATTCGAGCTAATTGGGTCAAATTTATGGCAACCTTTGGATGGGTCCTTCCTAGAATTGGCGTTCTAATGCGAAGTGCCTCCTGGGTGACTACACGAGCTTCGGCCAAGTTGTCCATTTGCAAATATAAGCTAGACAAATTTTCGAGCGTTCGTGCGATATGAGGATGCCCACTATCTAACAGAGACCGGCGAAGTGCCAAAGAACGTTCTATCAGCGTGCGCGCGCTCCCCAAATCACCAATTTGGCGAGCCACTGACCCAAGGTTGTTCAAGGTCATTGCCAAGCCACGGTGTTCCGGTGGACCGGCTTTCTCGAAAATATTTAATGCACGCGACAACTTCTTATTGGCATCTCCAAATTGACCTTGTCGATAATGAAAGCGCGCCTGGTAGTTCAAACTCATGGCCACATCTGGATGATCAGACCCCAAGATATCGATTCGCATACGTAAGCCTCTTTCGGTGAGGTCCTGAGCTTGATGAATATGGTTCATCTCGAAGTGGACTTGCCCTAGATTAGTCAAACTTTCCGCAATGTCAGGATGATCACTATGATAATGATTCTTTTGGATTTGCAATGCCTTCTCAAAAGACTCTTGTGCTTGAGAAAGTTTGCCTTGATCTTTGAACGCTAATCCTAAGGTATTCAAGCTACTCGCAACCCGTAGATGATTGTCTCCGTAGCATTGCGCCAACTCCAAGACAGCAGATTGTGCCGTCGTTGAAGCCAAGGCGTAGTTTCCGTCATGATAAGTTTTTTCAGCACGTTGATATTGTGATTCTCCCTCTTCACACAGAGACTCACTTGTAGATTGAGGGTAGGCAGCACTGCTGAAAAAAATAACAATAATCCAAACACTGACTTGGAAAGAAAGCATCATAAGAATCCCTCTTACCTGACGACAAGCAAGATTCCATCCACAACATTCATGCGCTATGGATCGAGCTCCAAAACTAATAGATACAAAAAGCGGACAGCCCAATATCGGCAGAGTTTTTTAATTGGCTCTTTTACCGAATCGGTATCAATCCCGTATCTGATTAGATACACCCTGTATCTTTTTGTGCAAATGCGAGGGGTTGTTAGGTCGGAATGCTGCGACCACCAGAACATTATCGTTTTCATCTTCACCCTCAATCTTGCTCCAACACTACTACACCATCATTGCAAAGCAACCTTGGCGTCATCTTTGCATTACGAATGCGATGTCACTTCATCAAATCGAGAAGAAGAATCTACACACGAAGATGTCATGATTTGCAAATAGTATGCAATGCAATACCTGCAATATGATTGGAACGAACTCTATAGATCATGTAGGCTTCTGGGGTCGAAATGGAACACCTAGGGAGGCATTTACATGAAAACCACGCAAATTGTTGTACTTTGTATGTTACTAAGCCTTTTTTTGACCTATCCCACCTATTCTCAGGAAGTCTCCCTTGAACGTGGGATTACAATAAAACCGAAGGAACAACGTGTGGGGATTGTAAGTGGCATACGCGGAAGTGCAATTAAAGTATTAAAGGGGAGCCCCAATCATCAACATCCGTTACACTTCAAAGACGTTCTGCGAAAGAACGATCTAATTTTAACCGAAAAAAACAGTACTGTGGAGCTTTTGCTGGATACATCGACACTCGTGACATTAGGCCCAGAATCTACCGTCACCTTCGCAGAAAATGCAGAGAACCAGACAATACAGATTATACAGGGGCAAATTCAATTCGCGGTCTCTTATAGCGAACATCGTGAAGCAACCCCCTTTGTATTCACGACTCCAAGAGCCAAAGGCATAACACAAGGAGCGCTTTTTCAAATCGAAGTCATCTCGGCAAATGCACACGTCGCTCCTTCTAACAATTGGGACAAGCCACGAATTATCAAAACCACGTCATCAGCAACAAGAGGAATCAAAAACTCCCCTTACTCAGAAGAACAATATCATATCATCGATGGAACGCTATCAATGATCGATGCTCTAGATCCAAGCAAAAAAGTTCTTGGAAAAACTGGACACAGTCTCGAATTCAGGAATAATGGGATAAGCATGAAACCCACCATGAAAATCATGCAAGTTTTCCTCGACGTTATCCCGACTATAACCAAACACGAATCCACGCCAATCAACGGACAAAGTTATCTTATCGAAAAACAACAGGGCCAGGTCATTGCGATGGAAAATGTTATTTATGGAGTCCAAGAAACCGTCATCACCGGAGACGAGAAAAATGAAGAACGGGTCATTCTCGCTTCCGCTAATAGTTCGCCGCTACAGCCAGTAGCAATCACCGAAGTAGATGTTATCGGATCCTTCGACCTCCCTTTCGATGGTGAACCCGGAACACTCCTGCAATTTCGTAATAGCATCATTGAGTCACTAACCCAACCCATAGGTCAGGTGAGAGAAAGCACCGTCACAGTAGATAAAAACGCTAAGGACGGCATTGATGTGGCAAATTTCGTAGGAGATCCAACAAACCCCCAAAATGTTCAGGACGCCATCACATCTGGTCAAGTAACTCCACTTGTAGCAGGTGAAACTCTTCCTCCCACACTCACGACCCTGACGATCGATGCCCAAAATCTCAGCACAGCAAACGTGGCCCTTCCTGGGGGAATTGTCGTTAGAACCAGTGAGTTCACTACGAGTGGACAGAGTCTGTTCAAAGTAACAGGGCGCGCGACGTTTATTGATGCCCCCGTCAATCTCATTCAAAGTGAAATCAATCCTGACGAAACGATGGTGGGAAATAATGATATTCTCTTTGAAGTTCTAGGCGAGGGGGCCCTTGCAGCCATCGGTGATTCGAATCCTAATATTCCCGAAGCATCCCTCATCAGAATTGAAGGAGCGCCAGACAATGAAGTTACGAACGCAGCACACGCCGTAAAAGTTCATTCAGAAGCAACAAGAACCACATTAGATCCAGCCCTACTCCTCGCAACCCTCCCTATAATCGAGATTTTTAATGACGCTAACGTCAACCTCTTTAATGATCTCATTGAAATTGATGGGAAAGCCCAGATAAAGCCAAATGCGGGGTTTGACCCACTCATCCTTGTAGACCTCAATTCTAATAGCCTGTTGAATATTATGAATGGCAGTCTCGTATCAATTACAAATGGAGGGCAACTTGAGACTGACTTTCTATTTCAGGTGATGAACGGCAGTCAAATAAATATTGCCGATGGAGCATTGGCAACCGTTTCTGGAGGCCTTGCTGGACAGACGGAATTGACAGTCAGAGGGAATGCATTAGGTATTTTTGGAGAGGGAGGCGGGGCACTAAATATCACCACTAATAATCCTTGCCCCGCTATCTGTGTTAAGGCTGGGACAGTCCCAGTCCTTTTGACCAATGGAGCAACGCTCAACAATATTTCAGTCAGTAATAATTTCCAACCCTTCATCGACGCCAATAACAACCCCATACCTATCGCAGTAGGACCAGGCCCCGTGAATGTTGCTGATAATGTTCCACTCATCATTGTCGATGGCCCAGAGAGTGCGGTGAATCTGGGAGCATCACAATAGAACGTATGTTTGGATAGCTAATTTCTATAATCGCGTTGTATGTAAAAGCAACATTCTAGAATTCCTAGGAAAGATCAAGGTATGGTAGTCGAGGACATTTTGACTAAAGAGTGAAGCATCCTCATGATCAATTTCACACAAGGGTTTTCACTTTCCATTATATTCCTAATTCTTTCTAGTACTCTAGTCCTATTAGAGCCACACCTAGCTTGGGCAGGACATGACGCTGACCTCAATGATGATGGAATCGTCAATAGTCTCGATGTCAGTTTGATCGCCTCATGTTTTGACCAAGATCCACAGACCATCCCCGCCTGTCAACTTGCTGATCTTAATCATGACCGCTTGATCAATATTCTCGATATGTCCACGGTGGCCTCGAACTTGGGACAAACGGGTTTTCCAAAATTAGAACTAGGGCTCCCCGCGTCCAACCCCGATGGGATCCAGCTCGGTGACGTCCAAGATGTCGTCTTCGCGGTCAAAGCCTTTGGAGTGGAAACCCTTCCCACCTCGTTAACTTTGGAAGAAGTCGACAACGAAGGTAATGTCCTGGCGACCCACGAAACTCTCACGGACGAAGGTACCAAGGGGGATGTGCACGCACACGATGGAATCTATGGAGGCACTGTTCTGATTCAAGCCCTCGATGAGAAGCCGCGGTTGTTCCGAGCCACTGTCTCCCATCAGGGACGGACGCTCAACTCCCCAGCCTACAGCCTCACGCAAACTCGCTTTCCCATCGGCCCTGCGCCCTCTGACCCTGATCAAGTTCTTCCACCCGATCCAATCACCAAACAACGTGTCCTTGGGGATGAAGTTATTGTTGGCGTGTCACCCTCCCTCTCACCCGGTAATATTCAAACCACTGTGGACAGCGCTGTACCGGGGGCCGAGGTCATTGGGTCCATCCCTAGTCTGTCTATTTACCAGATTCGTCTCCCTTCTTCAGGTGTCATAGCCGTCAACCAAGCAATCACAACTTTCCAAGCTCAACAACCCCAAGTGCGCTACGCCGAACCTGCGCTTATTCCACAACTTTTTGCGTTTCCGAATGATCCAGAATATGTCAACAGTGGTAGTACCGTGACTCAGACCAATATGATTCAGATCCGTGCAGATGAGGCCTGGCTCGTGGCACGAGGCACTCGCAGTGTCAAAATCGCGATCGTCGACACTGGCATTAATGGGACACATACAGACTTTAAGACCTTAGGCATCTCGAAAGTCATGGCCGGCTATGACCAAATCTCCAACCTCGCGCGAAGTCAAGGATTCAACAGCGACGGCATGGGGGCCACAAAATGCCACAAAAATGGTCATGGAACCCGAGTGGCGGGTGTGGCTGCGGCTATCGGCAATAATGCCCAAGGGATCGCTGGTGTGGCCTGGGACACACAACTCGTCCCCGTACGCGCTGTGGACAATTGTCTGCCTTCAAATCAACTATTCCTTATTGCAGGTATCCATTGGGGCACCACCATGACGACAGCTCAAATCATTAATGTGAGTGCAGGCCTGGCCGCAAATATTCCCGGCACAGACGAGTTTAACCCGATGCTCCCTGTGTTTGATCCTGGTACAACTGGTGGAACCAGCTCCATGCTTGATGCGATCCTGGCTCTGCGTGATCGCCCTGGCGGTGCCGCCCTGTTGGTAGCCGCCGCAGGGAATAACAACACCACTGTAGAACATTATCCTTGTGCATATACGAACCGCACCGAGTTTCAAGGCTCCAATGCTATGATTCTGTGCGTGGGAGCGACCACAAATAGCGATCGTCGCTTACAGGGGGTTGAGCCCAGCAACTTTGGCAGCTGGGTAAATATCTGGGCCCCAGCCGATGGTGTAAACACAACGACTGTCGGCGGCGGTTATGACGTCGCCTTCCTGAGCCGGGGAACGAGTATGGCCGCCCCGTTAGTGGCAGGTGCCGCCGCTGTCCTCTGGTCGCAACATCCCTCATGGACAGCCCAACAAATCCATGAACGGTTATTAAGCACCGCGACATCAGTTTCGTTAGACAGTACAGCTGGAACCGGCCACCGTCTTGATCTTTTTGAGGCCGTGTTTAATGGGAGTTTTGAATTAGGCGATGGGATGGTTCCCGAAGAAGGCCCAGCGGAGCTGAATTCCATTGGAGTGCCATCCGGTAATAGAATCAGTGGCATTCCTTTTCCAGAGATTGAAGAATGGCAAATTCATCCCAATATCGCATATTGTGCAAGTGCCAACACAAGTCTAGTGGGTGCACTCAGCCCTCCAGCAAGTATCAGTAAGGGAAGTCGAGTAGCAGTGTGCCGAACTAACAACGATTTTGTGGAGGGAGGTGTTGGAATTCCTGGATTTTATGATACCGGTCATCTACTCTTGCGCAAAAGTATTAGCATACCGTCAGGAGTCGACCGCTTGCCCATTACTCTAAAATACAATTTTGTTTCAGAACGAAGAGAAGAAGCAAACCTCGAATTCGAGATTCAGGTTACTGGACCAGGAACGTCATGCTCTCTTATCCATGAAAATGGAACCCCTGCAAGCAATTACACATCAATTACCGACTTTGGTTCAATCCCGTTCAATCAAAACCCTGGGCCCAGTAGACTCGACGACGATAGCCATGAACGAGGTTGGCAAACCCTGTCAAAATTTATTCCTATTACCACACCGGGAACATATCACCTTAACATTCATCTTTTTGATGACTCAGTATCCTTTGGCCTTCCTCGAAAATTTGATACAGATATTTTTACTATTAGCGATGAATGGCTTCACGAATCTCTAATCGCACTTGATCACGTTCAACTAAAGTCCACTTCTTCTAGCACTATGGCTACTTGTGGGATAACGGCGTTTCCAAATCCGCCTATAGGAATACCATGACCCAACATGCACCGCGTGAAATATGAGTCATACACCTCAATAATACATGTTCACGTTGGCCTGCCAATACCAGGGAGAGAAAGAAGAAGGGCACGCTAAGGCACTATGTAAAAAATACAGAACATCGACTCCTGAGACTTTGAGTTTAGTCTTATGACTATCTATTCAATTCAAAGAACACATAAACAGCTTGACAAATTCTTACTTGATACTCAAGAGCTTCAACAAGTTAGCAGAAATTCTGCCAGCCCATCGCACACATCGACTGCATTGCGACACGTGGGCCTTGTCATTGCATTCGTAGGGTCTTTGCTTGGTGAAGCCTGGGCAGGACATGACGCTGATCTCAATGATGATGGAGTCGTGAATAGTCTTGATGTCTCCCTTATAAGTAGTTGTGTGGGCCAAGATCCACAGAAAAAACACGGGTGTCAGACGGCCGACCTGAATCATGACCAACGCATTAATACTCTCGATGCCTCCATTGTGTCCTCCCAGTTTGGAAAAACGGGATTCCCCACATTAGAACTTGGACAGCCGGTTTCCTCACCATCTGCGATCCACGTCAAGCTCGATAAACCTCCAGACGAGCGCAACCCTTCCCCTCAGGTTGTTTTCGCCGTCAAAGCCTTTGGAGTCAAGACCCTACCCACCTCGTTAACCTTGCATGAAGTCAGCAAAGCTGGAAAGGTCGTGAACACACTTGGATCCCTGACCGACGAGGGCACCAATGGGGATGTGCACCACAATGATGGGCTCTATGGCGGGACCTTTCGGATTGACGTTACCCACAATGACGAGCGACAACGTTTGTTCCAAGCAACGGTCACTCATCAAGGGAGGACTCTCACCTCTCCTTTATATGCCTTATTGCAAACGCGTTTCCCCGTGGGTCCTGCGCCCTCTGAGCCTGAGCAAGTTCTCCCCCAAGCTCCGACTACCCCGCAACGAGCCCTAGGCAATGAAGTCATTATTGGCGTACTCCCTACCCTCACACCTGCAGATATTCAAGCCATCGTGGAGAAGACTGTGCCGGGTGCGCAGGTGATCGGGTCCATCCCTCGTCTGGCTATTTACCAAGTGCGCCTCCCGACCGCAGGCGTCAAAGCCGTTAACGAGACGATCGCAGCCTTTCAGGCGCAGAAACCGAAAGTTCGTTATGCCGAACCGGCGCTTATCCCGCAACTGTTTGCGTATCCCAATGATCCGGAATATGTCAACCGTGCCGGAATCGTAACTCAGACTAATTTACTCAAGATTCGGGCGGATAAAGCGTGGCTCGGGGCTCGGGGAGCAGCCAATGTCAAGATTGCAATCATTGATACAGGCATTAACGGGTCGCATGAAGACTTTATGACCTCAGGAATCTCTAAAGTCCTTGCGGGGCATGACGAAATCACCAATGCCCCGCTGAGTCACGGGAGCAACAGCGACGGTATGGGAGCCTCAGATTGTCATGCCAACGGTCATGGGACCCGAGTGGCGGGCGTAGCTGCAGCTATTGGCGATAATTCACAAGGCGTAGCCGGCGTCGCGTGGGACACCCAACTTGTCCCCGTGCGAGCCGTGGACAATTGCTTACCTTCAAATCATCTGTTCCTCATTTCCGGTATCGACTGGGCCGCCAGTATGACGACTGCTCAGATCATTAACGTCAGTGCAGGTCTTACTGCAAATGTTCCCGGCACACCTGAATTTGACAATAATCTCCCCGAATTTAACCCCACGGCTACTGGGGGTGTAGGTTCTTTGCTGGAAGCCATCCTGACCATACGTGATCGAGCAGGCGGGGCTGCCTTATTGGTCGCCGCCGCCGGCAACAACAATACCGATGTCAAACACTTTCCCTGTGCCTATACGGACAGCGCCGAATTTCAAAACGCCAATGCCATAATTCTGTGTGTGGGAGCCAACACCAACAATGATCTCCGTTTACAGGGAGCTGAGCCCAGTAACTTTGGCCCCTGGGTGAACATCTGGGCCCCGGCTGATGGCGTGAACACCACCACCGTGAGCGGCGGATATGATGTCGCCTTCCAGAGTCAGGGAACGAGTATGGCTGCCCCGTTGGTGGCCGGAGCGGCCGCGGTCCTCTGGTCGCAGCATCCCACATGGTCAGTTCAACAAATCCACGAGCGGTTGTTAACCACGGCCGCGTCCATTGAGTTAGGTGGTGCAGCTGGCACCGGACACCGCCTTAATCTGTATCAAGCCGTCACCTCACCTCCAACGCGAGCTTACTTCTCAGACTTCAACACACCCGACATTCACCGAGTTAACTTAGACGGAGGCGGGCTTCTACCTATTCTCTCAGGCTTGACTCTCCCTGGCAGTAGTTTGGCTCTCGACAAACGCAACGGCAAATTATTTTGGACGAATGAGCGTGTATCAGGAACTATTCGTCGCGCGAACATCGATGGTACTGGGACAGAAGGGTTACTCCCAAGCGGAATCCGCGCACAAGGAATCGCACTCGATCTACCTCATGGAAAAGTATACTGGACTGATTTCGGATCATCTCCAGCAATTATTGGTCCAGACACAATTCACCGAGCGAACATCGACGGCACTGCTCATGAAGAACTGCTTTCTGGCCTGTTTAACCCTAGAGGGATTGCTCTAGACATCATCCGGGGCAAAATGTATTGGGGAGAAACTGGAGCACCTAGTGATCCTAGTTCTCATAGGATCCGACGAGCAAATGTAGATGGAAGTGAGGTAGAGAATTTACTGACTCAACGATCCGCAACTGATATTGCTTTAGACTTAGACCAAGACAAAATCTATTGGATCGACCAAGACCGCGATAACATCGGACGAGCCAACCTCAATGGAACTGCTGTAGAAATACTAGTAGACGTTCAAAACCCCGGTGGGATTGCTTTAGATCTCCACGCTGAGAAAATCTATTGGACAGCCCAGCTTGTTGGCATCCAACGATCGAATCTTGATGGTACAAATGTTGAAACCGTATTAGATATGGGGCTCAATACGCTACGAGATATCATCCTCGAGTAGATTCCCACGGGCTCTTCCCATGGGAATCTACTTTCTTCATAGCAATTTCCTACATATATCTGTAACGGCGTTAGATTTCTGTGGCCATGCGGTTTGTCGCAATGATTTCTTGTGACCTGTTCCCTAATATGCCCAGGTTACAATACCGGTCCACACATTCTTTGAATAGTCGTAGATCGGAGTCCTCGATTTGTTTCGAATGCCTTGATATTGGAATGTCAAAGAAAATTTATTCGGTAGCGGCACGACTAATTGCACGAGATGGGTTTGCTGCTTATCGTATCGGTCCCGCAATACACCGTTGCGATCCGTAAAAAGAGTCTGTGCGTTTTTGTAATCCCGCCAATGAACATCGTAGTCATACCGCAAGGTCATGTCGTCCTCTATGCCCCAGGGAAGCGTGACCTGTGCACCAGCCAGCAGTCGATCTCCTTCGTAGGAAAAGGCCGATCCGTCGGTGCTTTCGTTGTCATATTGATACCCTATCCGCAGTAAGAATTTATCTTCAGCAAAACGAAAGGCATGAATGAAGCCTAACATGTTGTTGAAGGCATCTCGACTCTCTGAGGCAAAGGCAGGATTACTGTTCGAAGCTTCTCGGAAAAACGTTTTGGCCTGAAACCGATACAATAGCGTTGTTAAGTTACCGAGATTGCCAATAGCAGGAATACCAAATGTCGGACCGACCACTGTTGCACTGACCGTTGGGGTATGCCGCGCTAAAAAGGCATCCATATCTAAAAAGAGATAGTCATACGTATATTGCACACCCAACTGATAGGGGAGATTAGCTTCGGGCACAATCCCTCGATAAAATCCAGAGAGTCCGACCAAATGATTCTGAATATTAAAACTGTCCAAGCTGTTGAAATTCAGTGTCTGGAAAAATGAGTAGGTTGCTGTGGCTTCGTATGGGCCGTGTCGAAGAAATGAATAATCCGCCAACACCGAAGCTAACATCCCCGGGCCAGACGCCTGACGCCGGCGCAAGGTGTCGATGATCGCACTTTGACCGGCTGCAGGAATTTCTGCAACAGGGTCAGGATTCGCAGGAATGTTATCATCGTAAAAGCCTCCCAAGCTGACTTGAAGTCGTAGACGTTTCCGTTCCGCTAAAGCCTGACCGGCCGCCAAGGACTCACGGATACGAATCGATGCTTGAGTAAGAGGCGAGACTGCAAGAGTCCGTTGGGCTTGTTCTAGCTCACTGATCGACTCCGTCGAAAGCCCCAGAACCCCCAGCGCTAATCCCTTATAAAACCGGCTGAGTTGTTGAATGTTCGGGTCCTTTGATTTTTCTTGATTAAATGCGTCAACCGCTCCCTGGTACTGTTTTTCTCGATAGCGTAAAAAGCCGACATAATAATTAAGATTATCAAGATCTGGCTGTTGTTCATGCACCGCATCAAACAGTGGTTTAGCTTTATCAAATTGTTCTTCGGTGAAATAGGCCACACCAAGTTGGTATTGGCAATGAATGTCGTCAGGCCGTAATTCACGACAACGCTCCAAAGGGTCTATCGCAAGTTCTGGCCTTTTTTGCGCCAGATGCACAAGTCCTTTGTAATACCATCCACGAGCATCCTGAGGATCGAGCTCCAACGCACGATTTAGAAGGTTTGAAGCTTCCCCATAGCGTTCGTCATCATACGCCAACACCGCCTTGGCGACGAGGACATCGGCATCCGCTTTCTGCGCGAGACTTTGCGAAACAAAACCCACTCCATGAGCTAACGCAATTGAAATAATCGTCACCATAATAAAACTGGGAGACTTACATCGAAATGTCATCATGACCACTCCCTTTCCTTTTGAGTACTATCATTAATAGTGTGACCTATCATTTCGCGGCACATATACTAGCCCACGAGCAACTCTTACTGAGCGTCAGACTCTAGACAAAAACGCATCATTTCAGTAAAAGAACTTACAAGAGTTTACAGAAACGACCTTATTTGTCAATTTGGTCTTTGTAGAGCACGATACAAAGAAGGGAACAACCCGCTCCCAACATAGTTAGACGAAAAGGAGCATGATGTATGAACAGGAAAACGGTGGAGTGGACATTCACATTCGCACGATTAATTATCGCGCTCACAATCTGGGGTGTTCCATTAGCAGGATGGGCTGAGGACGAGAAAATTCAGGATCCTTTAGTGGAACATTTAGTATTCTTAGGGTATCAATGCGATCAGGTGGAGCAAGGAATTCGCGCTCAACATCCGTCCAAGCTTCATGTCTACATTATCTATCACCAAGGCGGAATTCGAATGCAGACTGGGTTCCCAGGAATGAGTCTAGATGAATCTGACGCAATACGATTCCAGGCATTGAACTCGATCAACAGAAAGGCAAGGGTTACTCGCTACTACTGGTCGTCGAAAGGAAATCTATTCGGGATGGCCTGGATGCCAGGCTTATACGACCGAGGCCGTTTTGCAACATTCATGGATGCCTGGGAACATGATGCACAACTTCTCCGTAACGAATACGAACAGTTAAAACCTTACCTCAAAGAATCTCAGTCTCCAACCGAAGCTGAGTCATCATAATGGGAAAATATTCCCAATAATTTAAGGTAATTAGGGCGAAACGTAACCAAAATAGATCTTCAAGAATCGTTTGAACAGATTCTCCGTTCGATGATTAAACCGATATTCGATTTCTTTTCAGTACATCGGAAAATGATATTTCGAGACGCCCCGATAGTGATATAA
>BQIX01000035.1 GCA_021604145.1 Nitrospirales bacterium
CCTATGGATATTGAATCTGCTGTCGTGTGGCTCGAACGCCACCTGCCTCACCATCAGATCTTAATAGCGTGCCGTGCGGGAATGGGACGATCAGTATCCGTTATGATTGCGTATCTCTGTTGTGTACAAGGCATGAGTTATGAGAACGCCGTGGACTTTGCTCGGAAGCGCCGAGAAGGGACCACGCCACTCCCAAGACTCGAATACACGATTGAAAAAGTCAAAATACGGCGACAAAAAACTCTACGTGACCCGTTCCGTTTATTCAACACTAGGGGCAATTCCCCACTTTCCACTCACCAGAAAACCAATCTCCTCAATGCCAGAACTCCCAGAAGTTGAAGTCATACTCAACCAGCTCCGCTTGCACATTCTTGGAAGTACGATTAAAGAATTTCATGTACAACGGTCAGATATCATTCGAATCGGCCTATCGTCTCAACGGTGGTACCTGGGAACCCAAATTACCGATCTCATCCGAAAAGGAAAAAGTCTGATCTTTACGTGCAGAAAGAATCAACACAGACGGTATATGTTAGCAGAGCTCGGCATGACTGGCCTGTTTCTCTTTCAGTCTGCCAGTACGGGTTATGACAAACACATTCATTTTACCTTCACCTTAGATCAATCAACAGAACCCACACTGCACTACTGGAATCCAAGACGATTTGGCCGGGTCTACTTACTCGACGCCGAACAATTAGCCCTCTTCACTCAACGCCGATTTGGGATTGACCCGCTTTCACTGACGCAAGAAACGTTTTATGAACTGATCCACAACTCACGTGGACGAATGAAGGCGTTCCTATTAAATCAGCACAAACTCGCGGGCATTGGAAACATTTACGCCAATGAAATTTTGTACGATGCTCGGATTCACCCCTATGCACAGGGCTATCGATTATCCAGAGCCGCCATCGCACGTCTTCATGGCTCCACCCAAACCATTCTTCAACAAGCCATCAGCTCCGGAGGATCATCTATCCGAGACTTTCGAGCACCCGATGGAACACGAGGACATTTTCAAGAACAGCATGTTATTTATCAAAAAGCCGGTCATCCTTGTCCTCGCGGTTGTTCAAAAACCATCAAACGTCTCACATCCGAACGCAGTTCATTTTACTGCCCATCCTGTCAAAAACGCACCTAATCAAAAAGACGCATACTTCGTAGTCAACAAAACACGATGAATCTAGTGATTGGTCAAATCCGTCATGGACATGCACCAATTTCATAAGCCTCCGAACACAGCAAAGACCAAAAGACCAATTATTACCTCTCTTATTGAAATCAACAATGACGGGAAGGCCTCCCTTCAGTGACGCAAGAAGGCGTGCCACATCTTTCCGCGCCCGTATTCACCACCCCACTCGACAACCAATCAAAATCTTGTCTCCTCGTATTCCCTCTGTTAGACTTCTTTTTCTGGATTCCACAAGGGAAACGGTTTCGAATCATACGTGAAAAAATTGAAACTCAAAGAGGGAGTTGATCTGGCCAACCTGTTTGGCCCGCATGATTTACATCTTCGCATGATCGAAGGAGAACTCAATGTCGATATGACCGCTCGGGGTGATGAGATCACAGTAAAGGGACAACCAGATGCTGTGCTGCGAGCGGAACGCATCTTACATGAGTTAGGAGACTGGACTCGTGACTACTACGAATTAAAACCTGACGATATCACTCGGGCCCTTCGGTCCACGGAAACAGAACTCGAACGTCCCCTCAAAAAATTTTCCATTGACCCCTCATCAAGCAATACCAACTTGAAAAAAGGTGGCATAGTTCCCAAGTCCCCGGCACAACAGTCCTATATTGAAGCCATTCAACAGTACGACCTCGTCATTGCGATAGGGCCAGCTGGCACTGGAAAAACCTACCTGGCCATGGCCATGGCCTTAGCGGCGTTTAATAAACGAGAAGTCAGTCGAATTGTCCTCGCACGACCGGCCGTGGAAGCGGGTGAACGGCTTGGCTTTTTACCGGGTGACATGATCGCCAAAGTCCATCCGTATCTTCGCCCCCTCTACGATGCGCTCTATAGTATGATGGATATTGAACGAGCCAACCGCCTGGTTGAGCGTGGAGAGATTGAAATCGCCCCGTTAGCGTTCATGAGAGGGCGAACGCTCAACGATGCATTTGTGATCCTGGATGAATCGCAAAATGCGACAGCAGAACAAATGAAGATGTTTCTAACAAGACTTGGGACCCACTCCAAAGCCATTGTAACTGGCGACATTACACAGGTTGATCTGCCACCAACTCAGACGTCGGGCCTCGTACAAATTGCTGAAATCCTTCAAGATATTGAAGACATTAAATTCATTCACTTTACAGAACGCGATGTGGTGCGGCATGCACTCGTACGAGCCATCATTAAAGCCTACGATCAATATGGACAAAAGACCGCTCACACACAGGAATCACGATGAGACTCACCTGCCTCAAGATTCTGGCTATACGTAGAAATAGACCGGACTAATGTCCGTTCTTCTCCGTTCCCGGCTTCGCCAAATAGGAATCAACGAACACGTCCTTTGTACGGTCGCACAGAAGATTCTTAACAGAGCCGGCGTCCCAGACTCAGAACTCAGTCTTGAGCTCGTAGGCAACACTCGCATGCAAACATTAAACCGACAGTATCGCCATCAGGACCGACCAACCGACGTGCTCGCGTTTCCATTATGGGAAGGACCCGGTCCTCGTACGTCATTGCTGGGAGACGTCGTCATTTCCGTGCCCATGGCAGAGCGCCAAGCGGCAACCTACGGACACTCCATTGACAAAGAGATGATACACCTCCTCACACATGGCATTCTGCATCTCGTCGGCTACGATCATGAACGAGGTCAACGCGAAGCCCAACGTATGCGGCGAAAAGAACAAACAATTCTGGCAGCACTTCAACCAATACCGAAAATCTTAAGAAAAAAATAAGACCTCGGCAACTGAATTCTCTGGTCAGTCAGAGAGAAATTTTTACACCCTTAACGAACAGACAAGAAATGTCTATCGTCACGAATTAGGCTTATCATGGGATGGTTACAACGCTTACAAAATGGATTGACCAAAACTCGTAAGAGCGTCCAGGGCTCACTACAACGCCTGATCGGTGCAGGACCGGACCCTGCCGTTTTGGAAGAAGTTGAAGAGGCGTTACTCGGAGCTGATGTAGGAGTCCGTGTCGTCGACCGCTTAATGGAGAGAATCCGAACGGAAGGTGTGACCACCGACTCCGAAGACCCGCTCCAACCCTTTAAAGACACGTTGCTTCAAATTTTTGAACCCATTCAATCAGAATCGCTCGAAACCTTAATTCAACAGGGACCCCGTCCCTATGTGTTGCTCGCCATCGGCATCAATGGAGTTGGAAAAACCACGACCATTGCCAAACTCGGCAAGCGTTTTCAACAATCCGGTCTACAGCCGTTATTTGTTGCGGCCGACACCTTTCGCGCTGCAGCAACTGAACAACTCGTGACATGGGGAAACCGCATTGGGGTTGAAGTCATTCGACACCAACAGGGTGCAGACCCTGCGGCCGTCGTCTTCGATGGGATCGTCGCAGCCAAGGCTCGAAAAAGCGATGTCGTTTTAATCGACACGGCAGGACGGCTTCACACCAAAGTCAACCTCATGCAAGAACTCCAAAAGATGAAACGGGTGATTACACGAGAACTTCCCGGAGCTCCTCACGAAATCCTCCTGACTCTTGATGGGACGTTAGGGCAGAACACGATTGCACAAGCGAAACATTTTCATGAATCACTTGGCGTCACAGGACTGGCCCTCACGAAACTTGACGGAACCGCTCGAGGCGGTGTTGTCATTGCGATTGCGGAAGAACTCAAAATTCCAATTCGACTCATTGGCGTGGGTGAAGGAGAAGATGATCTCCAAGATTTTCAAGCCCAAGAGTTTATTGATGCGCTTCTACAGGTAAACAGCTAACAATGCTCTATTCTAAATATGCATGGACTTAACTAATGCGTTCATCAATTAAGAAATACCATCAAGACAGACTAGACGCAAGCTCGAGATATGGCACATGCCTGACTCTCATGTTGCTTGGTCTCTGCTTCGGTCTCGCTTTTGACGAAACGGCCTGGGGCAGCTCCCCCATGATCCCGCATCACAATCTGACCATGACCATTCAGCCAACCAACCACAGCCTGACAGTTGAAGATACGATCACATTCCCTCACGCATCGGCTTTCCCTAACCTGCTTGAATTAACCCTCAACAAACATTTGATTATCGATGAGATCCTGTTCAATAACTCCGTTTTACAGCTTGAAGAGATAACTCACGCACCGAAATCTACGGAGCAAGAGAGAGAACATCGACTCCATATTTCTCTCGTTGATTCACTATCTAAGAAGGCCTCCCCTCCCACGATCAAGGTTCGCTACCATGGAATGATTGCCGACCATCCCCAAGGCGTTCCAGGTCTTCGTTTCACCACACCAGATAAAACTACGGGATACATTGGTCCCGAAGGCGTCTACCTTACATCGGAAACCCAATGGTACCCAACTATTCCTCAAACCCTTGCAACCTTTCAGGTCACGTCAACTGTCCCTTCAGGGTGGGAAACGGTCACACAAGGAAAGGAAACGTCCCGTTCCACAACTGAAGACGAGACCACGTCGACGTGGAGCATCTCGAATACAAGCGAAGCCCTTACTCTGGTCGCCAATCATTTCGTCAAACAGGAAAAGGTATGGGAAGGCATCACCATCGCCACCTATCTTTTTCCAGAAGATGCCCAATTGTCTGACCAGTACCTGGAGTCCACGGTAGAATACCTTGACATGTATACCAAGCTATTGGGACCGTATCCTTTTTCTAAATTCGCCGTGGTTGAAAACTTTTTCCCCTCAGGAATTGGACTACCCTCTTATACGTTACTCGGCAACCGAATTATTAAACGCGGGTACACACAGCCGTATTCTCTCGGCCACGAAATTGTTCACTCATGGTTTGGCAATTCAGTCTTCAACCATTTCTCGGAGGGAAACTGGGTTGAAGGACTAACCACCTATCTTTCAAACTATTACTATGAAGAGGTACATGCGTCAGCGGACACCGCGCTGAAGAAGCGTCAGCAGATGTTTTTCGAATATAATTTATATGGAACACCGCCGCATGAATACCCGGTCAGGCAATTCCATCACAAGGAAACTCGCGTCGACAATGCCATTGGCTATCAAAAAACCGCCATGCTCTTTCATATACTGCGCCAAGAAGTCGGAGACGCCCACTTCTTCACGGGCATTCGAATCCTTGTCAAAGAATGGACTGGGAAATATGCTGACTGGAACACCATTGAACAGATTTTCAGTCGTATCACGGGCAAAGACCTAAGCTGGTTTTTTCAACAGTGGGTTGAGCGAACTGGATCTCCTTCCTTGAGTATTACACAAACAGACGTACAAGCCGATACTGAATACCCTGGCCAATTTCTTGTGAATGTCACGATCGTTCAAGAAGAGCCTTTTTATCGCCTTCGACTTCCGACAGTCCTTTACCTTGCCGATGGAACTCAATTCGACACCGTCATTTCCTTGAACAATGACGTACAAACGGTGAGCCTTTCTGCTCCGTCTCGACCCACCCAACTCGTCATTGACCCAGACTTTACGGTCTTGCGGCGAATGTCTCGCGCTCAAATCCCCCCCATGCTCAATACTTGGGTGACCGCTCAAAACCAATCAGTACAAATTGACGAGACAAATTCACCAGAAATAGAAGAGGCCTATCAACCAGTCCTGCATCGATTACGTTCCCAGAGCTCCTCAACCATGTCTGAAACTGAGACGAATGGTCACCTGCCACTTCAGGAGAGCTCATTCCTAGTCTTGGGACATCCGCTCAAGAGTGACCTCGCACGACAGGGACTAGCTGGTTGTGGTGACGTCGTCCAGGTTGGCGATGACTGGATTTCCATTCAAGGGGAAAAGTTTGAAGGACCTGACATTGCGTGGCTCGTAACATGTCCCAATCCAAGTGACTCAGACCATGTGATGAGCGTGTTTCATGGATTCTCTCCATCAGCAATTTCGCGCGTGGCTCGACTCCTCTTTTTCTATGGATGGGATAGCTACCTGGTCTTTCAAGATGGAAACGTTCTCACGCGAGGCCTTTTCGATCCTCCCATGAAGAATCTCACTGTTTCACTGAATGCAGCATAAGGAGAACCCATTGAACGCCATTCGAATTCACCACACCTCCTCAACTTTCTACGGCTACCTCATGACAATACTGATCATGGTTTTGCCTGTTTCTCCAGGGGAAGCCAAAAACGCGTCACCGCCACCAGCAGAAGAACCACACCTCAAAAACATTCGGCAACTCACGACCAACGGCAAAAATGCAGAAGCCTATTTCTCTTTTGGCGGGAATACTCTGGTCTTTCAATCCACCAACGATCCAGAACTAAAAACGCCCTTGCCCTGCTACCAAATTTACACCATGGACTTAGAGGGAAAGAATCAACGACGAGTCAGTACTGGTTACGGCGGAACCACATGTGGATATTTTTTCCCCGGTGATCGCCGAGTATTGTTCTCTTCTACTCATATGCGCTTTCCGCACTGTCCTCCGGCTATCAAACGAACAAAGCACTATCGATGGGCATTAGACGACTACGATATTTTTTCGGCTCATGTCAGTGGTCTGGACCTCCAACGACTGACCGCATCTCCAGGGTATGATGCTGAGGCGACCGTGTCTCCCAATGGACGCACGATTGTGTTTACCTCCGTGCGAGAGGGTGACCTCGATATTTACAGCATGGATATTAATGGAACCAACATCAAGAAACTGACTCATCAGATTGGATATGACGGTGGGGCATTCTTTTCACCAGACAGCACACGCATCGTCTATCGGGCCAGCCACCCAGACACACCAGAAACCCTCAAGACGTACCAAGATCTCCTCGCCAAGAATATGGTCGAACCTTCAAATCTTGAAATATTCATCATGAATGCTGATGGGTCAGATCAACATGCGGTTACACAGAACGGGGCGTCGAATTTTGCGCCATTTTTTTATCCTGATGGAAAACATATTATATTCTCATCAAACATTTCTTCGAAATCTGAAGCCAAAGGCCGCCCGTCCTTTCACCTCTACTCCATCAACGATCAAGGTGAAAAACTGGAGCAAATCACGACACACGGACATTTCAATAGCTTCCCCATGTTCTCTCCGGACGGATCAAAAGTCGTCTGGGTCTCTGATCGAAATGCGTCAAAACCTGGTGAATTTAATGTGTTCCTTGCTGATTGGGTCCCTTAAACACGGTAAACCGTTTCAGCCCTTCTGACTAAACTGGAGCGATGGCATCATTTCTTCATTCTTTTTTTAATCTCGATACGCGTCCCTCCGTTTTAACCAGGGTCCCTTCTCATATCTCTATTTTGGTATGTGCCATCGCCTCCATGGTTCTTGTGGGAGGGATCAGCGCACTGTCACAGATAGACTTTCCCATCATCCAGTTCATTCGTGCCACACCCATTCAGGTATTGAATCAGCTTGGTCAAATCGGCAACCAACTCGGACACGGGTCAACGTTGGTGATCATCTCTCTGCTTGTGTTCCTTGCAGGATCTCTCCGGAAACAACACAAGCTAAAGCAAATCGGGGTGCAAACGCTTGTGGCTCATGGGATCTCGGGACTCCTCACGCAAATGATCAAACATTCGATAGGCCGTCCCCGCCCACGGCTTGCACATCAGGAACACTGGCAAATTGGCCCTTCTTTCCAAAGTGGATTAGATGCCTTCCCGTCAGGTCATTCTTCCGCGTCATTTGCCGTCGCAGCAGTAATGGCGAGACATTTTCCACGATACGCATGGATGCTCTACGGAGGCGCAGCTTTTGTCGCATTCAGCCGAATTATTAAGGGATCACATTTTCCATCTGACGCATGCGTTGGCGCGTTTCTGGGCTACGTCATCGGCTATTTTCTGGCACGCCCTATTCGAAATTGGCGTACTTCCCTTATAGAATCCCTGGCAATGGGCCTGCCATTTTTTGTGACGGGACTAGGATTCTTCTGGATCGCTGTTCATAAACCTGACTTGGATATTTTATATGACATCATTCTCGGGGCAGGTATGCTCGTGGTTGCCGTCGGATATGGAATTCGACTACGAACACGTCTATCCGTACAGAACGTCCCAAGACTCAGACAAGCAAAGCTTGCTACAAGTTCCCTTCTCATAGCCCTAGGGGTCGCTTTGTGTTCAGGGTCATTCTTGATCACCACACTGGCCACCCTATCTGGTGTCGCCTGGTGGGTGGTACGCAGTCATCAGATTCACACGACGACCGAGAGTCTTCGAAACAAAAATTCACAACGTCCAGATCACGTATTGTTAAAAGAGATGCTGCTGGGCTTGGGGATTATGGCCTTAGTTGGTCTGATCCATCAATTACGGGGAATACTCCCGTTGGTGTCATGAAGAACCGGAACACGCGATAAAGGCATGACAGGACTTGAAAAACCAAGTTAACCTTTTAGGCAGTGAATGTTGTACGTCTCCCTAGAATTTTTCTTCAACATCAAAGTATTCGTCATCAAAGTGTTTTTGCGCCACTCCGCTCGTCATGGCCGCTTTGGCCACAGCCTTGGTAACAGCAATATGAACCGTAGGGTCTAGAGGACTCGGAACGATTTCCCCTCCTGGTGTCGCGTCAACGATAGCCTGAACTGCGGCAAGCAGCATCAATTCGTTGATTTTCGTGGCTCGCGTTTCCAGAGCACCCTTAAAAATTCCCGGATAGGCCAGCAAGTTATTGACATATCGTCCATCAGAATAGAAAGCCGCTCCAGCTTTCATGGCCTCGTCCTCAGTGATTTCAGGAATGGGATTACTCAAGGCTAAAATGATTTGTTCTTTTTTCACCAACGTGGGGGAAATCAATCCCTTCACTCCTGTCGTTGAAATCACCACGTCACAGCGCTCCATAACCTGCTCAAGCGTTGCGCTGTTCTGACGAAAAACATCAAGGCGTTCGACCGCAGCAGGATTCTTATCACAGCACCAAATCGTCCTGTTCGTATACGCCATGATCAACCGAGCAATGGCACTTCCGGCAGCGCCGAGCCCGATTTGTCCAATCTGCACCTTTTCGAGGTCTCCCTTGACGATACGGCAAGCATTGATGACGGCAGCCAGACAAACCACGGCCGTTCCATATTGGTCATCATGCATCACAGGTATATTGAGATGTTTGACCAATGCAGTTTCGATCTCAAAACATTCCGGCGCAGAAATATCTTCTAAATGAATCGCTCCAAATCCTGGGGATAGTCGTATAGCGGTATCAATAAATTCTTGTGAATTGGTCGTGTCGATCGGGATCGGGACCATGTTATAACCAGTGAATTTCCTAAATAATGCGGCCTTCCCTTCCATAACCGGCATCGCCGCCAATGGACCAATATTCCCCAATCCTAAAGTTCGACTTCCGTTTGTCAACAGCGCGACAGTATGGTGAACCCACGTGTAATTGTACGCTTCGCCTGGATCTTTCTGAATAATCCGGCAGACATCAGCCACGCCTGGCGTATAAATCGCCCGCATATCATTAATGGTCTCAATCGGATGATTGAGTTCCATCTTGATTTTCCCACCCAAATGTCGCTCAAGAACCTCATCAACGATCTGCTCAACCTTGGTTTTCTCTAATGCTCGAATTGCTTTAAGGATTTGGGCAAAGTGTTCTCGATCGATGGCAATAATGGTGACATCTCGCCAGATATAAAACTTGCCGAGCTTGCGCGTCTTCACATCCCCAATACTGCCGCCTTCCTCTGAGATCGCCGACACAAATTTTGCTAGAACCCCAACTTGGTTTTCACTCTTGTAGCGGACCATTCGAATGAATTCAGTCTTTCCACATTGCGCCGCTCTCGTTTTCTTGGATGCCATGATCTAGGATCTCCGTATATTCTGACTGCTTATGTTTTCAGACACTTCCCTCTTGTGGCTGATCTGTGAAGCAGACAAGCAAGTGGTTCGGATACACAACGTGCAGGAAAGCTACTCGGTGAGGGGAGCAAGAATTATTGGATTCATGGAATAGCGTGAGGAGTCACCAAAAACGTTGTAAGAATTGGGAATAACTACTGAAAACAAGGCTACAAAATGCCACACATTCAGGTCAATTACTTTTTAAATGAACTCAACTACATTCAGCATATCGTATAGTGCTACTAGAGACAAGGCCTTGTTTGACGTACGCCATATTGCTCATGATGAATCTTTATGAGAAACAGTTCGAGAAGGCCGTAGGCTCCCTCACTCATGTCTATGATCGAGTCCCCCAGAAACTGTGTTCAGCAACTAGACACCACGTCCCGAGAAATGAAGACCACCCATGCTACTTCTTTTGCGATGGCGAACTCACAAGCAGAGAAAATCCGTTACGTTCTTGCATCAATAGGTAGTCAGACGCTGACTCGGGTAACTGCGGCCGAAGGTGTGACTGCAAGACAATGGCCTTTTGCCCGGACACATTCTCATGAGGTTCAAATTTATGATCTTCACCAGGATTAATTTGATAGACTTTTCTCTGCGCATAGAACACTAACGACGGACGTTTTCGTCCAAACTGAATCAAGCGATCTTCCGGTTTCAAGTTCAATCCCGCCAAAGAGGCCAATTGTTGTGGAGGAGCTATAAAATAGGCATGAAATTTAGGAAGTGCAAACACCACAACCACGGACACCAACACAACCATCATACCTCCGGCTACGCCAAATCCATAGAGTCGCGTCTCTTTTGAAGCAAGAAGGTAGCGGACCCCCATGGTTCCCAGGATCACAAGAAAACCCAGCAACACAGGAATGACCTGGACTTCCATTTGACCGGCAGCCGGGAATTCTTTGGTAATTTTTTCAATGAATGTTGTATACACGGCTGGAGCAGCGGCTAAGGCTAATCCCAACGCATAGCCAATTGTGATGAGTAATCGTTTTGACGTCGTGAGCCCTGGCGGGGAATTCTCTTTCAAGCACCGATTCCAATAGAGCGCAACAAGGATAGCTGATGCGGGGAATAGAGGGAAAATATAATGAGGTAATCGTGTCGCTGAGAGCGTGAAAAAGATCAGCAGTCCTACAATCCACAATGCCAAAAATATCGCGAGTCTTTGCTCTGAGTTCCCGTCATGCGCGATCATACGAAACGATGTTACCCCTTTTAATGTGTAATAGAGCGGCATGGGCAGAAATGCGCTCCAAGGGAAAAACCCTAAGAACAGAACGGGAATATAGAAAAAAAACGTCCCGCCATGACCTTCTATTGGGTTAGCAAAACGTCCAGTGGTATTGGCTTGAGCGGCAGCAATATAAGCCTCTCCATGAATGGTAAACATCGCGATATACCATGGTGCCGCAATCAAACCTACAAGAAATAAGCCGAGCAGCGGATAGCCCTTCTGCCAATAGGACTTCCATTGTCCGGTCAAACTCAGATAGGGAATAATTCCTAACAAGGGAATAATCATGCCCACCGGACCTTTCGCCAGCATGGCGCAGGCCATTCCCACATACAAACCCAAGAACGCCCAGCTCTTGGATTGATCCGATTCCATGCCGAGCCAAAAGCTATAACCGGCCAACGTCGTAAAAAATACTAATTCGGGATCGGTGAGCACCATTCGGCACACACCAATCATTTCGAGATTCAGAAGAAGCATAAGAGCGCCCAAGGTGGCAATTCGCACGCTCCCAACCTTGGCAAGAAACCCATACTGCAGCAGGATCAGTCCGATACCAAATACGGCCGAGGGCAATCTGGCTGAAAATTCATTCACCCCAAATACGGCGTAGGAGGCACTGATAATCCAATACACAAAAGCCGGCTTGGCAAATCGTGGCTCATAATTGAGCGTGGGAGAGACCCAATCACCGGTTTCCAACATTTCTCTTGCCGCTTCAGCATTACTGCCTTCGTCTCGGTCAGTCAGGCCCAGCCCACCAAGATTCACCAACAGTAGAAGACTAGCAAGGGCAAAAATTGCTAAAACATTTCTGAATGACGAATTGGAAAACTGGTCGTATGACAATGAACCATTACCCATTTCAGACTTGTTTACGCCCTTGATAAATCAGCATCAAATTTCGTGCGTAGACAAAACTATTTGCGCTATTCCCTAATATAAGAATTTCATCGCCAAGATACAGAACGTACGCCAACGTCATCACGGCCCCGGCAAAGCTCAAGTACCAAAATAACAACGGCATATGGCTTTGAGCTCTTCTCTCGGAAGCGATCCACTGAATAATCCATCGTGAAAAAAACAGCAGTACTCCGAAGAGCCCAACACATTTCCAGGCAATTTCCTCTCCGGTCATACTCGAAAAGTAGGTTTCAGCTGCAAGCCAAAGGCCATCAATCATAGTCATGGTTTCACCATTGGAAGAGGACATGTCTTCACGAAAAGAACGATTTTGCCTGAAGAGAGAGGAATTAGGTGTTTTCGTTCAATGAATTCTTTGAGATACGAGATGAAACGTGGTTCGTCATATGTTGCCGATCGCGAATCTGATAGTTCAAACATCGACTCTGCATCCAACGTACGGCAAAGAGATCATATAAACTCGCGAACAGTCGATTACCCACTCCATATTTTGACAGTCCATGAACTCGAGGAAAATGTTGTACAGGTATTTCTGTCACCGAGAAACCATACATTTGGGCTAATGCAGGGAAAAACCGATGCATGCCCCGAAATAATGGAATTCGGTCGACAACCGATCGTTTAAACACTTTGAGCGAGCACCCCGTATCCTGAATCCCATCATGAATGACCGCGTTACGCACCCCATTGGCCAAACGGGATGACCACCGTCGGAGCAGATTGTCATTTCGTCGTTGACGTCTTCCACACACCACGTCGTACTGATTTGCCAACGGTAATAATTTGCCAATATCATCAGAGTCATATTGAAGATCGCCATCTAGCGTCACAATCCATGCCCCCTTGGCATGCCGAAACCCTGCATCAAATGCAGCTGTTTGCCCATAATTACGATCAAAAGAAATGACCCGAATTTCTGAATATTCCTGAACGAGGTCTTGCAACAGGCGGTCACTGCCATCCGTGCTCCCATCATCGACAAAGATAATCTCAAAAGGCGCCGTTTTGGTTTCTTCTCGGCTGGAAAAAAACGTGAACAACTGACGAGACAGAGGAGTAATATTTTCTCGTTCATCCTTTATCGGGATGACAACTGAAATCCACGGATGCGAATCGTCAGAGATCATGAGAAGATCGGCTGCAACATCACGGACTTTCTTGATTGAAGAACGTATTATAGCGAATCCAATTCATGAGAAGCAGGGATGCTTGGACACGATAGCCCGGAAAACCACGATTTTTCGACATGCCTCAAACGAAAGCGTTTGAATAACCCTGCTGAGGTTTGCTTTAGAAGCGTCCAAGTCCAGTCGAGCCAGCCCTTGAATACGATCATTCGCAAGACCAAGCGGAACTCAAAGACTATCTATCGTTGAGACAGTATACTTTTGATGCCACCTACTTTAGGTATTCAAGTCACCCAGCGTCATGACCCACATCAAACAGTGGAAGTTAATAGAATCGGCTATAACTCATCAACACATTGATCAAACAGATGCCCTGATAAACTGACCTAACTCATCTAATGACACAGGGAGGGAAACCGAGGATAGTATGGACAGACGCTCCGCACGTCAAGCAAACCAGCACCCCCCAGCTCATGAACGCGCTAAGCGTGGGCATTTTACTGGATCTCAAGAAAGACGGTCAAACCCAATAGTTCAGACGTACCTCCATGACTAAGAAACGGTTTTCATATGGTATCAAGTTGACCACAAATTTGACGCTCATGTATGGTGAAGATCTTGTTCATACCAAAAGATGGGGGAATATCTACAATGACCGAACAAATCATGCAAGCCTATTTGAACGTCGAAAAAGCCATGGAAAGCTATAATGACGTCCTGAATGAATACGTCAGAAAGCTACACGAAACAGATGGGTCGGACAGCACGAAACTGGCGAGAATGAAAGCGGGAACAAAAGCCATGCGGGATAGCAGTGGAATCTACTTATCATATGCGAAGTTTGTTGCGTATGGTATGCCAGAGAGCGAAGACCTCATTGAAGATGATATCCAAGCCTAACCTTCTCCTGCCTATATCCTGCTATTCATGATTTCAGTATGAAATATTACTCCACGGTTTTAGAAAATCTGGTCGGGGCGAGCCGATTTGAACGGCCGACCTCTCGCACCCCAAGCGAGTGCGCTACCGGGCTGCGCCACGCCCCGACGAAAATCATTTCTGCATGATCCACAACACCAATCAAGACGTAGCATGGATCGACCTACGCAACGCCTCAAAGTAAGCCATTTTTTTTGTTGAGGCATATCAACCTATCGATCATCAAGCATCTTAAGGATATTCTTTAATTCAGTTTTGGCTTTTTTGACTCGCTCCCCACTGGGGTTTGGGACATTCAAACTACGCTTACGACGGTACCAATACCGCTTCAATCCCGCAATGGTATATCCCTCTTCATAGAGCATACGCTTAATTTCTATCACGGTCTCAATGTCAGCTTGGGAATAAACTCGATGACGCCCTTGACTTTTTTTGGGTCGAAGAAAGCTAAACTCAGATTCCCAAAATCGTAAGACGTACGCCGGAAGCTTAGTAATCCCGGCGACTTCACCAATCTTATAAAACGTCTTTCCGGCTTGCTTCGTCTCCACCCTCATCAGGACTATCACCGAAGAGGCATACACGCCCCTCGAAATCTTATGAGTTTACATGTTTCTTAAATAACTGACTTGGGCGAAACGTCACGACACGTCTTGGGGTAATCGCAATTTCTTCACCCGTTCGTGGATTTCTCCCTTTACGTTCACCCTTACTTCGCACAATAAAGTTACCAAACCCTGCAATCTTGATGGCTTCCCCTTTCTTCAGACTTTCTTTGAGAATGTTCAACACATCCTCAACCCGGTCCATCGCTTCTGTTTTAGAAAGTCCAACCTTTTCACAAATGATGTTGGCAACATCAGCCTTTCTCATAATCCCCCTCAACCCCTAGTGTAGTGGTTAAAAAGTTCGTGTATAACCTAAGAAACATCTCTCGTTTCGCTCGAGATGATCATCAGTGTGACATGCATCTTATTTTTATGGTTTTGCGGTTCACTACACTAGTTGACGATGGATAATCGTGTTGGCTCGCCTCAAGAACTTTATTAGAGGCTTTTTTCAAACGTACAGGCGATTTCATGAAATGTCAAGGAATAACAACAACTTATCATTATTCAATCAATCGCCTCCTAGAGAGGGACTATGAGAGGGGCCGTTCCTCCTGCAGCAACTTATATTCTATGCCATCAACTAATGCCTGCCAGCTTGCCTCAATGATGTTCTCAGAAACCCCAACCGTTGACCACTTCCCCTTATGATCACCGGACTCAATTAAAACGCGAACTCGAGATCCCGTACCCTGGCTTCCAGACAATACCCTCACTTTATAGTCTAAGAGCTTCACATCTCGTAATTGAGGATAGAATTTTTCAAGTGCTTTTCGCAGGGCATTATCCAATGCATTGACTGGACCATCCCCGATCGCAGCGGTATGTTCCACGACCCCGCCAACTTTGACCATGATCGTGGCTTCAGACATGACCGGTTGCTCATTCGTTTGTCGTTTTTCAATAATGACTCGACAGCCCAATAACTCAAAAAATGGCGTATGTTCACCCAGCGCTTTCTTGACCATAAGCTCAAAAGATCCTTCGGCTCCTTCAAACTGATAGCCCTCATACTCTCGAGCCTTCAAAGACGACAGGAGATTTTGTACATGTGCATCTTCTTTGGGCAGACTCAGCCCGAGTGTTTCGATCTTGCCCAACACCGCACTTCTGCCACTATTGTCGGAAATCAAGACACGTCGATGGTTCCCAATATCTTCTGGTTGAACATGTTCATACGTTAACGGGTTCTTTTGCACGGCATGAATATGCACGCCACCTTTATGGGCAAACGCGGTATCGCCAACATACGGTTGACGTTTATTGGGCAGGAGGTTCGCAATATCCGAAACATACATCGACACTTTTCGAAGTTGAGCTAGTTGTTTATCCTCTAAAACCGGCATGTTCATTTTTAATTGAAGGTTGGCAACAATGGAACAAAGATTCGCATTCCCACACCGCTCTCCTATGCCATTGATAGTTCCCTGCACTTGCCGTGCACCGGCATTGACAGCCATGATGGAATTGGCAACACCCATTTCCGCATCATTATGGGCATGAATGCCGAGAGGCACAGAGCATTCATCCTTGACATGTTCAAAAATTTCCTTAATTTCCCACGGCATTGATCCGCCATTGGTATCGCAGAGAATGATACGTTCGGCACCGGCTTCCGCTGCTTTTCTCAGGGTTTTCATCGCATAGCCCGCATCTGTTTTATATCCATCGAAGAAATGCTCGGCATCGTAGAACACGCGACGCTGTTGGTCGCACAGATAGGCAATTGAATCACCGATCAGTTCAACATTTTTCTCTAGCGACGTTCCCAAAGCCTCCGTCACATGCAACGTCCAACTCTTTCCAAATAACGTTACGGTTTCGGTCTCAGCTGACAGAAGAGCTTGAAGATTTGGATCATTCCGTACGGCATTATCCGCTTTTCGTGTGGAACCAAATGCCACAACCGTTGCGTGACTCAAGGGCGTTGTTTTGATGACACGAAAAAACTCAATATCTTTTGGATTGGCTCCTGGCCATCCTCCCTCAATATAATGAATGCCTAGTTCGTCCAGCTTTAATGCAATATGGACTTTGTCCTCGACGGAAAAGCTGACATCTTCTGCCTGCGATCCATCACGCAAGGTGGTATCGTAGATTTCCAAGAATGGCTTAACTGGGGAATGATCTGTCATGTTCAACGTGTGTTCAACACCCATCCATAAACGTCACTATTAAGGAGTGGTTGGGGCTTTATCTAATTCAAATTCATTATGTAATGACCGTAACGATAATTCTAAATATTTTTCTTCCACGACACAGGACACCTTAATTTCAGAGGTACTAATCATCATGATATTGATGCCTTCACGGGAAAG
>BQIX01000036.1 GCA_021604145.1 Nitrospirales bacterium
GTCAGGAGCCGGGGGCACGACTGTATCGGACTGGAGATCTAGCAAAGTATCAGGCCGATGGTACGTTGGAGTATTTGGGACGGCGTGATCATCAAGTCAAGCTCCGCGGGTTTCGGATTGAGCTGGGTGAGATTGAAGCGACCCTTCTTCAGCATTCGGCTGTACAGCAGGCGGTTGTAGTAAAACGTGGAAAAGCAAGCGGCGGAGCAGAGCGGTTAGTAGCCTATATAGTGCGTCAAGATGAAATTAAAGCGGTGGATGGAATGGCTTTGCGCGAAGTTTTGTTACAGTCTCTCCCGGATTACATGGTGCCGGCGGAGTTTGTCTGGCTGACGGCGTTGCCGTTGACACCAAGTGGCAAGGTGGATCGCAATGCGTTACCCAACTCTGAAGGTGCCGGAGTTTTTACCGCTAACTATGAAGGCCCGGTTGGCGACGTGGAACAAACTTTGGCGTCGATGTTGGAGGACTTATTAGGACTTGAGTCAGTGGGGCGTGACGACAACTTCTTTGAATTAGGGGGGCATTCGTTACTGGCTATTTTTTTCCTTGGCAAGATTCAAAGAGAGTTCAATCAAGAACTTTCTATATCTTCTCTTTTTCAGGGACCTACCATCAGACAAATAGCAACGACCTTAAGTAAACAATCACCCCTTGCGACTTCTTCTTCATTGGTGTCCATGCAGACTAAAGGTTCAAATGTGCCATTTTTTTGCATTCACCCAATAATGGGAACGGTCCAATGTTATGCGGAACTTGCAGAAAGCTTGGGTGAAGAGCAGCCATTTTATGGTCTTCAAGCAAGAGGATTAGAAGCCGAACAAGCTCCCATTGATACGATCGAGGCCATGGCGACTTTATATATACGAGAGATTCTCACTGTTCAGAAGGGCGGTCCGTTCTTGTTGGGAGGATGGTCGATGGGAGGGGTTATCGCTTTTGAAATTGCCCAGCAACTTCTCTCTCGAGGTCATGAGGTCTCACTATTGGTATTAATCGATGCCTATGCTCCATCCAATGAGCCAGAAGTTTCTGAAGAAGTAGTGTTGGCCAAGCATTTGATGGAATTTCCTGGCGTTGCCCCAGCTCTCTCACAAGAGCAACTCCTCAATATGAAATGGGAGGAGCAACTAGAATATATCGTAAGACAAACTCAGGTAGCTAATCTTGCGCCAGCAGATACTTTATTATCTGATATTAGACATTTGGGAGAAGTGTATAAAGCCAATCTTTTGGCTATCCATCGTTACAAGCCGCGAGTCTATCCAGATACCGTGACTTTGTTTCAAGCGTGCGAGCCGTATTCAGATGACTTCAGTTACGTAGAAAAAGGCGGTTGGGATGATTTGGCGGTTGGAGGTGTAGAATCTCACGTCCTACCGGGGAATCATGACACAATAGTCAAACTCCCACACGTTCGAGTTCTCGCTGAACGATTGAGAGATTGCATTGAAAACGCCATAGATTAGTAACAATGACCCTTTTTACATTTCTCCTTCTAAAATCCCGGAAAATTTTGGTTCTAGCCAGCATTGCAGGGGTCGTGAGTGGTCTGAGTAGTGTGGGGTTTGTTGCTATTGTAAATAGTGCACTAACAACTGCCAGTCCGTCAGCTGTTCTGTATGTTGGAATCTGCTTCGTGATGCTCATGGGCAGCCTAATTTCTCAATTTTTTATGATCCGTCTTTCACAGGATACAGTGTTTGATCTTCGACTATTTTTAATCGATCGAATTCTCGCGGCTCACCTGCGGTGTATAGAAAATATTGGAGCAACACGGCTATTTCCTGCGCTCACTGAGGATGTTCAGGCTATAAGTCGGGCTTTTCAAGTCTTGCCAGTTATATGTATCAACGTCGCTATCATTGTGGGGTGCCTTATCTACCTGGGATATCTTTCTTGGGCCCAGTTTCTCCTCGTACTTGGTTTTTTAGTATTGGGTGCACTGAGTTACCATTTATTGCATCAAAAAGCTGTTGTATCTCTAACGAGTGCACGTAATGAACAAGATATATTATGGAAACATTTTCGTTCGTTAACGGGAGCAGTGAAGGAACTGAAGCTTAACCTTAAACGGAGGAGAAGCTTTCTCGAACTTCTCAAGTCTTCTTCTTGCGCATTTCGAAAGCACAATATTCACGGTTTGGGTTTCTATGCTTGTGCAACCAATTTGGGGAAGTTTCTATTTTTTGTGCTGATCGGGTTTGTGGTTTTTGTTTTACCGAATGTGGCTGAATTCAACGCTGAGCTTCAGACGGGTTTTCTAATTACTATCATCTATTTAATGACACCGTTGATGGTTCTTATGCCTTTGCTTCCAGAGTTGGCTCGAGCCACAGTAGCACTTAAGAAAATTGAGTCTTTGGGATTGTCTTTGGAAAAAGTCAGTGAGGAGAGAGATCTAACAAACTCTTCCATCTACTCCAATTGGAATCAGATTAAGCTTATGGGTGTTACCCATACGTATTTCCGTGAGCATGATGATTCTAGTTTTATGCTCGGTCCTACAAATTTGACGCTACACCGTGGAGAATTAATTTTCCTGGTTGGTGGGAATGGAAGTGGGAAAACTACATTAGCGAAGATCCTTACAGGATTGTATATTCCTGAGGGGGGGGATATTTATTTAGATGAACAGCCTATTACGGATCAAAACAGGGAATGGTATCGCCAGCACTTTTCGGTCATTTTTTCAGACTTTTATCTTTTTGAGTCTCTTTTAGGGATGGAATCCTTTGATCTTGACTCTATTTCTCGTGATTACCTGGTCAAACTTCAGCTTGATCATAAGGTCAAAATCAATGGGACAAAACTTTCTACTACTGCGCTTTCCCAAGGACAACGCAAACGATTGGCTCTCCTCACCGCGTATATTGAGAATCGCCCTATTTATGTTTTTGATGAATGGGCTGCTGATCAAGATCCCAACTTCAAGAATGTTTTTTACACTAAAATAGTTCCGGACTTGAGAGCAAAAGAAAAGACCGTCATCGTCATTAGCCACGACGAACGTTACTATTATCTAGCCGATCGAATCGTCAAGCTAGATTCCGGGAAAATTCATTACCAACGCTGAGCAGTTGGGCCACACTGAACTGCTTTAGCAGTGTATAGGCAAGAACTTTCCAAAAACCTATATCAAGGAAGAAATAATGCTCTCAAGTTAAGTGTTCATATCGTTTTAGCCTAGGCATGGACGTCTCGCGTCATCTATCGGTCATCTGGATCTGACGAGTGGTGTAAACTTTCTAGCCAATGGAGGTATCAATGAGTAGAATTAATGAGGAAGAGAATAGGATCTATAAGGTTGTTATCAATCATGAGAGGCAATACTCAATATGGCCCGTGGGTCGCAAAAATGCTCTTGGTTGGACTGATGTAAATAAGAATGGGACAAAAAGTGAATGCCTCGCATATATCAAAGAAGTATGGACTGATATGCGACCTCTTAGCCTTCAACAAAAGATGCAGGATTCAAGAGCATAAAAAAGTTAGATTATTCCTGAAGCTATTCCCGAAGGAGGCCAGCCGGATGAAAACGATGATGAAAGAATACGAGAACCGAACTCTTGAATTCTATTAAGTCTATCTTCAAACGACCAACATGATGGTAGCCCAAGAGAACATATGGTTATCTCTGCTTTCGTGTTCGGTATTGGATATGGATGAAGTCCATGTGTGGCTTGCTAGCTTGAATCAAACATCCGCGACTGTCGAAACATTTTTTAAACTCCTTACGTTAGACGAGAAGCATGGAGCTCCCAACTATCACTTTGCTAAAGTTCGCGACTATTTTACTGTTGGTCGAGGTGTGCTGCGAATAATCCTTGGGCTCTATTTGAACATCCCTCCTGATCGCATACAGCTTACGTATAATAAGTTTGGTAAGCCTGCGCTTTGCGACAGTGATGAAGGCGCTACCGTTTGCTTTAATGTTTCTCATTCGAACGACATTGTACTTTGTACTGTAATGCGAGGACGCGAATTAGGGAACGACGTTGAATGCGTTAGGGACAATCTATCGTACGTAGAGAATAGGCAGAAATTTTTCTCTTCAAGGGAATCTCAGCACATCATGGTTCTTTCCGTATACTTACTAGAGACTGCTATCTACACTTGCTGCGCGCACAAGGAAACGTACATTAAAGCAGTTGGTGAAGAGAACGCACGCAGAGTCGAAGAATTACTGTGCCGATAATGAATCCCAGGAAAATCGGATTCTTTGTTAAATGTTGAACTCGGTTTTCAGGTAGTATGATCGCGGAACTTATCGCATCATCTATGCGGTCGAAAACAGAGCACCATAGGCTTGCCCGTGGGTGAATGAGCAATCAAGTCCTTCTGGGTATTATCAGCAGGGTGTAGGTCAGCTTCGCAGGAAGCTGTAACCGTGTAAGGACCAAGGGCATTCCCGGGGAATATATTCAAAGGTTATCTCAAGTTGAAGGATAGGCACAATCTGAACCGTCGTTTGGATTGTCTCACACGGATGGGAAAGATGAATCGGAGTGGATAAAATTGGTCTATCAAATAACGATTCAAAAACCGAATGGAGGAGAGCATAGCTTAAAAAATCCCTGACGCAGATGCTCGACCTTCGAACGCAATTCGAGTTTAGAAGATTGTTCTATGTTGGTTGAACGATTTGGAACTTCCTGTGATGAAGGAGGCTGCTCCTCTAGCCAATGTCCAAGCTTCTTCTTCACACTGAAAACTCATGAACGGAGTACTTGAGAAACTATTGAATTCAGGTAAAGTAATACCTGATCTTGAGAGGAATGAATGAAAAAATGGTCTCCTGAGAATAGCTTGACATTGAACTCTCGTGTCGTCTGCTCTTGCCATGCCTCAATATCCTTCTTTGGAGCGTCTGTATCCTCGACTCCTCCTAATGCCAGAACAGAACATTCAAGTTTCCGGGCTGCAGCCATCCTGCTGCGTGACCTTTCCGACAGAGCAAAGTCAGCACGAAGAAGTGGCAGATAATACGAGAGAACCTCTTCATCCTGTAATATTGGTTTAGGTATACCATTTAGGTCACGCAATTCTTGGATAAATTCGGAATCGGACAGTTGAGAAATGGGAGTCGTTCGTGTGAGAGGTAAGTGAGGAGCCCTAGCACCAGAGACTATGAGATACGCTGGTAAAGGAAGTTGCCTTTGTTGAAAAATTGTTGTGAGCCGGTAAGCTATTAGTGCTCCTAAACTATGTCCAAAAAGTAAAAACGGTTTATCAAGATGAGATTTAAACTCGTCGAATAACACAAGGAGTAAATAATCCAAGTCCCTGATCAATGGATCTGACGCTCTTTCTTCGCGACCTGGTAATTGGACGGCTCTCACCTCGACTTCTGAGGGGAAGAATTGTGACCAACGACGAAAAAGTGATGCACCACCACCAGCGTAAGGGAAGCAAAATAGACGAAGTCGTGATCGATCATTGGGCTGAGGAAGAACAAACCAATTGGAATGTTTTCTATACTCAAAAGACATTGGCAAAAGATCGAGAAGAAACTGAACAGTGTAGATGAAGAATTCTGGAATTGGCATAAACTAGATTCTTCAGCCATACTGAATAATATGGATACTGTAATCGAAATCAGAAAAGACTTCAAAGGTTGGCAATTCAATCAGGAGATAGCCCCTCGGGCGTGTGTCGGCCTGTGACCCTCAAAGTGAGGTGCCATGATCTCGCAGAAGGAAAAGATGGAAGAACATGGAATCGGCTTCGTGAGCGGAAGCGTTTCGAATTAGGATACTAGCGGGTATGGTCTTGGGTTACACTTCACAAATAATCACGACAGTCCTTAGTTGAAAATTTCTATTAAAGGGTGACCTAACTCTGGGAGATCCATTCATGTTCATGTTTCTATTTAGGGAAGTGCGTTAACGAGTGAATATGGCGCGCTCTATGAGAACATTTTTGTCGGTTACTGTGAGTGCCTGTACCTTCTGGGGGTGTGTCTTAGGTCCCGATTATGAAAGGCCTCAGGTTGAAGAGCCTGCAGCATTTCGTATGCAACAAGAAACAGAAACAGAGGGGAAATCTTTAGCTGATCTACGATGGTGGGAGCTGTTTAAAGATTCCCATCTTCAGGCTTTGATTCGTTATGCGCAGCTCGAAAACAAAGATATTCGTCTTGCTGTTGCCCGGATTCGAGAAGCCCATGCTCAATTCGGGGTGACTGGTGCTGATCGGTTTCCTCAAGTTGATGGCAATGCAAGTGCTCAGCGAAACCAAACATCTGGTGCAGCGGCTCGACGATTCGGTATTTCGAGGGAAGGCCAAGAAGGACCAACGACGAATCAATTTATCGCGACGTTTGATCTGTCTTTTGAACTTGACCTTTGGGGCAAGTTTCGACGCGCCTCAGAAGCTGCTCAGGCTGAATTGGTTGAGCAAGAGTGGGCAAGCCGAACAGTTTTTCTGACCCTGGTGAGCGACATTGCTCAGGCTTATTTCGAACTTCAGGAGTTGGACCTAGAACTTGAGATTGCGAAACTAACCCATCGCACTCGTGAAGAGACGTTAGAACTGATTCGATTACGAAAATTGATGGGGCAAAGTTCGACGCTGGATGTCCGTCGCGCAGAGCAGGAAGTGGCTCGAGCGCAAGCAGTTATCCCAGACCTAGAACGGCAAATTGGGCAAAAGGAGAACCAGCTCAGCATCCTTGTTGGCAAGAACCCAGATGTTGTGATTCGTACCTCAGGACTGGAGGGTCAAACGTTTCCTCCAGATGTGCCAGCCGGGCTGCCTTCGGCTCTTCTTGCAAGGCGTCCTGATATTCAAGAAGCTGAACAGCGGTTGATTGCGGCTAATGCCCAAATTGGTGTAGCCAAGGCGGCATTTTTCCCTCAGATTAGTCTCACAGGAAACTATGGCGCACAAAGCCTCGAATTTTCTGATCTTTTTATTGGCACTTCACAGATTTGGTCGTTCGGCCCTTCTGTTACTGTTCCTATCTTTCAGGGAGGGCGAAATCGTGCGAATTTGGAAGTGGCCAAGGCCAGACACGATCAAGCAGTGATCAGCTATGAGCAGGCGATTCAACAGGCATTTCGAGAAGTTGAGGATGCGCTCGTAGCGCACCAAAAAACTCGAGAAATCCGAAAGGCTCAGGAAGAACTTGTTCGCGTGTCTCGTGAAGCCTTAAAATTAGCGCAGCTTGAATACCTCAATGGGCAAGCTAATTATCTTGCCGTTCTCGATACTCAGCGTCAACTTTTTGATGCGGAGATCGCATTTGCTCAAACCCAACGCAACCAATTATTAGCCGTGGTGCAAGTTTACAAGGCGATCGGCGGAGGGTGGGACATCTCACCACATGCTCAGGTATCACCACCACAGGAGACGGATCTTTGACCATGGCATTGATGAAGGAAGAGAAACGAACTGGTCTTTTTCGAGTCCTTCTCCCCGTCGTAATTTTAGTATTGGCGATTATGGGAGGGCAGGCGCTCGTTGTGACTCGGCCAACCGTTCCAAAAGCCACGCCACTTGAGACGTCGACGTTTGTCAAGGTTCTCACTACTCATCTCCAAAATGAGCGAGCCATAATTTCTGCCTTTGGTACTGTGAAAGCGTATCAGGAATTGACTGTACAACCTGAGGTCAACGGCCGAGTAGTGGCACATCATCCCGGTCTTATAGCTGGAGGTATTATTGCTAAAGGGACGCCATTGCTTCGTATTGATCCAAGAGATTTTCAAGCCATTGTCGACGAGGAGAAGGCAGCTCTGGCGAAGGCTGAATTTGATCTGAAGGTTGAATTAGGTAATCAAGCTGTGGCTCAACGTGAGTGGGATTTACTGAGGCCCTCGTCTGGCGAAATTAGCAAACTCAGCAAGCAGTTGGCCCTTCGCTATCCCCATTTGAAAGAAAAACGCGTGGCCTTGAGTGCAGCAAATAGTCGTTTGCGCAAAGCTCAATTAGACTTACGCAGGACAGTCTTAACGGCTCCATTCGATGCACTCGTGTTGTCTGAGTCGGTAGAAGTAGGTCAGCTAATTAATGTCCAGGACACGGTGGCGACATTGGTTGGGACTGATGAGTTTCGTGCCCAAGTAAGCATACCTATTCATCAACTGAAGTGGATCACATTCCCCGGATCAGGATCGATGACAGGGGCCCGTGCGCACATCTTTCGTGAACTTGGAAATGGCAAATCTCTCGAACGGAATGGTGAGGTGGTGGAACTTTTGGGTGAGGTAACCCCGAACGGACGGATGGCACAAGTGCTGATTTCTATCCAAGATCCCTTGGAATTGAATCGTAAGAAGAGAGAGCGTCAACCTTTGTTATTAGGCGAATATGTCAGGGTTGAAATTGAAGGACCACTGCTTGAGGACGTGATTGTGCTTCCGCGTAGTACGATTCGTGAAGGGAGTCGAGTCTGGGTGAAAAATGATGAGAATAGGCTCGAAGTCAGAACAGTTAATATTACCTTGAGTCGAAAGGACTCCGTCTTAGTGAGTCAAGGATTGAATGATGGTGACCAGGTCATCATGACGCAATTGCCTGCAGCCATCCCTGGACTCAAACTCATATCTGCTGAGGATAAGGGTTTCACCCCAGCAACTGGGGCGGCAGGTTCTTTAGAAAACCTTGAGGAGTGATTAGCCAATATGGCTTCCGATAAATCCCTCCCCCCTTCGCCAGGTCCTATCTCGTGGATGGTCCGGCATCATGTCGCAGCAAATTTAGTCATGGTGATGTTTATCCTTGGTGGTCTGTTGGTCAGTACCCGTGTGAAACAAGAGGTCTTTCCAGAGTTTGAGGTTGATGTCATTCGAGTGTCCGTGGCCTATCCGGGTGCCAGTCCTGAAGAAGTAGAACAAGGGATTATCCTCTCAATAGAAGATGCCGTTCGTGGTCTTGATGGAGTCGACCAAGTTGTGTCAACGGCAAGTGAAGGGAGTGCGCTAGTCCAAATAGAGCTCACGAGTGACGCAAACACAAATAGTGTCTTGCAAGATGTGAACAACGAAATTGAAGGGATTCAGTCGTTTCCTGACTTAGCGGAAAGTCCTATCATCAGTTTAGTGGAAGTTCGCCACCAAGTATTGACCATTATGGTGTATGGAAATCAAGAGGAACAGACACTTCGTGATGTGGCTGAACGGATTCGAGATGACCTCTTACAACGTCCAGGTATCACCCTGGTCGATCTTGGCATGGCACGGTCACGAGAAATTGCAATTGAGGTGTCACAGCGACACCTCCGTGCCTATGGGTTAACGCTCAATGAAATTGCGGAGAAAGTCCGTGAGACGGCCATTGAGTTACCCGGTGGGGGAGTCAAGACTGACAGTGGTGAGGTGCTGCTGCGAACCCAAGAACGCCGAGACTTTGGACAACAATATGCCGGGATTCCCATTACTTCGACGCCCGATGGAGCGAGCGTCACTATCAACGATATCGCGACGATAACCGATGGTTTTGAAGACGACGATCAAGAAGCGTTTTATAACGGCCAACGGGCTATCCAGGTGAACATCTTTCGAGTTGGGAATGAAACCCCGCAGTCTATTTCAGATAATGTCTATGCCTACCTTAAGGAGTTTCAGCCTGAGTTGCCTGAGAATATTGACTTGGCGGTCTGGGCCGATCAATCGGAGATTTATCGTGATCGTGTGAAGTTACTACTTAAAAATGCGTTTATCGGTCTTGTGTTGGTGCTACTTCTCCTGGGCTTGTTTCTCGATCCTAAATTAGCTTTTTGGGTGACTCTGGGACTACCAACGGCGATTCTTGGTTCGTTTTTATTTATTCCCCTGACAGGCGCTTCCATAAACATGATTTCGTTATTTGCGTTCATTGTGACGTTGGGAATTATCGTGGATGATGCTGTGATGACTGGAGAAATCATCTATCAAAAACGTGAAGAAGGGCTTCCGTTTCTTGACGCTGCCATTGTCGGAGCGAGGGAAATTGCCGGCCCGATCTCCTTTGCAGTCCTGACCAATATTGCCGCCTTTCTGCCGTTGTTTTTTGTGCCAGGGACAATGGGAAATTTTATGCGGCAGGTTCCGTCAGTGGTGGTCGCTGTCTTTGTTGTGTCGTTGATTGAGTCGTTGTTTGTGCTACCTGCTCACTTGACGGGAAAACATGAGACTTTGGGAATCTGGCATTCCCTGAGTCAACCTCGGATTTGGTTTAGTGAAAAAATGTATAGGTTTATCCATCACACGTACCAACCGACGCTACGAACACTGATCACGCATCGATATCTCACTGTAGCTGTTGGAATTGCCTTGCTGATCCTCTCTCTTGGTGTGGTGGCTGGGGGCCATGTGCCATTTAGTTTTATGCCAAGTATTGATTCCGAAATTGTGACGACTCAAGCGACTCTACCATATGGTGTGCCCATCGAAACCACTCGGGATGTGTTACAACGACTGTTTGACGCAGCAAATGCAACTGTCCAAGACCATGGGGGCGAGCAGATTGTCCGTGGGGTCTATGCCCAGATTGGCTCAGCCATGCCAGGGTTCGGTCCTAATCAGTCCTCGGGCGGTCCTGCAGGGAGTCATCTCGTTGGAATGCAAATTTCTTTGGTTCCTACGGATCAACGGGCAATTAGTGGCGTAGAGTTTGCCAAAGCCTGGCGCGAGGAGATTGGGGTTATTCCCGGGCTCGAATCGTTGACCTTTAAAGCCGAAACTGGTCCGAGTAGTGGCGCTGCTATAGATATTCAGCTGACTCACCGGTCGCGTACCACATTAGAAGCGGCAGCTACGGAACTTGCCGGATCCCTGGCCCAGTATAAAGGCGTCGCTGATATTGAAGATGGGGTATCACGCGGCAAACCCCAATTAAGCTTTCGGATTCGTCCTGAAGCGCAAAGCTTAGGTCTAAACGCGACGGATCTGGCCCAGCAAGTTCGGGGAGCTTTTTATGGGATTGAGGCGCTGCGTCAACAACGCGGGCGTGACGAAGTCAAAGTCATGGTACGCTTACCGGTAGAGGCGCGACGGACTTATCACACGGTCGAGGACTTGATTCTCTTCACGGACCAAGGTGGAGAGATTGCCTTGGCAGAAGCCGCGGACATTGATTCAGGATTTGCGTACACGCAGATCAAACGGCGCAATGGACGACGCATTGTGGCGGTGACTGCAGACGTCGATGAACAGATCTCAAATGCCAATATCATCATTGATGAGGTGATGCAAAATGAGTTACTCGCCTTACAACACAAGTACCCTGGCTTGCTGTATTCACTTGAGGGAGAGCAAGCCTCTCAGCAAGAGTCCTTAGCGGCTCTTCAGGTCGGGTTCCTGTTCGCTCTTTTACTGATTTATGGGCTGCTCGCGATCCCTTTCCGAAGCTATGTGCAACCCCTCATCGTCATGCTCTGTATTCCGTTTGGAATTATTGGTGCAATTGTTGGCCACGTGTTACTGGGTTACGGCCTCAGTATTATTAGTGCCTTTGGCATTGTTGCCCTTGCGGGTGTTGTGGTCAATGACTCGTTGGTCTTAATTGTGAGCACCAACCGGATTCGCGATGCTGAGAGCACGACTGTCACGGAAGCCGTCATACAAGGAGCCATGAGGCGCTTCCGGCCCATCGTGCTCACATCACTCACCACGTTTTTTGGTCTTGCCCCCATGATTTTTGAGACATCGATGCAAGCCCGCTTTATTGTTCCAATGGCGATTTCGCTGGGGTTTGGTATCTTATTCGGAAGCGTGATTATCTTGACGATAGTCCCATCCGTGTATTGTATTTTTGACGATTTTGCCGGCTTGTCCTTATGGCACAAAAATCAGGAGTTCTCCGGAAACACTCTACCATGACAAAAATTTGAAAAAGGCAGCTAATGAGCTTAGACCTAGACGAAGGAAAGTCTCATTTCTCGGCAGCGTGGTCGAAAATGATGCAAATATCGGAATCGGAGTAGATGACCTGCACAACCTGTGTTTAGGATAACGCAACCAGCAGGCTCATCTAGTGATTTTCAGGCATGCCTCGTCCCTGCATTATTGTCTGTCGTCTTCGCTTCTCCTTCCAAATCCGGTGGGCTAACTCAATGCCTGTGATCGTCATTTGTGGGTTACGAAAGAACTGAAACGTCTACTTTGCCCGAATTCATTGCTTAATGCACCGGAGATTTTGAGTCTGCTCAATGTGATTCGTGAGGCATGTGTAACTGTTGAATAGTCTGTGGAGTAGTGGCATAGCGATCTAAAGTCAGTTTGATGATCGTGAACTCGCTCCTTCTTTAAAGAGTAACGAGATCGACCAAGAGACGCTTCGGAAAATAAGCGAAAAACTTCAGAAAAATCGTCCTGATAAATTCTCTTTTCAAAAAATCTTTCCATAGTAATGCTTGTATGTGGAAAGTTCCGAGGGTATACATGTGTTTGAGCGGATGCAACTACCAGGACACATGCAGTCATGTGTCAGGCCTCTTGATGCGGTATGCATGAGCACAGACCTTGATGAAATTTGCCAAGAACAGGTCCCACTAATCACGAGCGCACACCTGGCGCTAATCGTTAGCAGGGTTGGCCGATTTCCGGTAGAACCCGGTGTTCATCATTGCTCATTTCCTTCCACCCTAGTCTAAGATATTCTTCTGTGGCATTCCATTTTGGAGAAACGTGGAACAGGTTCTATCCTATACCCGATTACTCTCTTGCTTAAAATTCTGACAGGTAGCTAGTAGGATACCTAAAATCATAAAGAGCCCGGGGGTGCCAAAGCCAAGATTCATCAAGGGGGCATAGGAGCCTAAGATTACTCCATCCAGCATAGAGGTCACTCCACACAAAACCAGAATGGTGGGTGGCAGCACCGGACGCTTTAAGACAGCGTAGAGCATTACTGCCGCGAAAAAGAATAAATGTATCCCAAAGATAACCCAAATGGCTTTACATAGCTGTTGCCATTTAACAGGTAATGTTCCCCCTTCTGCCAAAACCTGGGATAGCCAAGGAAATCCAAGAGCTAGATGGATGCTCCCAAGCACGATGGCGATCGTGATTCCTATTATCATCAGCATTCTAGAATAGTTTACAGATGACATATCGTCTCCTTTTGTAATGTCTTGAAAATTCTATCTCTATCCATCATTGGGCGAATCCTGCGCTATCTTCACTCCACTACCTCAATCTTGACAAATTGTGCGCGATTTCAACACGCTCAAATTATTGGACAAAAACGGAAAGGCTTGCCCTGCTGAGGCTGACAACGAGAGGAATAATATGATTCCAATCATGGGTCTAACCCAACAAAAGGATGATTTGTCCCATAGGAATTTCGATAACCTCTTGATATCGCGCTGGAACTGTGTGATTGGGACCTCCCATTTTGCAGGCCTCCTTACCCTACCAGTTTCGGGGGCCTGATGCCGACGGAATCTTGTAGGCGCTCCTCCGAGAAGTTATATTCTCCTAATAAATTGATGTGCTGCCAACAGACGACCGATCCATGGCTGATAGCATGGAGAAGGGTCTTTTGGTAAGAACCTTCTCCCGCTTCTTCCAGTTTTTGGGAGAGACAGAGATAATTCCAGCAAATGATGGCATTCTTAATGAGTCGTTTGCAGCCTTCGGCAATTTCCTGTTCCTGCTTATCGGCTTCGAGGAATTCTCGAGGATTGCCGACCGAGATGGCGCGGGTAAAGCGATGGGCGCTTTCACTCTTATTGAGTTGTTTCTCAATGGCTTGGCGGAAGGCGACATCATCGAGATAACGGAGGATAAACAACGACTTGATAATTTGCCCAAAGGTTTTCAAGGCCCGGTAGAGGGCATGTTGATGGGAATACGAATTCAGCCGGCGAAACAAATCCGAGACGGTGGTTTCTTTCAGTTTAATCGTCGCGATGAAGCGCAAGATCTCATCCCATTGCTGGAGCAGCAACGGGGTATTGACGTATCCCGAAGGTCGAACGGTGTTTGGGATCTTGGACGACCGTGTCTCCTGCCGGAAAGCATAGAGGCGCTGGTGTTTCAGATTGCGAATGCGTGGGGCATAGGTAAACCCGAGCAAGTGCATCGCGCCAAAGATCACTTCACTGTACCCATGGGTATCCGTCGAGTGGATATCGCTTTGGACGGCATCATTGTGGAGCAGTCCATCTAAGACATACGCACTTTCACGTTCCGCGGCACTAATGACCGTGGAATAAAACAGAATATGACGCTCGTCCAGAAAACTGTAGACACTGATCCCACGGCCTTTTCCGAAGTATTTAAACGAGTAATTGGCATTCAGGGACTCCTGGCGAACCTCAAATTTCTGGCCATCGCTTGACGTGTGCAACAGCTCAGGCTGCTGGCGATAGATCGCGGAAAGTGGCAGACGAGTCATCAGTTTGGCAATGCGATCATTCGCGAGGCGGACCGCTTCTGGCGAAAACCACCAGTTGACCGTGTGCTCTAATTCCCGTTGTCGCAGCTGCCGAGAGATTTTGGCGATAGTGTGAGTCCCGATTCCGCATCCTAAGCCAATAATCCCGGCGAAAAAGGTTTTCCGAGCCGGAGTCATCTTACGAGGGTGAGCCTGAACATGCCGAAAGGCTTCGACAAACTCGCTATACCGGTTGACGGTGGCAAGAACTTCCAAGAGCGAAATGTCTCGTCGATCTGGGAGAAACGATTGGAGGCTCTCGCGTTCTGGCTCATCCTGTTTCGGTGTGGTAATCCGCAGAGTTCCGGCTTGCGACCACTGCACACGTTCATTGGAGCCGGTTACCAAGCGATCATTCGTCGCGGCATATTGAGTCTGTAACGCGGTATGCAGGTCCGCGAGGACGGGGCCGGGATCAGCAAACGGTTCGAGATTCGCCTGAGCGAGGAGCTGGGGTTTGTGTTGCTGCCAGTGGGCTCGCGAAATCAGATACTCATCGAGTGGGCGATATTTATAGGAATGCCGCAGATTAATGGTCCCAGATTTAATGTCGCGCACCAGATGCATCAAGAGGAACATTTTGTAGAGGGTGATACGGCATCGGCCATCGGGGCCACGAATGGCTCGTCGCTCCGTTGGCGTCAAGCAGGATATGCCACTGTGCTCGTCAAAATCTCGCGGTGGGCGCTGGAGAAGGGGGAGTGCCCTGAGCACGTCTTGGGCGCCAGCCTCAGCTTGAAACGTCAACGCCTTCACAATGGGCGCGAGTCGGCGGACCACTCGTCGTCCCTTCACTTCGAGCACCTGATAGTACGAGAGATCCTCGAGTTCGTGGGTGAGCTGTTGACGCAAGGGTGGAAGGGACTCCTGCGTCTGTTTGGTCGTGACGGCCTGTTCCGTGAGCAGCGTCCTAATCTGGCGGATCTTTTCCGCATCATCCCACTCTGGATGCTGGACAATGTGCTGAATGGTGGACAACAGGGTCAGGAACGAATCGTCCAGCTGATTCAGGAACGTCTGAACGAGTTGCGTCGTCGTCGCTTGCCGTTCATAGGTAATCAGCTTATGTTCGCGTTGGGCTATGTTGACGGCGCTTTGCACGGTTTTCACCAGGATGTCAATCATGGCATCATGACGGCGATAGTACTGATGCATGATAAAGGCCAAGAGGTGAAGATAGCGATCGTCATCCATCCGCCGAGTTAGTTGAAAAATCTCCGCCTTCAGCACACTGTGGGCATAGTACCGAATCCCGGCATGCGTTAACTTGAGGTGCTGCAGGATCGGCCTCAGTCGTCGATGCAACACTTGGAGTCGTTTGAGATCCTCCAGGCTACTGATGAGATGAGCCGGTTTGGTCGATTGCGGACAGCGTTTGAGTAACGTGAGTTGGTACCGATTGATGAGCGTTCCGCTCTTTGTGCGGCGCTTGGTGAGGAGGGCATCGAGCAAAAGCTGCGTTCCACGGGAGAGGGTTCGCCGAATGATCGCTAGCCGTTCGACTTTATGGACGTGCAAGGCCTCACTAATGAGCGTTCGTAGGACGACATAACTGGGCGGGACAATCTTGGCGTTAATACACACGTCCACTAACCGATAAAACATCTTTTTCGGAGCGAGATAGGCTTGCGTCAGCGAACGGAGTTCGGCGTCTACCAAATCTCGTGCAGAATAATCAAAGAGGCGGAAGCCATAAAAGGTACGAATGCGTTGGTGAGGGCGGGTCCGAGTCTGTTTAGGGTAGCGCCGCAAATCGACGTCGTGAGAAGGGAACCCCCACCGCTGGGCTAGATACTCAATGTCATGTTGATGAAAGAATTGGAGAGGAAAGAACCGTTTCGTGGCCCGGAAGTAGGCACAACTCAGCAGGAAGCCTCCCCGATTCGTGGGAGACCGCAAGGTGGTGGCTAGGGCCTGAAACGTGGCCGGAAAGTCAAAAAATCGCTTCCGTTCTCTATGAGTAAACTGAGGCGGCTGGCTATAGGCTTCTTGTTCGGAAGGGGTAAGAATAGACAGCCGTGGCATGAGGACGTCCTCCTTTCTGACGAAAAAGAAGAAATGTACCAGTCTCCGGCAGGATGCGGAAATAAGGAGGGACGAAAGGCAGAAAGGTTACAGGCAACAGCTTAGGTGGCTATGGGACAAATCATCCTTTTGTTGGGTTAGACCCAGAATTGCTCAAGCTCGAATGGCCGGATGTCGACTTGAGACGGCGAGAATTTACTCTTCGTCAAACTAAAAATGGGGAAACGCGAGTCGTCCCAATGACGCGGGATGTGTATGCCGTCTTTTTGGAATTATGGAACCAGCGTCGTCTAGACACCAATCGGGTTTTCCTGTATAAAGGAAAACCGTGGAAAAATCCACGTACGGCATTTGCCGCGGCGTGTCGGCGAGCGGGGATTCGTAATCTGCGGCTCCATGACTTTCGCCACACGGCCACGACGAACTTGAGACGAGCAGGAGTGGACACCATGACGGCAATGAAGATTGTCGGCCACAAGTCTGAACAAATGCATCGGCGTTATAATTCAATTAAGCCAGCGGATCTTCACCAGGCGGCCGCCATGCTTGAGAAGTATACGGCTAACACCCTAATAACACCTGATGTAAAACGCGCATCA
>BQIX01000037.1 GCA_021604145.1 Nitrospirales bacterium
CGGGTGGTGAGACGAAATCTCTGAAGCAATAAACCTCCGAAGAAAGGAATGCGGTGTTATGGCACAGTCTGTACTGGTTGTCGATGATGAGCCCGATATCCTGGAGCTTGTTCGATTTCACATCGAAAAAGAAGGGCTGCAATGTTTGGAGGCGATGGAGGGTGAGGCCGCGCTTCGTCTTGCACGTGAGAAAAAGCCGGATTTGTTGATTTTAGACCTGATGCTCCCAGGTATCGATGGGTTGGAAATTTGTCGAATGTTGAGAAAAGATCCCGAAACGGCACATATGGCGATTATTATGTTAACAGCCAAGGCTGAAGAAGTGGATCGAATCGTGGGATTGGAAATGGGGGCCGATGACTATATCGTCAAACCTTTTAGTCCCAGAGAGCTTGTTGCCAGAGTCAAAGCTGTTTTGCGACGTGGTCGCGAACCGGTCGGAATCCAGGTCAAGAAGGTCGGAACGCTGGATGTTGATGAAGCGAAGCATCAGGTTCGAGTTGCCGGTCAATTAGTTGAATTGACGGTGAAAGAATTTGACTTGCTCTGTGCCCTCATGGGTGCCAATGGTCGAGTCTTGAATCGTAATCAAATTCTTGAGTCAGTGTGGGGATATACGAACGCGATTGATATTGAATCGCGGACGGTTGATGTGCATGTCCGACGGCTTCGCGAAAAACTTGGTTCTGAGCAAGTGCGGGTGGTGACGGTGAAAGGAGTCGGGTACCGATTCAATGCAGAACTTGAATAAACGTAGCCAAAACTAAAAGATGAGAAGCCGATTGCAGAGAAAACTGGCCGTGACGCTTGTTGTTGTTATGGCTATCGGGATTGTTGCTGGCTGGGGACTTTCCTTCATAAAGGTGTCTTCTGGTCTTGCTGTGTTCGTTTTGTTGGCGCTTGTCTTTTGGGGGGGGCTGTGTCTTATGAAGCAATGGTTGTCTCCGATCTCTGAAGCCCAACGTGCAGCTGAGGAGCTGACACTCGTGTGCGACTTCAGAGATCCAATGGCCGAGAGTGGAGATGAGCTCGATGATTTGCGGCGGATGTTGACACATCTGTCTGCGCGTGTACGGGAACGAATGCACTCGCTCGAAGGTGAAAGAGCTAAGGTCACCACCATACTTGATAGCATGGTGGAAGGGGTCATGGCACTTGATGCGCAGGGACGAATCGTAGTCGCCAATCCGAGTGTTCGACGAATTTTGAATTTCACGCAGGATCAGTTAGAGGAGTATTCGTTGTTAGAAGTTGTCAGAAACCGCGAACTGGCTGATTTGGTCGAGTGGTGCCAATCCCTGAATCTATCAGAACGCTGTACCCGAGAGGTGGTTCTCGCGATGCCTCAACGTCGAGTGCTTGAGGTGAATGCGATGCCATTGGCATTGGCTAACCAACAACGTGGGTTAGTTTTGGTGCTGCATGACATTACGGAACTTCGCCGTTTAGAAAAAGTTCGTGCAGAATTTGTCGCCAATGTGTCGCATGAACTGCGAACACCATTGACCGCAATCAAAGGATATTTAGAAACCTTGCTCGACGAAGTCTCTCCAAATCCTGAGATGTATCGACGTTTCTTATCCGTGGCGTTAACCCACGCTGATCGGTTAGGACGGCTCGTGAATGATTTAATGAATCTTTCAGATATTGAAACGGGTAAGATTACCTTAAAGCGAGAATCCGTCCCATTGGCTGAAGTTGTCAGCGAGGTCGCCGGTATTTATCAAAATGAAGCGACCAAAAAACTCGTGACCATTCTCAGTCTGGTTTCGCCGGATATCCACGTGTGGGCGGATCGGGACCGTTTATCGCAAATTCTCATCAATTTAGTCGATAATGCTGTGAAATATACGGCAACGGCTGGTGAAATTAAATTTTCTACGATAGTGAAAACGAATACCGACCATATTGTCTTACGAGTCCAAGATACGGGACAGGGTATTCCTCCTGCCGATTTACCGCGTATTACGGAGCGATTTTATCGAGTTGATAAAGCTCGATCTCGTGAAGAAGGCGGAACAGGTCTTGGTCTTGCCATTGTGAAGCATCTCGTCCAGGTCCAGGGGGGAACGATTCAAATTGCCAGCACATTAGGGAAAGGCACAGTCGTCGAAGTTACGCTGCCCGTCGCTCAGGCCTCGTCTCACTTACCACAGTAGGATTCTGTATATTGTTTTTGAGCCAGCTATGAGTTGCGAAAGTGAATTGTGCTGGAGATCCTGACTCAGAACAGGTATGAACCGTCTCGTTTGAGTGATTGTTCAATAAGTGGGAGATGAAGGTTGTAGTAATGACTTAGGGGTGGAATATATGATTTCCATTACAAAGTGAGTGTTGATGTGTTCGATCTCCAACCGTATGCCTGTGGAAATCTCTCGTTGGTATGTCTTTGCTCTTCGAGAGGAATACTATTGTATCTGTCAGTCTTGTTTGATTTGAGAAACTATAGAACTTCTGATCCGCCAACAAAGTCTAGTTTCCGACTTACTCGTAAACAAAGATTACGGCTTAAGGAAGCCAGAACGGTCAAATGACCAGAAATGAGTTTTCCCAATTTCTTCAATATCTTTAAAGCTGAGATGACCTCCCGGCTTTAAGGAGTGCTGCCGGGAGGTCATCAGCGCTGTATTCAGATGGCATACTTTGAATTTCGATTCCTCAAAGTAGTCCAATCATGAATTCGTCTCTTAATGGTTACAACATCGAAACGATTCAGTATAGGCCTTCTCAGGTCCCAACGGGTAAAACCGCTCCTCCATGGTTTACAGGTTCTTCGGTTGGTTGATCGGAAGATGGAATGTCGAAGTATGCCCCGCCAAGCCCCTCCTCGTCTTCCGATTGTTCGTCGAGCGAGTTGAGAAAATGGGAACCGCCGTTCCCTTCGACCTCGGATGTATCGGCTAGCGTTGTGGGAGCGTGAGTTGTCCTATCACCAAGTCCGCCTCCACCATCGTCGAGCGATTTTTCTTGATTGAGGTCATCGCTAGATGTCTCCATACCATATATTCCACCAAACTCCTCTAAGTCCGCTTGCGAATCTTCTTCTGTATTTGCCAATGAAATATCTGCCACATCCGCGCTGCCGTCCCCGGTGTTCACGACCTCGAAATCGATAAGTCGTAGTCCCTGTTCTGCAAGTTCTTGCCATTTAGCTCTGAAGCCTTGATAGGTGACATTGGCCCATAAGTAATGGCTATCGACGCCTGGCAAAAATACCCCCGAGTAACGAGTGGAATTACCAGTACGGTGAAGATTAAGATCGACTAATCGTAAGCCCTGATTGCTCCATTCTCGCCATTTAGATGTGAAACTTGCCCAAGATACATTTGCCCAAAGACCATGTCCCCCTGTGCCTGGTAAAAAGATGCCAGAATATCGAGTTTGGCTGCCGACTCGGTGAACATGGATGTCAACCAACCGTAACCCCTGTCGGTTCCACTCCTGCCACTTGTTTCTGAAGCTGTTCCAACTAACGTTAGCCCACAGCCCGTATCCACCTGATCCAGGAAGAAATACACCAGAGTATTTGTTTTGATTACCGGATCGATGAATATGAAAATCAACTAATCGTAAACCCTGTCGACTCCATTCTTGCCATTTATTTTGGAAGCTCGACCACCCAACATTTGCCCACAAGCCATAACGACCGCCACCAGAAAGAAATACGCCAGAATAAAGCGTCCTATTACCACGACGGTGCACGTGAATGTCGTGGAGACGCAAGCCTTGTCGACTCCATTCCTGCCACTTGTTTCGAAAGCTCGTCCAACTTGCATTGACCCATAGACCGTAAGGTCCGGTGCCGGCCCGCCATACCCCACTATAGCCTCGAGGGAAGAACCGCTGATACATTTTGGCAATTGTTTGTCGGTCTCCGTATGACATCTTCTCTCGCTGTCCAATTGTGACTCCTGGAGTAAGGGGGACAATCGTGGGTTTGGAAGAATCTTTCGCGAAGCTTGTTCCTGGGTAGTGCATGATAGAACCATAGTCGTAGTCAAAATAGTCAGCAGCGCCGGATTTTTTTTGAAAGTTTCCAAGTGCGTTAATCTCTCCATCTGGAGGAGGACCATCTTTAATGTTGTCCCAGCGTATCTCGACAAACTCGTCGCGATCGGATCGAGATTGTTCATGATATTGTCCTAGAGCATGGAGGAACTCATGTACGAGAATTTTCCAGGAATGACGATTAGAATACCGAAGCAACTGTCTTCCAGTACCGCGCATTCCGATTTGTGATGAGCTCCAACTTTCGTTTCCGTTACTGATGATTTGAACATAGTTCGGGTACTGTTCTGCATTCTGATTGTTCCGTCTGACGAATCGAATCGCTGTGTTTAATTCGATATGTTGAATGGCATCATCGACTCGGCTCGTGTCCGGGACATCAGCGGCGATCGTATAGGGTACAACCCCATTTGGCCAGAGAAATGAGGAGTTGGTTGGCAGTCCCACTCCCATTGCCACATCATCCTCTTGCGATGATTCATCATCGCCTGCTGCGTCTATGGTTGTCTTATTTAGATGTTCTGAGCGAATCCGTTGTGCCTCCGCTTCTACTTCTTCAATCGTGCCGAGTTCAATGCATCCCTCATGGATAGCAATTCCATTAACATTGACGTAATCGACGGGGAATTCATAAAGCCCAGGGCCAGTTAGAAATCCATGCCCAGTCTTGGAGCCTACGGCCATGTGTTCTCCAGGCACTGGTTGTTGATTCGCTTTGTTTTGATTCGATTTCTCCATCTGTCACCTCCTTGTAATTAAAAATGGCATGGTGTGCCAATGAATGTGAATTCCACTGACCATGTCATCGAATGCGCGACATCGTCACGGTCATGTATGAATCAGGGTTGTTTGGGAGATAGTTTTCAGTTGTGTTGAGAAACTCTATAGGTTGCTTTGCTTGAGTGTAGGCTTTTGCGCGGATGATCAGTGCTGGCTCCTGATTAGCTGAAAAGACGGTGAAATCCACGTCAAGGGTGACGGTTGGTTGGGAGCTTTGGATCGTGAATGGACCGATTTTCATTGATTGCAGTTGCTGTGATGGTGCATCGGCCTCACGATGGTCTTCGACATAAATGTCACCGGTGACACATTCGAGATCCTCAGGAACTTCTTGGAATTCCAATTCGAGTTTCATCTCAGTACCCTTTTAACTCCATGTAGGTTAAGTCGAGAAATATAATCGATTTACTCCTGACAACTTGAGGCCTCAATGGTCTCGTGTTGTTCTTGTTGTCAGCATTGAAAGACTCGTCAAAGGTGAGTTTCCCTACTTTCTGGATTAAGACAATCGCACTAGCTAGTGTTATGGCTTTGTTGCGGAAAACCAAACTGACAATTCGTGATGAAGCATAACTTTTATCGTTTTCGATTCCTTTAAGTAACTCTTGGTTTCTTCCCAATCAATTAGCGGTGCAATTCGGAAGCCAATTTGAGGGAACTGAGGACGACATTCAAACTCAGAAAGTTTCTGTTGGGAACCCATACATTTGAACAATATTATGGAGGATGTTACTGACGTTGAGGGTAGACTGGGGAGAGTGTAAATGTTGGGAGATATCTAACCCGATACAATTTGTATCTGTTTAGATAAACGGTATATCCAAATAAATGTGGCAAGTTCTTCGAGGTCACGTGAGAGTTCTTCGACTCTAGTAGGTTTTTCTCCAAATCATATTACCATCTCAATATCTAAACAACGAATTTTACACTGATGTAACGTTTTCCACCTTGCCCTGTAATATTCCAGGGCTATCATGTCCCAAGCTCAGGAACAACATTCTCTTTATGGAGGTTCGTATGGAACTGTTAATAGCCCAACAAGAACCATTCGAGAAAGCTTCCGACTCGGAAGACTCAACGATTCATGCAAAAGTGTTACGGTCGCTTCAACTGTACGGACCGATGCCAGTTGAAGAGCTGGTCGTAAAAACTCCTCATTTCCGATGGATGGACGTTCTGAGAGCCGTGAGCCAACTTTGGGGTGAAGGCCGGCTTGAATTAGAGCAGTACCAAGGTCAATTGATGATTCTGTCGGTTTCGGGAGGCGATTGTGCAAAAAAGGCTGGAAAACCACTGCGAAGATGGACTGAAAGTTTGGTGAGTTAACAGTTTTGTAACATAGTCGTTACAGGGAAGACATGTCCTTTCATTATTATTACTCATTAAGAAACTGGAGGAATTAAAGTATGGAACAGAACATGAGCCCTAGGCTCGAATATCAACGAATGACGAGAAATTTTTTCATGAATACCATCAGTGTCGCTGGGCTTTCCATGGGATTGTTGGTCGGGATGGGGGCTCCTGCATTGGCCGGAAGTGAATCAATGGAGGACCCGAACTGGGAAGTCTATCAGCGAGTCAGTGGTGTGTCCGGGAATGTTAATAGCATTGGGTCGGATACCCTGAATAATCTCATGACTTTGTGGGCGGAAGGTTTTCGTAAACAATACCCGAATGTCAAAATTCAGATTGAGGGGAAGGGGTCGAGCACGGCTCCGCCCGCCTTGATTGAAGGGACAGCCCAACTTGGACCGATGTCTAGAAAGATGAAGGGCAAAGAACAGGACAAATTTGAAGCCAAGTTCGGGTATAAGCCCACAGCGCTTCCTGTGGCGATCGACGCATTAGCGGTGTATGTGAATAAAGACAATCCCATTGAAGGGATGACCATGGCGCAAGTCGACGCCGCATTTTCTAATACACGGCGGAGAGGTGAAACCCGGGATATTGCCACATGGGGTGACCTGAAGATGAATGGTTCCTGGAAAGCTACGCCAGTCAGTCTCTACGGTCGGAATTCGGCATCGGGGACGTATGGGTTTTTTAAAAAGACGGTATTAAAGGATGGTGATTTCAAGAATCAAGTCAAAGAACAGCCTGGTTCAGCTTCTGTTGTGCAGGGTGTGACCGAAGATCGCGCCGGGATGGGCTACAGTGGAATTGGGTACAAGACCTCAGGGGTGCGGGCCATTTCGTTGTCAGCCAAGCAAGGTAAGCCATTTGTCGACCCGAGCTTTGAGAATGCCGCCAAAGGCGCCTACCCGCTTGCGCGATTCCTCTATGTATATGTCAATAAGGCTCCGGGGAAACCGCTCCCTCCACTCATGCAGGAATTTTTGAAGTTTGTGTATAGTAAAGAAGGGCAGGCGGTCGTCATGAAAGATGGCTATTTCCCATTGTCTGCTGAAATCATTGCCCTTCAACTGAAACAGGTACAATAACGCCTCATATACTGAAAGCCGGAGGTCTTCTTAATCAAATGAAACCTTCGGTCCCCTAAGTTCACGAGTCATAATTCTCCGTTGACCATTGAATATGCCACCGTCTGATTTGACTGCCCACATCGATGACCTGTCTTCCCCGCCTCCCGCTAAGACTCGAGTGATTGCCCACGGCCGCACCAATAGAAAAATCCGAGCCTTACTGGATCGCCTGGCGACGGGTGTGGTGTGGGTCGGTGGTCTGGCGACCATTGTGAGTATTATGGGTATTTTTCTGTATCTGTTTAAAGAGGTCGCTCCGCTCTTTATTGCTCCTGAAAGTGAATCGCTAGCCATTGTTCAAACACGATTGACCGAGCAGCCGTCTGATCCCGCCTTGGCCATTGGGATTGATCAATATCAAGAAGTCGCGTATCTCATTCATAAAGGCCATGTGGCGTTTTTCCAAATTCCCAGTGGGAAGCCCATTCCATTTCAGGCCAGCCCCAATCCATTAACACAGAACATTGTGGCCGTTGCCCAATCATTTGGTCGCGGGCATCATTTTGCCTTTGGGACAGATGATGGCCATGTTGTGCCGGTCGATGTTGAGTTAACTCCGACTTTTCACGACGGTGTTCGAACGATTATCCCAAGCATGACGCGGAGAGACCCTATATTTGTCGATCCGACTCAGACTGGAATTGCCGGAATGGCCTATCAGGATACTGATACGAAGTTGGCGGTTGTCATGTTGAGCCAATCTGGAGAATTGTGGTTCACCACCCATGGTGAAAGCGAAGGGTTGGTGTTGTCTGATGAGCCTGTTGTGACTCAGACGCTGATTGCCAAATATCCAGAAGGTGAGGTGACAACCTTCATCTTAGATAGCCTGGCTGAGACCCTCATGGTCGGAACCAAAGATGGGCGGCTGCTTCATTGGAATCTGCAAGATCCCAGCGCTCCTGAATTGAGTCATACCTATCTTTTGCCAGAGACCGCAGGTGTGGTGACAGCACTTTCGTTTCTCATAGGCGATCGGAGTCTCGCTGTGGGTACAAACAAGGGAACGGTCTCAATTTGGATGCCGGTTCCATCTGATGAGTCAATACGTCCAATTCCATATCAACTGGTTCGTTCATTTAAAGCCCATAGTGGCGCCGTGACCCAATTGTCGCCGTCTCGCCGTGATAAGGGGTTTTTGTCAGCCGATGTGACCGGACAAATGTTTCTTCATCATTCAACATCCAGCCAAACGTTGTTAGAGATGAACGTGGGAAGTTCTCCTGTTCATGGCCTGATGTTTGCGCCAAAAGCCAACGGCGCGGTGGCCTTTAATGCTCAAGGAAAATTTCACGCAATCAAGATCGACAACGCGCATCCGGAGATCACCGCGAACACGCTGTTTCGCCCAGTGTTGTATGAAGGATATGCGCGTCCTGAATATATATGGCAGTCCTCGAGCGGGTCAGATGAGTTTGAGCCTAAGTTTGGAATGTGGCCTCTCATATTTGGAACCTTAAAAGGAACGATCTATGCGATGCTGTTAGCCGTGCCGTTGGCCGTGATGGGAGCGGTGTATACTGGAATGTTTATGACCCCTCAGCTTCGAGCCGTCATCAAACCGATTATTGAAATTATGGCGGCACTTCCATCTGTAGTGCTTGGGTTTTTAGCCGGATTGTGGCTAGCTCCTCTGCTTGAGCAAGTTTTTCCTGCGGTGGTGGCTATGATGTTTTTGATGCCCGTCACTATTGCGGTGGCCTGTATCGGATGGCAGTTTATGCCACGATCAATTCAAATACGAGGACAGTCCGGTATTGATCTCGGGGTGCTGACTCTTGTCCTGTTTACAACCATTATTGGCTGCCTGGCTGCGAATTCCAGTATTGAAGCTTGGCTATTTAATGCCGATTATAAACAATGGTTTCGCAGTGTTTTTGATCTGCACTACGATCAGCGAAATGCACTTGTGATCAGTATGGCGATGGGGTTTGCGGTCATCCCCATTATCTTTAGTATTTCTGAAGACTCCATTTCCAACGTTCCGAAGCATTTAATTGCTGGGTCCTTGGCGATGGGAGCCACGCAATGGCAAACGTTGACGCGGTTGGTCCTGATTTCGGCGAGTCCCGGGATTTTTTCAGCCTTGATGATCGGATTTGGGCGAGCCGTTGGTGAAACCATGATCGTGTTGATGGCGACAGGAAATACTCCGATTCTGGATTGGAGTCTCTTCAACGGGTTCCGTACCTTATCGGCCAATATTGCCGTTGAAATGCCGGAAGCCCCGCATGGCGGGACACTGTATCGTATTTTGTTTCTGTCGGGGTTGCTGTTGTTTGCGTTTACATTCTTTATTAATACCATTGCCGAAATCGTTCGACAGCGATTACGCGCAAAATATAGTCAATATTAAGGTCATGCCTTCGCTCTCACTACGAAAATTCCTTGATTCCGGCACTCTGTTTGTGTGGTTTTGTGGTGCAGGATTGGCGCTTTCTTTGTTGATGATCGGCGGGTTGTTAGCTCTCATTTTGTTCAATGGCATGGGGTATTTTTGGCCAAAGGATCTTGTGCAGCTCACCTTGCAGGACGGCTCATATGTCTTAGGTGAAATCACTGGTCGTGAGGTGATTCATAATTCTGTGGATTCGGAATTTCCAGAAGGAAAGAGCCGCCTTCAGTTAAAAGTTGGCAATCGAGATTTGTATGGGCTGGACTTTCGCTGGGTGGATGAAAGTCAGATTCAGGCACAAGAACACCCCGAGGACGTGGTTTTTCTCGAACGCCGAGAATGGGGTAACTTCTATGGTCGGCCTCAATTGATCAAACATGGAGAAGATGTTGTGGCCTCAGGGAGTCAAGAGGCGACGAGGGCACTGCTTCCGTTGATTGATCGTGCCAATGATATGTATGAAGATATTCACTATCTCGAACGGGATGTGATCGGTGATATCAATCATGAGATCGAAGGACTTCGTCTGAGTTTCCGGGCCTTGGAACTCGAAGGACGAGATAGTCAGTCTGATGTTACTGAAACGGAGCAGCAGATGGAGGTGCTCCAGAAGCAATATGAAGCAGAGGCTGACAAGCTTCGCGTGTTGTATGCCCAGTTGGAGGAGTACGCGGTTGTCTTGGAAGATGTCAATGGGACGAAAAAAGAGTTGGCGGTTGGCCAGATCATTCGCATGCTCAGTCCCAATGCCATGGGATTCGGTGAAAAATTTTTGACGTACATGGAAAATATCTGGACCGTCTTGAGTGAAGAACCTCGGGAAGCCAATACGGAGGGAGGAATTTTCCCTGCCATCTTTGGAACGGTGCTGATGGTTTTAATCATGAGTGTAGCGGTGGTCCCGTTTGGGGTATTGGCGGCCGTCTATTTGAAGGAGTATGCGACGCAAGGAATGTTGGTGCGCGTCGTGAGAATTGCCGTTAATAATTTGGCCGGGGTTCCTTCCATTGTGTTTGGAGTCTTTGGATTAGGGTTTTTTGTCTATGCGGTTGGAGGGTCGATCGATGCCCTCTTCTTCCCAGAAGCCTTACCCAATCCGACGTTTGGGACAGGTGGGATGCTATGGGCTTCCTTAACGCTAGCGCTGATGACGGTACCTGTGGTGATTGTGGCAACAGAAGAAGGATTGTCGGCGGTCCCGCGTGAATATCGGGAAGGATCATTGGCACTTGGTGCCACCAAATTAGAATCGTTGTTACGAGTAGTGATTCCGTGTGCCATGCCTGGTATCTTAACCGGTCTCATTTTGGCGATCTCACGAGCCACGGGTGAAGTGGCGCCACTGATGTTGACGGGAGTTGTCAAGCTTGCGCCTTCGATGCCGTTGGATGGGACCTTTCCATTTCTTCATCTTGATCGAAAGTTTATGCATCTCGGGTTCCATATTTATGATGTCGGTTTTCAGTCGCCGAATGTGGAAGCGGCCAAGCCGATGGTGTATGTCACGACGCTTATTCTTGTGGCAATCGTGATTATTTTAAACATGGCAGCGATTGCTATTAGAAATCGGATGCGACGAAAATATGCTGGTTCCACCATTTAATTCAGGTACAATCATGGACATAGCGAAAGCGTCTTCTCAACGGACCACGTCATCATCTTCTACATTAAAAGTCGAAGTGTTACGCAATGGACAGAATCTCATGAAAGAGCCGAGTGATCACTCCTTGAAGGAGGACATGAACTCTTCACAACCCAAAATAGAGATTCGTCACATGAATTTTTACTATGGATCTAACCAGGCACTCTTTAAAGTGAATCTGACCATTCCCGAACACCGGGTGACCGCATTTATTGGACCGTCAGGCTGTGGAAAGTCTACATTACTCCGTTGTCTCAATCGATTAAATGATCTTGTTTTGGGGACACGTGTCGATGGGGAAATTTTGATTGACGGACAAGATATTTATCAGCCGGAGGTTGATATTACGGATTTACGGACACGAGTGGGCATGGTGTTTCAGAAAGTGAACCCGTTTCCCAAATCGATTTATCAAAACGTGGCGTATGGCCCGATGTTGCAAAAAGTGAAGAGTCGGGCGGTGCTCGATGAAATTGTCGAACACAGCCTTCAGGGTGCAGGGTTATGGGATGAAGTGAAAGATCGATTGCATACCAGTGCGCTCGGTATCTCGGGAGGACAACAACAACGTCTTTGTATTGCTCGGGCATTAGCGGTCAATCCGGATATTCTCTTGATGGATGAACCCTGTTCAGCACTTGATCCGATTTCGACTGGTAAAATTGAAGAACTCTTGCATTCCCTCAAGGAACGGCTGACGATTGTCATTGTGACTCATAATATGCAGCAAGCTGCCCGCGTGTCTGATTATACGGGATTCTTTTTATTGGGCGAACTGATTGAATATGATGATACGAAAAAGATTTTCACCAATCCTGGGGATCGCCGCACAGAAGATTATGTGACCGGTCGATTTGGGTAACATGAACCGTGGTTCTCGTGGCATCCTCACTGGTCATCGAATAAAGAGTGCATGAAGGAGGCACCGTGCAACGTCATTTTGATGAAGAGTTAGCAGATCTGAGGCAGAAGATCTTGCGTATGGGGTCGCTTGTTGAAGACCAGATTCGACTAGCGACCAATGCGTTAATTGAGCGAGACGTCAACTTAGCGCAACAGGTGATTGATAATGATCGCCGAGTCAATACTCTGGATGTTGAAGTCGATGAAGCCTGTCTTCAGTTATTGGCTCTGTATCAACCGGCTGCTCGTGACCTGCGTTTCATCACCACGGCGATGAAAATTTCTACTGATTTAGAACGGATGAGCGATTTAGCAGAAAATATTTGCGAGCGAACGATTGAACTGAATGAAGAACCACAACTCAAACCGTATATTGATATTCCTGCCATGGCGAATAAAAGTTTACAAATGGTCGGAGAGGCCCTTGATGCGTTTGTTCGGGGGGATTCGATATTGGCTCGAAAAGTCCTCGATGATGACGATGAGATTGATGATCTGAACGAGCAACTGTTTCGTGAATTACTTTCGTATATGATTGAAAATCCTAAGACGATTTCGCGTGCCATTCGGTTATCGTTTATTTCAAAGTATATTGAGCGTATTGCCGATCACGCCACGAATATTGCTGAACTTGTGGTGTATTTAGTCGAAGGCAAGATTATTCGACATACGCTTCCTGCCGAATCCATCGAACCTTAGTCCCTATTTTAGTGCTTCCCTTTTTTACTGTACTCTTTCTGAATGTATTTAGCGTCTCTTTCCGTATTCTTTTTCAGAGGAAATCCTAAGGGCAAGCATTTCATGAAGTATGGCTGGGATGGACCCTTTCGCGAAATCACGAATGTTTCTGGTCACTATGATGGCTATTTCTGACTCTTCCGCTGCGGCATGAGCGACCGCGTCTTCGAAATCTTTTATCGGACTTTCTCGTGCTCGACGTATGGCCGTATCTGTGATTGCTGCCACGGTGAATCGTGTGAGTAAGGGTGTAAGGATTGCCTTACTCTTTTTGGCAACAAGATGCTTGGTGAGGAGATAGGATAGGGTGGTTACAGAATGGCTTGAGATGTAACGTTGAATCAGATTTTTTACGACTAAATCAACGGCTTGTTGAGAGGCTAAAGCGTGTGATTTGCGTTGGAGAAAAATATCCAGGAGGATAGTGGTGTCAAAGAGAACAGGGGGCACTGATATTTACGTTCCAGATAATCTAGGTATTGCTTGCGCGCTTGTTCATCGGTTGGTGCTTTCCCGGGGCGTTGAAAAAGTTTGAGTAATTGCTTCATCCAGGGACTCATAGATTGGGTCTCCTGGGGTTCAACCTGAATATGGTCAAAAAATGTTTCCATGGCTTGAGAAAAGGAATTTCGGCGACGTTTCGCCCAGGCTTTGGCTTTCTGAATCGTGCTGGACTTGAGACGGAGAGTGAGTTTGCTATGCATGAGAATGTTAGGTGACGGATAGTTATTCTTGAATTATACGTACAAAATGGTGTTTGGTTAAGATGTCGAAATGGTGCGATCTTTCCAATTTTTCAGAAACCAGCCTTGGGAATTGAAGGCATCTGCTTCGGGTTGCGCGTTTGACTTTTTCCATACTCTATAAAAGGATTATATAAAAAAGTAAGGATTATCTTATGGCTATTGCAACATTGACGAGTAAAGGGCAAGTCACGTTGCCGAAGGAAATTCGTGATCAACTGAAGCTTGATCCTGGAGACCGTGTAGAGTTTCTTGTTGGATCTGATGGGCGCATTACGGTGTGGCCGGTGACGTCTAATGTGACGATCTTGAAAGGTACGATTACTAAGCCCAAAAAACCTGTGACTCTTGCGGCGATGCGAGCAGCTATTCGGCGACGGGGTCGAGGTCAGTGACAGGCATCGATACTGATTCCCTTATACGCTATTTGGTACAAGATGAGCCAGTCCAAGCGAAGGCAGCTACTCACCTTATTGAGAAGAAGTGTAGGCGGGAGGACCCTGGGTTTCTCAATCACTTGGTGTTGTGTGAAACGACATGGGTGTTAGATGGTTGCTATGATCAGGGCAAGGAATCCATCATGAGGACGATAGAGCAGCTGTTACGTGTGGCACAGTTACGTGTCGAGTCGTCACATGTCGTGTGGAAAGCCTTAGAAGATTATCGAAAAGGACCCGCTGATTTTGCAGATTATTTGTTGAGTCGGATTAATGAAGCTCAGGGTTGTTTGACAACGGCCACATTTGACCGTGCGGCAGGAAAAACTTCAACGTTTACTTTATTGAAATAGCAATGGTGTCTGAGACATCATTCGTGCAACTGACCCTATGCCATGCTGTTATTACACTTGTGGGCTTTCACTCAAAACCGTTCGATCTTTCCAATGATTCAGAAACCATTCTTGTGAATTGAAGGCATTGTCTTGAGACTTAGGTGAGAGGCGCTGATAGCTTCCCGTCGACGTGAGTTTTCTGGCCTTCGTGTTATCGCGAAGGTGAATGTTCAAGATATTTTGGATGAGAAGATTCTTCAAAGATTGATTTTCAATTGGGAACAACACTTCGACGCGACCATCTAGGTTTCTGGCCATGAGGTCAGCACTACCCAAGAACACCTCATCGTCTCCACCATTTCGAAAATAATACATACGAGAATGTTCGAGGAATCTTCCGACGATAGAGGTGACCGTAATGGTTTCACTCACGCCAGGGATCCCGGGACGTAATCCACATACTCCTCGAACAACTAAGTCAATTTTCACTCCAGCCTGGGATGCATGGTAGAGGGCATGGATGCAGGCTTGATCTACGAGGGCATTCATTTTAAACGCCAGATAGCCATCGCCATGTTGACGTTGTCGATCGATCTCTCGTTCAATTCGGCGGAGAATTTTATTCCGCATGGAATGCGGGGCGACCAGGAGTTTGTTGTAGGTCTCTTTGCGGGAATAGCCCGTGAGGGCGTTGAATAAATCGGCGACGTCGGTGCCAATTTCGTCATCGCACGTAAAGAAGCTGAAATCGGTATAAATTCGACTGGTGATTGGGTTGTAGTTCCCTGTTCCCAAATGTAAGTAACGACGAAGACCATCATGATCTTTTCGAACCACCATGCAGAGCTTGGCATGCGTTTTCAATCCACGAACACCATAGACGACGTGGACGCCTTCATCTTCTAGTTTCCTGGCCCATTCAATATTGTTTTCTTCGTCAAAACGTGCCTGTAATTCGAAGAGTACGGCGACCTGTTTTCCATTTTCCCGCGCTTCCATCAGGGCTTCGACGATCGTGGAATTCGCTCCGACCCGGTAAAGCGTCTGTTTGATGGCTAAGACATGTGGGTCATTGGCGGCTTCTCGAACAAAATCAACAACCGGGAGAAAGTTGTCATACGGATGAAAGAGCAGATGGTCTTCTTGTTGAATCGCAGAAAAAATATTGTCGCGGTTTGCCAAACGCTCGGGAATGTTGTTTTGAAACGGAAGGAATTTTAATTCCGGCCGTTCGATTTGAAGTAATTCCATGAGGCTTGAAAGACCAGGAGGAAAGTCATAGGTGAAGACTTGATAAGGGGCGAGCTTGAGATTCCGGACTAGGATATTTCGAATGTGCTCGGGTGTTTGTTGGTCCAATTCCATTCGTACCACTGACCCGAAATGGCGTAGGTCAACCTGCTCTTCAATGGCTGAGAGGAGGTCGGCGGCTTCGTCTTCTTCTATGGCCAAGTCGGCGTCACGCGTAATACGGAATAGGTATGAGGCCTGAATCGTTAAGCCCGGAAACAGCAAATCCAAGTTTGCTCGAATAATATCTTCAAGCCAAACAAAGTGATCGGTGTTTGAGGTCGTAGATGTCTCATTTTTCTGATTCTTTCGAGGTGTCTTATCCTGAGGCAGGCGGATGAGGCGAGGGAAATTATTGGGGACTTTGACTCTGGCGAAACATTCGCCCCGCTCGGAATCGTGGGCCACCACGGCGAGATTGAGTGTAAGATTTGAAATGTGTGGAAAGGGGTGAGACGGATCAAAGGCCAGTGGAGTCAGAGCCGGAAACACTTCTTGAGAAAAGTATTGCCGTAATGTCTTTCGCTGTGTCGTAGACAACTGATCGTAGGTAAAAAGGCAAATGTTGGCCTCATGCAGTTTGGGGAAAATATCGTTTCTCCAACACTTGGTGATACGTGTGAGTTGACTCAGGAGCTTTTGCCGGACGGCACTTAATTGGTCAGAGGGAGCCATACCATCTGGTGGGCTTTCGACGACTCCGCTGGTGACTTGTTCGCGGAGGCCGGAAATTCGCACCATAAAGAATTCATCTAAATTGCTAAAAAAAATGGCAAGGAATTTTGCGCGTTCCAAGAGTGGTTGGCTGTGGTCTTCAGCCTCTTCAAGGACGCGATCATTAAATTCTAGCCAACTGAGTTCACGGTTGAGATAGAGCTTGGGATCATAGAGGTCGACCTCCGGGGTAGGAGTGTATTGTGTTTGTGAGTCTGTCATAGTTCGTTCTGCTTGGGTTATTGGTTACTGAGTGAGTGTGAACTCTTTTTTATCCCCATGTAGCCTTGGCGCGTTTTTTGACTTTTCCCCATCGGTTGTGGAAAGCCCTCTGTGCTTGCACCCGTCGACGGCGGAGACGTTCGACAATGAGGCCCGTGGTAAATGCCGAACGGATGTGTTGAGTTGTGCGAAGAAAGGTCTGTAATTGTTCTTCAATCATGACAGTATCTTGGTGTTCGCCTAAGAGATCTTGAAGTTTCCGTACTTGACGAATTAGTTGAGAGGCCGATTTGCCT
>BQIX01000038.1 GCA_021604145.1 Nitrospirales bacterium
TCATCACGATGACTATGAGCAATGCCTCCACACTTATGACTTCGCCTTCAAGCAGCGCACGCCCTTTACCATTGAATATCGCTTAAAGCATGCCAGCGGAACCTATCGATGGCTCATCAATGTCGGCGTGCCGAGATATGGCCCGGACGGCAGATTTGACGGGTACATCGGTTCGTGTCTCGACGTAACGGAAGAGAAGAAAGCCAGCGAAGCCAGAGAACTCATTGAGCATGCGATTAATCAAGGGCACGAAGGACTGGCCCTCTTAAACACACATGGCATCTTTACCTACATGAATCCCGCTCATGCTCACTTATACGGTTTTGAACCACAAGAATTGCTTGGGAAAAGCTGGAAGACGCTGTATGAACAAAAAGAAGTTTCGGCCATTGAACAAGAATGTATCCCAACCTTGCGAACCACTGGTCATTGGACTGGGGAGGTGTTGGGCCGAAAGAAATCTACGGAACAATTCCCGATCGAACTCTCGATCAGCGCGTTAACCGACCGCAACGACGATATCATGGGAGTCGTCTGTGTCTGCCGAGACGTGGCGGAACAACGACGGGCAGATCAACGGTTTCGTCTCGTGGTTGAATCTGCTCCGAGCGGCATACTGATGACAAACAGTTCTGGCCATATTGTCCTCGCCAATCAGTTAATTGAGACGATGTTTGGTTATTCGCACGAAGAGCTGTTCGGGCAAGCCGTAGAAATACTCATCCCCGAACGCTATCGTCAGCAGCACCAAGTGGCTCAATCTGGGTTTTTTTTAAATCCGCATCCTCGCAAAATGCGATCAAACTTCAACCTGACTGGATTACGAAAAGACGGCACGGAGTTTCCCGTTGAAATTGGCTTGAATCCCCTCTATGCAGATGAAGATACCTTTGTTCTGGCCACAATCACCGACATTTCTGAACGACGTGAAATTGAACATCAACTATTGTCGATCGCGCAAGACTTAGAACAAAAGAATCAAGAACTCGCCGCAGCCCGAGATGAAGCGCTAGCGGCGGCGAAGGCCAAAGCCGAGTTCCTTGCCACGATGAGCCATGAAATCCGTACTCCCATGAATGGAGTCATTGGCATGACCAGGCTACTCATGGATACGACCTTGACAGAAGAACAACGAGAATATGCGAATACTGTGAAGTATTCAGGTGAAATCTTATTAAAAATCATCAACGATATTCTTGATTTTTCAAAAGTTGAGGCAGGCAAGCTCGAGTTGGAACATATTGATTTCGATCTTCGAACCACCGTTGAAGACGTGCTTGAACTTCTTGCGGAACGAGCAGCAGAAAAGGAAATTGAACTCGTGGCACTCGTCTACGCCACCACTCCCATCGCCCTCAATGGTGATCCGGGACGCATTCGACAAGTTCTGATGAATCTCGTGAGCAATGCCATCAAATTCACAGAAGAAGGCGAAGTGGTTGTTCAAGTTTCCCTCATTGACACACAACAACACAACGATATCATTCGATTTTCTATTACCGATACTGGCATTGGACTATCCGAAGAAGTCCAAGGTCATCTATTTCAATCCTTTACCCAGGCTGATAGTTCAACAACCCGCCAATATGGAGGAACCGGACTGGGATTAGCCATTTGCAAAAAAATTGTCATGCTGATGGGAGGAGAGATTGGGGTCACAAGTGCCGTTGGCGAAGGGAGCGAATTCTGGTTCACGATCCCATTACAACGGCAACAAAGTGATGTCCACCCTCCCCTCGCTCGCATGAACCTCCATGGAATCCATGCCTGCTTGGTAGAAAGCAATGATACCGTTCGATTCTTAATTCACCACTATGCCCAAAGTTGGGAAATGTCATGTACTGTCGCCGAGAACGGGACCGAAGCCCTCACATTGCTCCACACGGCCATTACCAATAAAACCCCCTGTGATGTGATTATCGTCGACCAGCAACTTTCAGATATGAGTGGCGCTGACTTTGCCAGACGGGTCAAAAATGACCCGATATTATCCAGCAGCCGATTAATCATGTTGTCTTCGCTCGGCCAACGAGGGGAAGCTCGCCGTGCCCAAGAAGCCGGATTTCTGGGCTATCTGACAAAACCCGTACGGCAAGAACAACTCTACCGGTGCTTGACCATGGCGATGGGCACAATTCCACTCCCGGTCTCCGAGGATCAAAAAGGTTCGCCGGTCTTGATTACACGACATACCCTGGAGGAAGCAGAAAAACGTTCAAAAACCCGAATCTTGCTGGCAGAAGATAATATCGTCAATCAAAAAGTTGCGACAAAAATGCTGGATAAATTGGGATATCGCGTCGACGTCGTCTCCAATGGACGTGAGGCTATTGACGCCGTCCACCAAACTGCCTATGACGTCATTCTTATGGATTGTCAAATGCCGGAAACAGACGGGTACCAAGCCACCAAGGAAATTAGAAGACATGAGACCGAACAGGCAAAAGAGGGAACACGCGACTCCATCGATACGACGAGCACAACATCACGAGCAGCGAAAAGTCGCACTCCAATTATTGCCTTGACCGCCAATGTACTTGAGGGAGAACGCGAACAATGCCTTGAGGTCGGAATGGACGACTTTCTTCCCAAGCCGGTTTTGATGGAAACGTTAGAAAAAACTTTACGTCGATGGACGACGCAGGAACCTACACGGCACACGACCGCAACTCTCTCTCAAAAACTGGCTGACACGCACGTTCCATTTTCCAATTCCGGAATGCCGGATCTTGTTGACCATCCTCCGTTAGATCTGCTCGCCGTCAACGAACTACTGGCACTAGGAGGAGACGATGATTCAGATTTTTTCATCTCAGTCATTGAGCAATTTCAGCAAGATCTCCCTCGCCATTTGTCTGACATTCGGCAAGCGCTTCATGATCATGATGCCGCTAGATTAATCAAGGCGGCCCATGCATTTAAAGGAGGTTGTGGAAATATTGGGGCGACCTCTTTGACTGACATCTGTCTTCGCCTTGAACAATTAGGACGGACAGGAATTTCACAAGGAGCCTCCCAATTACTCAATGATCTCAAAACAGAAGAGACCCGTATCCAACGTGCCCTTCATCAATACTTGAAATACTTCGCACCACGGGATCGTTAACTTCACAAGCTCTCTATAGCCTATGTTGTTTTTGAAATATCACAAACCCCTGAACACGAATGAATGGCTAGGATAATGTCGTCACCACATCACACAACATCGTACATTGAATCGCGTCGCGAATTTCTTGCTTCCGCGAGCCTGAGGCTAGGGGCATTCGTCATGGCCCTATCTGGACTTTCTCTACCATTATCATTTGCGAGAGATTCGGAAGCCTTCATCAAAGTCGGCGTTCTTCATTCATTAAGCGGCACGCTCGCAGCAAATGGACAATCCGTTGTGGATGGAATTCTCATGGCTATTGATGAAATTAATGAACAGGGAGGAATTCTTGGGAAAAAAATTCTGCCTATCATTGCTGATGGGGCATCCGACCCGAAAACATTCGAACGGAATGCCGAGGCCCTGATTGGAGGCGACCATGTTCACACCATCTTCGGGTGTTGGTCATCTGCCAACCGAAAAGCCGTCCAGCCAATCGTTGAACGCGCAGGCCTCCTTCTCTGGTATCCCGTGCAATATGAAGGTGACGAGCAATCGCCATCCATCATGTACGGCGGGGCCGCTCCCAACCAACAAATCCTCCCCGCCTTACAGTGGGGAATCCATCAATTTGGGAAACGGGTCTTATTAGTCGGATCGGATTATCTTTTTCCTCGTGTCGCCAATCGTCTCATCAAGACAATCCTACCAAGGCATCACGGAATCTTGGCCGGAGAGCTGTATCAGCCGTTAGGTAAACAAGACTTTCAATCCATCATCGATTCCATCAAGTTGGCCAAGCCTGATTTCATTATCAACACCATTAATGGTGATAGTAACCGAGGATTTTTTCAGAGCCTCTTTGATGCCAATCTGACAGCTCATGATATTCCAGTGATTTCAACAAGTATTGGCGAAGATGAACTTCAGCGGATCGGTATCGAACACACCCTCGGACATTATTCAGTCTGGAATTATTTTCAAAGTATCGATTCGCCAAGTAACCATCGTTTTGTCACCAACTTCAAGCGACGGTATGGCCAAGACCGCGTCACAGGCGACCCGATTGAGTCGGCCTATTCACAAGTCCACCTGTATGCGATGGCCGTACGGAAGGCAGGAACCTTTTCTCCATCTATGATACGCCAATCGGCCAAAGGTTTGATTTTCGGAGCGCCACAGGGGCTGATCCGTATCGATCCTGAGAACCAACATACATGGAAAGTCACGCGAATCGGACGAGTACAGGACAATGGGCAATTTGCCGTGGTCTGGAAATCCCATGAACCGCTCCACCCCGATCCCTACCCCCTTTCTCGTTAATCCCATGCGGCTCAATCCAACACAGCAGAGCTTCCGAACCAAAGTCGTCGGCCTAGTTTTGGCCGCAACTTTTTGTCCAATCATGGTCATGGGTTTCCTCTGGTCTGCTCATCATCGATCAAGTTTAGAACAAGAATTTCAAGGCATCTTGCAAATGCAGGCCAGCCAAAGCGCACAACAAGTTGCGCAATTACTTGAAGAACGAACACGCCTCGCTTCGTTGCTCGCCAATAAGACCTTGCTCCAGCGGGACATCGCACGATTATTAGACATGAAACCAGGAACCGATGCGTACTTTCTCACACAGTTCCGACTTCACCAACAGCTCGAACAAATGATGACCCTAAACCGTTGGATCAGGGAAGCCCACATCAATCACCCCAAAACCGGTGAAGTGTTGATTGCCACGAATCCTGAACGAATAGGAACAGCCTTCCCGGGCACACAAGAACAACTAATAACAGTCTCTCAGGGAAAACAGTTGACTTCTTCCGTCATGCCATCAACCGTACCTCTCGTCAACGCACAAGATCAGATTGAATCTGAATTGCCAATTCGTCATATTTTTTCCCCAATTCTAAAAGCCCAGCAGACTTCTGGCATTTTGACGCTATTAACAGACGCCACAAATTATGCTCAAAAGTTTTGGAAAGACAAGCACATCTTAAAGCAATTGAACTTCAAGTCTCTTGACATCTATCTTGTCGATAATCATGGAACCTTCTTGAGTCCTTCCGCATTTGAGAGCGCGCTCAAAAGCAATGGAACCATATCACGACGCTCCCAACTCGAACTACAACTTGAAGTCCCTCAGCAAGATACTCAGACTCAAGCCTTTCAACAGTGTCAGCAGATCAGACAGGAACGAGAAGGGGGTAAAAACTTTCAGATGAACGGTTATCTTGACTATCGTGGCATTCCTGTCGTTGGGGCGTGGAGCCCCGTTCCAGGCACGAACTGGTGCGTGATCGCTGAAATTGACGAAGCGGAAATGATGAAGCCTCTGGCCGATTTTCAGCTCACGGCTTGGAGCATTGTCGCGATCATGGTGGTGTTTTTTGGAATTGCCGGAACACTGCTATCACGATACCTGATTGCTCCGCTTCAATCGTTAATGTCCGTTGCACAAAACCTGGCACGTGGAAACCGAACCAGCCGTTGTCCCGTCGAGCGGACAGATGAATTCGGTCAACTGGGACAGACGTTGAACCACATGGCGGATGTTATCGATCAGACAGTGGAAAATCTGGAACACAAAATTCAAGAACGGACTGAGACACTTGCATCTGCCAACAGACAACTCACCCAGGAGATTCGTGAACGTCAACAAGCCGAAGATGGACTTCGAGTGAGTGAAGAACGATATGCCTTAGCCGTGGAAGCGACGAGCGCAGGGCTCTGGGATTGGAATATTATTCACAATACCATGTTCTATTCTGCTCAACTCTTGAGACTTCTTGGCTTCCAACACTCTGAAATGACTCCAACGCTTGAGGCGTTGACGTCGCTCATTCATCCCGCAGATCGTCATCACGCGAACGAAAGCCTCCAGGCCCATCTTCACCAACAAATGCCCTACAATCTGGAATTGCGCATCAAAACCCAAACGGCGAACTACCGTTGGGTTCACGTACGCGGACAGGCCATCTGGGATGAGGAACAGCAACCCATTCGCATGGTTGGGTCAATCACTGATATTCACGATCATCATGTGGCTGAGAGCCGTCTTTCCGTTCAACATCGTGTGACCAAAATTCTATCGGAGTCCTCTTCATTGGATGAGGCCGTCAAGCCTATACTTCATACTATTTGCACCGACCTTGAATGGCAGATCGGAACATTTTGGCTTCCCCTTCGAGACATCTCACAATTGACATGTGTAGAAACATATGAAGATGTTCACGGTTCTCACCCACGCTTTATCACAGCATCCCTGAATTCCAATTTTTCTTTGGCTGAAGGACTTGTCGGGCGGGTGTGGGAAAGCGGAAAAGCGGCATGGATCGATGACGTGACAACCGATCCAAACTTTCCTCGTGCCATCTATGCCGCACAAGAACATCTCCACACAGGAATTTCCTTCCCGATTGTCATGACAGAAGAAATCTATGGGATCATGGAATTTTTCTCTCGCGACGCAAGGCAATTCGATCCAGCCTTGCTGTCCATGCTGGAAATGATCGGACGTTCTATTGGGCAATTTGTTGAACGCAAAAAAGCCGAAGCCGAAGTGACTCGCGGAGCCTTGATTTTAGAACAACAAAATCACGACCTCGCCATGGCTCGAGATCAAGCACTTGTTGCGGCACAGACTCAAGCCGAGTTCTTAGCAACCATGAGCCATGAAATTCGTACGCCAATGAATGGCATCCTTGGCATGACCCAGCTATTGCTCGATGCCGACCTCACAGACATCCAACTTGAAATTGCTCACACGATTCATACCAGTGGACGCAGCCTGCTCACCATTATTAACGATATTTTGGATTTTTCAAAGATCGAAGCAACCAAAATGCAGCTAGAAGTGGTCCCATTTGATCTTCGCACAACCGTTGAAGAAGTGTTGGATACATTTGCGGAATCCGCGAGAACGAAACACATCGAACTGGGGGGGCTCATCCACACCACGACACCTACGGCTCTTCTGGGAGACCCAGGACGGGTTCAACAAATTCTCCTCAATCTTATTGGCAATGCTATCAAATTTACTACGGAAGGCGAAGTGTTTGTCCAAGTCAGGGCCATTGAGGTCACCAACACTGAAGCGCATCTTTGTATCGAAATCAATGATACCGGTATCGGCATCCGTGTAGAAGACCAGAAGAAACTCTTTCAGGCATTTACTCAAGTTGATAGCAGTACTACCAAGAAATATGGTGGAACGGGGTTAGGATTAGTGATTTCTCGACATCTCGTGACGCTCATGAACGGCAGGATTGGGGTGGAAAGTACTGTGGGAGAAGGTAGCGTGTTTTGGTTCACCTTAACCATGCCATTACAATCTGACCCCGCTCTCTCAGGGTTACAACCTTCAACTCTCGAAGGAACTCGAATCCTTTTCGTCGATAACATTGAAAGAAATCACATGATTCTGGAACATTATGCGACCGCCTGGAATGTTCATTCCTCCAGTGTAACAAATGGCCTTGAAGCAATGGAGGCATTACGAACAGCTGCACACAACGGGTGCGCGTACAACCTCGTCATCATTGGACAACAGTTACCCGATCAAGATGGGTACGAACTCGCGCGTCACATGAAAGCCGACCCTTTGATATCTGATGCACAATTGATTCTCCTCACAGCACTCGGCCATCGAGGAGATGAAGAAAAAGCCCAACAATCCGGATTTATCGGATATTTACGAAAACCCATACATCAATCGCAGCTCTATCATTGTCTGACTATGGCGATAGATCCCAACGCCCAGCGCGATAGGCAACTCACACGGTCACCATCAGAAAGTCTCAGCCATCTCCAATTCCACAAAGAAAACCCCCAGAGCCCTCTGCAAATACTGCTAGCTGAAGACAATCAGGTCAATCAAAAAGTCGCTGTTGGCATGTTGAAAAAATTAGGCCATCAGATTGATGTAGCCTACAATGGACAAGAAGCTCTCCAAGCGGTTGAAGAGAAAATATATGACCTCATTTTGATGGACTGCCAAATGCCAGAGATGGATGGGTTTCAAGCTACGAAAGAAATTCGTCGTCGTGAAGCCCTAAAGAAGAACTCTGAAGGCGAAAATTTCAAAGATGACAGAACAGACACACAACAGGACACCACGTTAGACAAAAAACCAGTGACGACTGATAAAGCATGCAAGACACATCACCCTATACCGATCATTGCGATGACCGCCAATACCATGAAGGGTGATCGTGAACTATGCCTTCAGTCCGGGATGGATGATTTTCTACCCAAACCGATTTCTCTCGAAACTTTAGACGACACATTACGCCGTTGGACGACCCAGACTCATTCTAGACCCATGGCAGAAAATGTCCTGCCAGAGCCTGCCTTGATTCATCCCACATCTTCTACATCCCCAACTTCGAAAGAGGGACAACGTCCTTCTGTCGATCTACAAGTCTTGAGTGAACTGCGTGCGTTAGGAGGGAATGATGATCCAAACTTCTTCGCATCCGTGATTGAGCAATTTCTCGCAGACATTCCTCGACATCTTGCTGGTATCCGAAAGGCTATTGACGATCACGACGCCGAAAGCCTCATGAAAACCGCACATGCATTCAAAGGCAGCTGTCGAAATGTCGGAGCCAAACCATTAGCTGATATCTGTTTTCTACTGGAACAGTTAGGGCGAGAAGGAACAACGGAAGGTTCAATACCGATTTTCACACAACTCGAATCTGAAGAATCTCTGGTACAATCAGTATTGCAAACCGAAATTCACGCAAAGGTATCCTCATAACGATTTCCCGTTCTCTTTATCAGCAATTTCTCTATGACTCATTTCTGCTTATTGACAAGAACATTGTCAATTAACCTGACTTTTCCTAGACGAACAGCCCCGAGTAAGGCCATTCGTCCCTGAGCGCGTTGAAGTGGCTCAAGCGTTTCGGCATGACAAACAGCAAGGTAATCAATTTTGGCTTTTGAAGCCTTCTGGACATACGATCGCATCAATGCCTCGACTGACGCAATAGATCTTTCTCCATCGCGAATTGACGATGCTCCCAGATGCAAAGCTTGATAGAGAACGGGAGCCGTTCGACGTGCCAATGAAGATAAGTATCCATTTCGTGAACTCAACGCGAGTCCGTCTGACTCTCGTATGGTAGGACACATGATCAGATCAACATCCTGATGAAGATCTCTCACCATTTGTTTGATGATACAGAATTGCTGGTAATCCTTCTGTCCCAAATAGGCGCGATACGGTCTCACAAGATTAAAAAGTTTGGTCACAACGGTGGTGACCCCTTGAAAATGCATACGTCGATGAGCACCTTCCCAACGTTGTCCTAACCGACTCACGGTGACCGATGATTGAAAATCCGGAGGGTAAAATTCTTTTGGGGACGGAAGGAATACGACATCAACCCCCTCCCTGCGGCAAAGTGCAAGATCAGTCTGTCGAGGACGAGGATATTCGCCTAGATCCTCCGTTGGACCAAATTGAAGTGGATTCACAAAAATACTGACGACGACCGTCTTACAAGACCGTCGAGCTCGCTGCAGAAGAGACTGATGTCCTATGTGGAAAGCTCCCATTGTCGGCACAAAGCCGAGACGTAAGCGTTCGGAAGAGTGTTTTTTCCGCCATTGTTGAATCCCACGGACTGTTCGAATAATTTTCATCGTGTGCGCAAATAGAAATGACCGGTTACGAGACACCTTATGAGTTCAGGCAGCAAGTATGTCGCACCAACATTAGGAGGATGGGGGTTGAGTGCAAGTGGGACGGTTCCCATAGCGAGAACCGGGAATGACCGTTAACTTGCGAACCTCATGGGAATCATCAAGTTCATGCAGCAAGGTGTTGACGGATCGCTTGAACACTGGATGATTCCACTTCGGATCCAGTTCGACTATCGGCTCAAGGACAAACCGACGAAGATGAAGCCGCGGATGAGGGACGCTGAGATCAGGCTCATCAACGATCTGTTGCCCATAAAATAAAATATCGAAATCCATGGTTCGCGGCCCAGCTCGACGGTCAGGATCGCGGCCTAACGCCTTTTCCGTTTCCTGACAGATCTCAAATAATGTTCGAACCGAAAGCGAGGTCTCCAGCTTGACTGCCCCATTATAAAACCAGGTTTCCCCTAAACAACCATCAGGATCCACCGGCCGCGTCTCGTAATACGAGGACACCGCACGCACATGTGATTGCGGGAGCAAGCCCATCAACGTAATAGCGCGATCACACAACTCTTGGCGATCACCATCGTTTGACCCAAACCCAATAAAGACTACTTCGGAAATGATTCTACCTCATCTTTGTTAATGCCATTCCTGAAATGATCACTGTAATTGTTCTACCACCCAACTTTTTTAATTCGTTCAACAGCCTCAGACAAGCGCTCTTTTGGCGTCGTGACCGTCATTCGAATATATCCTTCCCCCGGCTCACCAAATCCATTACCTGGTGTGGTGACAATGCCTGCGTGTTCGATTAAATGCGCGGTAAATGAAGCCGACGTGAACCCTTTGGGAACTTCAATCCATACATAAAAAGCCGCAGGGGGATTATCGAGCGTGAGCCCAAGGCCTTGGAGACCGGGCACAAGGACATCGCGGCGTTCCTGATAGATTGCACGTAGACCGTCGGTCAATTGATCATCAGATTCCAGTGCGGTAATCCCTGCTTCTTGAATAGCTTGAAAAACCCCGGAATCAATATTGGTTTTGACTTTCCCCAATCCACCAATGACATCTCTATTACCCACAGCAAATCCGATCCGCCAACCAGTCATATTAAAGGTTTTGGAGAGAGAATGAAATTCAATCCCCACCTCTTTTGCTCCATCGGCTTCGAGAAAACTTGGAGGACGTTTGCCATCATAATAAATTTCCGTATAGGCGGCATCATGACACACAATAATATGATGCTCACGTGCAAAATTGACAACACGTTGAAAGAACGCCTTATCAGCAACAACAGAGGTGGGATTGTTCGGAGAATTCAAAAACATCAGCTTTGCGTTCTGGGCAACATCGTTTGGAATCGCCTCTAAGTCTGGAAGAAATCCATGTTGCTTCACCAGCGGCATAAAATATGGCGTCCCGCCGGCAAAACTCGTGGCCACGGGATACACCGGATATCCGGGGCTCGGGATAAGCACCACATCACCTGGATTGATGAATGCCAGCGGTACATGCCCAATCCCCTCCTTCGATCCAATTAAGGTCACAATTTCGGACGTTGGATCGGCCTGTACGCCGAATCGCCGCTGATACCAATTGGCCACAGCGGTACGAAACGACAACATGCCGTCATAAGACGGATATTGATGATGCTTTGGATCGTCTACCGCTTGTTTGAGTCTATCAATAATTGGGGTTGGCGTTGGGAGATCTGGGTCACCGATCCCAAGATTGATGATATCCATCCCTCTGTCGATCGCCTTTCGTTTCATCTCATCAATCGCCGCAAACAAATAAGGCGGCAATGTTCGAATACGATCAGCATACGTGATAGGAAATCCACCCATAAATCCTAACTCCTTTCTTATACTTAGAAATAATGTGAAACATATCTCGTCATTCCTATCTTACAGAAAAAATCAACGTTGCCCGTCGCTCGTATCTCGTTTTAAGAAAAACGTTCCGATTTTTTTACGGGCGATGCTTCACGCTTGCGCACTGGAGCGTTCCAGCGCACAGGCATGAGCCAGGGACCGCCGCTGGACGACTTTTTTCAACACTTCTTCAAGCGCTCACGTTACTTCAGCCAGAGGTGGGGAATCAAGAAGAGAACTGGATAGGGGACTCCGGCTCAATGTCAGGAGAGCACTCGTTAAAAAATCTCTGCCGTCAGATGAGTAATGAGCTGCTCAGCACAGGCATGTAATTGTGGAAAAACTGAACTGACGTTGGCCAAGAGGGCCTCCGGCGAATAACCGCAACGAACCACATCCGCCGTACATTCTTGACACAACCTCTGGGCCCCTTCTTTGTCCAACTCAAGGTGAAACAGCAGGGCATAGACGTTGGTTCCATAGCGATAGGCTTGGACGGAAAACTGTTCTGAGGTGGCAAGCAGGACCGTATTGGCAGGTAACTCAAACCCTTCTCCGTGCCATTGCCACGCATCAAACTGACGTGGCATACATTGAAAAACTGGATCACGTTCCCCGTCAACACTTAAGGTAACCGGCAACAGACCGATTTCAAAGTTTGGACTTGGCGTCACTGATGTCCCTAATGTCTGCGTGAGCAACTGTGATCCCAAACACACTCCGATAATGGGAATATTTTTGGACAATGCCGATTGAATAAAGACCCGTTCCTCAGCAAGCCATGGCTCTGAACCATTGACTGACATAGGCCCTCCCATCACCAGTAAAAAATCGCCGAGTTCAGTGGGCAGCCCATCTCGAGGCACAAGTTGTTGCCGGACCTCATACCCACGCTGTTCAAGGAAAGGCTTGAAGACACCAGGCCCTTCAAACGGCACATGCATGAGACAATGCGCAACTCTCAATAAGCGCCTTTCCATGAGATATTTCCGTGACAACTCGGCTCAGCGAGAAATCCCATCACTCTCAAGTCATATTCAAGATGATAGACTAATGTTTGGTGAGGAGGCCGTACGAAACGGCAGGTTACTTGACAGAAACAGCCGGTATGGCATGCCCATTTTTTTGATTGACGCATTCGACCAGATGCCAAAAACGGAGAGGATTGACTTTCTTCTTCCGTACAACAACCAGAGTCGTTCCCTCTAATACCGTACTGAGCGATAAATCTGTTCGAAATCCTATATGCTTGCAGAGTGGCGAGATCATCTTTTCAACGGCCGCAATGACTTTATTTCCGTTGCTAAAGTGATTCAACATAATAATACGACCACCGGGTTTGCAGACACGAATCATTTCACGAATGACTTTTCGATAATCAGGAACAGCGGTCACAACATAGGCGGCCATGACGAGATCAAACGAATCATTCTCCAATTCCATCCGTGCAGCATCCATGCGTCGTAACGTCACATGATCCAACTGGTGTGTCAGAATTCGTTTCCGAGCTTTCTCCAACATCCCTTCAGAGAAATCGATACCAAGAATCTCGCAGTGCCGAGGATACAACGGCAGGGCTTCGCCAGTCCCGATACCGACTTCTAACACTCGGTCCCCTGGCTGAACTGGTAAACCACGAACTGCAGATTCTCGAGACTGCCCGACGACTCGTCCAAAGGTTTGATCATACATCCCAGCATAATTCGTGTATACCCGCTCTACCTTATCGAGGTCCATATACCCTCCCAGAGATGCTTTCACTGATTCGTTCACACGCATTTGATGAATTAATTATGAATTACATTAACGCTATGACATGAATAAGAATTGTGGATGGGGATCTTTTGGGCTAGGCGGGATACCCGGATGCTGGCGCCGTAGTCGGGACGGCCCACCTCCGCATGACTAGGCCTAATCTACCCAACTTTCTGAATAGAGTCAACTAGTCATCGCATTTCTTTCTGCAATGAGGGATGCCCTCAGCTATCAAACACGATATGGCTGGTGTGAGACAACCGCTGACGCCCCCCATAACTAGGGATTGCAATGGCTGATCCGGTTTTCTACAATCCGTGCGTTCATTCGTTCTCATCTTGCCTTTTTCTTAGTGAAATAGGCCTGGCGTTAAGGAGGATTGTCATGCAGGCCCAACGCTCATTCGCTATGAAGCTTTCTGTTTGTCTTATGATCATTATGTCGTGCCTTCTTTGGGGCGCGAGGTTCAATCACGCGAACGCCATTGATATTGACCTTACCACAGAACAAGCGAAGCAAGCCTTAGCTGACGGACGAGAGTCAATGGAAAAAGCGGAAAATGTCGAAGACGTGGCAACGATCATGAAAGCCGCTGAACAAGGTATTCGCGTTGGAGCTGACCCAGAGAAAAATCCTTGCGGTCCTCATGCCATATTACGCACGCGTTATTATTGGCTAGAATATTTTGGTCGTCGGGAAGCTGCAGAGTCTAAACGCCAGAAACAATCTGTTCGTATGCCGGAAGAGAAAATCCAGGAAATTTTGCAGATGCCATATTTAGAAGTTGAAGTTCGACTTTGTGGCGACGAAGAGTTCTTTGCTGAAGGCGTCGACATCGCATTGCAGCAAGGGTCGGCTATGGCTCGTCCCGTGGATGTTGGTGCCGCTGAACGTGGAAAGAAAAACCCTGGAGATATTCCAAGTTACCGATCGCGCTTTACCGCAAGATTTGCCTATGCCGATTTTGATCCCAAAGCTGCCAGCACCTTAGCGGTCTTCTTCCCAGATGGAAAGCTGATCAATATCGAAGCTGACCTTGCCAAGATTCGTTAAACTCTTGGTACGTATCTCGTGAATCGTCGATCGTATCTCATATGAAGAGTCTTCCAACATTTCCTCTACGCTTCACGAAATACGATTCACTCTTCACTATTTAATTCTGCCATTTTCAACGTATACAAATGATGATAGAGCCCTTGCTGCTCAAGTAACTCAGCATGCAGCCCTTCCTCAACAATGTGTCCATGATTGAGGACAAAAATCCGATCGGCGGTTTGAACGGTCGTTAGACGGTGGGCAATGATGACGGTGGTCCGGCCAACCATCAAATTATTGAGAGCTGCCTGCACTAATGTTTCCGACTGACTGTCCAATGCCGAAGTCGCCTCATCCATAATTAAGATTCGTGGATTTTTCAAAAATGCTCTCGCAATCGCAATCCGTTGACGCTGACCTCCGGAAAGGTTGACGCCTTTTTCGCCAACAAGCGTCTGATAACCATCAGGGAGAGAGAGAATAAACTCGTGAGCATGAGCGCCCAGACTCGCCTCATAGACTTCGTCTTCACTGGCTTCGGAACGTCCATACCGAATATTCTCAAAAATCGTATCACCAAACAGAATGTTTTCTTGGGGTACCAAGGCAATTTGACGATAGAAACTATCCAATCGAACGGAACGGAGATCGTAGCCATCGACATAAACCGCTCCGGCGGTTGGATCGTAAAACCGATGCAGGAGGTTGATGATGGTCGTCTTTCCTGCCCCAGTTGGTCCGACGACGGCCACGCGTTCCCCTGGTTGAACTTCAAACGTGACAGAGGATAACACCTCCTGCCGTGGATCATAGGCAAACCGAACCTGTTCAAAGCGTATACGTCCCTGTATCTCCGGTAACGTAATCGCCTCGGGCACGTCATAGATGTCCGGTTGAGCATCAAGAATTTCAAAGACACGCGCCATTGCCCCTTGGGATTCTTTCAATTGCGCAAACACGCGAGCAACGGAACCGAAAGGTCCAATCAGAATTCCGGCAAATAAAACAAAGGCAAAAAGATCTCCGGGAGACATGGCCCCCTCGATGACTTGCTTCCCGCCATACCAGAGAACAGCAACTGCGGTCGCCAATGTCAGCAATGTAATGACGGGAATAAACACTGAGAGAATGGCCGTACGTCGTAAAGTCGTGTCCATTAGGCTCGTGACACCCGATCGGAACCGTTTCTCTTCACGATTGGTCTGAACATAGGACTTCACAATGCGGATTCCCGATACAACCTCCTCAATGAGCGTCGTCAATTCTGCCGTACGATCCTGAATTTGAGTTGACAGTGACTTAAGACGTCGACCAAACAAGCGGGCCACAATGGCCAACAATGGTAACAGGAGAAGAATTAACCCGCACAAACGCCAATTCATCACCAACAAGAATCCGACTCCTCCGATGACCGTCACGAAATGCTTGGCGGTATCAATAGGCGTATCCGTTAATGTCGACTGAATAACGCCCACATCATTCATGAGACGGGAGACAATCTCTCCAGTTCGCCGCTTGGAAAAAAATCCCAAAGACAGTCGTTGGAAGTGCCCAAATAAATGAGTTCGAAAGTCACAAATGATCTGTTGAGAGACTCGAGATGTTAAGTAACTGTGTCCCATGGAAAGCACGCTCTGCCCAAGCATAAACCCAAGAAACATCCAGATGGTCGTGGTCAACTGAGGAAGGTCGCGCTGAACGGTAATAAGGTCCCACACATTTCCTGCATACCGTATGAGCAGCAGATTCAGAGCGGCAACACCCATGACCAAAATGGCCGAGAGAGCCATCTGGCCGAGGTATGGTCGAAGAAATGGGAAAAAACGAGAAAACGTTGACATCAATCGTGAGTGTCCTTCACAAGAAGTCTGAATGTATTATACGCGGCTGGGAAATGTCGAGAATGCCGAATGGCCTAGTGAGAGATATGAGGAATAGAGTAAGAGTAAAGGCTAGGACACAGTGGCTCTACATTATTTCAGCACTTGATGCCTTGTCCAGACTTGGTCCTGATGAATGAGTATTGACTGGATTTGATGGGTATCCTCGAACACGATGTTTCTGAACCCTCGAACTCATGATGCCATTCGTTAGTTCTACATCAGGAACCTTAACACACGTATAGGAATTTCAGGTGCTCTAGTCCAATTGCGTGACGGACTCGATCATGTTCTTGTTCAACGCCACAAAGTCCGCATGTTCCGTGTCGTTCACCACAACTTCAGTCAAATTGATAAACAACACGGATTCGTCATTAAACACATCTGAAATCCTGTTGCGCATAGGAGGAATCAGTAGACTCCCAACATACGTATTGAGAGAAGAACGGATTCGAATACGCGTTTTTTTTCCCTGAGTCATGCACACCTATGGCTCAGATAGAGAGCCGTTAATTACGACGACGCGCGAATTTCATTCGACGACGGAGTTTTTTATGCTTATGCTT
>BQIX01000039.1 GCA_021604145.1 Nitrospirales bacterium
GCGTTTTTTGGCTTCGGCTGTCCAGGGAAGATTGCCCTTCGCCATATCGTCAGCCGCCTGACTCATGCCAGATTCTCCGCCCATTTGCCCCATCATTTGCTGCTTAAATTGGTCGAGAATTTCAACGGTTATTTCTGCATAACCAAGCTCTTTGGCTTTTTTCACCGCTAACCGCTTGACCATTCCTCGGAGAAAAAATGGCGCACGCTGTAACCGTTCTAGGGCCTCGTCTGTCCAGACAACATCTTGTTCAATGATTTCTTGGTCCTGGCTACTCATAGTGATATCTGTTTCATCCCGTCTTCTTGGTTCAGCAATTCCTTGATTTCTTTGCCTGCTTTAAAAAATGGCATTCGCTTCTCTGGAACTTCAACTGTTTCGCCGGTTTTAGGGTTCCGGCCCTCTTTGGTCTGCCGAATCCTTAAGCGAAAACTGCCAAACCCTCGTATTTCAGTTTTTTCACCATTTTTTAGAGAGTCTCGAATAGAGTCAAAGAGTGTGTTAACGACCAGTTCGGCTTGCCGATGGCTTAATGTTGGAGCATGTTCACCGAGTTTTTCAATCAGGTGAGCTTTTGTCATTCATCCCTCCTCAATCAACCTCATCCAGGAATCCAGGCCTATACCTTCTGGACCCGTTCATTAGCATACCAGACGAACTCCTTAAAACACCATTAAGTACATGAGCGGAATCCAGGTGGCTTGAAACACCATTGCAGATGTCTTTCCAAGAAATGAACTCTCAATGAAGTCTCTGAACGAAAACTCTCTTGTCGGCTCTACGACCCGTGGCTCACCTTGAATGCCACCTAGTTTTCCAGCCAATGCAATGGCATCGGTCAGATCTCCAAGTTCATCAATGAGCAGAGAGTCCTTGGCTTGCTGTCCTGTAAAAACCCGACCATCAGCCAAGACCTCAACATCAGCGACATCCAGTGACCGCCCCTCAGCCACAGCCTCAATAAACTGCCGATGGACGTCATCCATCACTGCTTGCAACAGCTGACGGTCTTCAGCCTCCATGGGACGAAATGGCGAACCAATATCTTTATACCGCCCGCTTTTAATCACAAAGTTTTTCACACCAACTTTTTCTAACAACTCTTCAAAGTTGGCCATTTGCATAATAACGCCTATACTCCCGGTGAGTGTTCCAGGATTCGCCAACACCCGATCACTCGCAACCGCGATATAGTACCCCCCCGAAGCCGCCACCGTCCCCATCGAAGCCACAACGGTTTTGTTATGCTCCGATTTTACACGTTTGACGGCATTGTAGATTTCCTGAGATGGCGCCACCCCCCCGCCCGGACTATCAATCCGAACAACAATGGCTTTGACCATGGGATTTTCACTAAAATCCTCCAACTCGCTGACGGTCTGCTTCGAGTCAAGAATCGGACCTTCAACCCGCACCACTGCCACCTGCTCTTTCCCATACGACGCCATATCAGGCAGCAGCGCCTTGCCCAACCACGTGAACACCACGGCAGCCACTAAGATCCAAAACACTCGTTTCCACCAGGATTGCCGCGGTGCAGGAGTCGATGCGTACGTATCAGACATGAGCGTGAAAGAGAGACCCTTTCTTCATTACGAATCCCCTTGCGCTTCTGCATTTTTTTCTTGGGTCATCCGACCTAAGCTTTGATCAATTTGCCCTTGAGTCGCATGGAAGGCCTCCAATTGATCTTGGTCAGATTCACGAAGATGTTCGGATAAACTCAAGGCAATTTTTCGTTCATCGCAATCAACCTTCACAATTTTCGCGGTGATCTCTTGCCCAACTTCAAATTTATCTTCCACGCGTTCTTGGGAATCGATATTAATTTCACTGATATGAATCAGACCTTCGACTCCGCCGTCGAGCTCAATAAATACCCCAAAGTCTGCAATCTTGGAAACCTGGCCAGATGCTTTGCCTCCAATTTGAAACCGCGAAGGAATTTCCGATTCCCAGGGATCGGAAACCAGTTGTTTATATCCCAAGGATAATCGTTCTTTGTCTTTGTCGATACGAAGAATGACGGCTTGCACTGATTGCCCTTTTTTAAACAATTCGGATGGATGCTTAATATGTTTCGTCCATGACATATCAGAGATATGAATCAAACCATCAATCCCTTCTTCCAGGCCAATAAAGGCACCAAAGTCTGTCACGCTCTTGACCTTACCTTCGATTTGCGTCCCTTCTGGATACTTGGACTCAATCACATCCCAAGGATTCGGAGCCGTCTGCTTCATTCCCAGAGAAATCTTTCGACTCTGCTGATCGACATGGAGCACCTGCGATTCAATTTGATCACCGATAGACACCACTCGTGAAGGATGACGCACTTCATGGGTCCAGGACATTTCAGAAACATGGACTAACCCTTCCACACCAGGCTCCAATTCCACAAAAGCTCCATAATCTGTCAGGCTGACGACTTTTCCTGGAATCCGGCTGCCTTCTGGATATTTTGCTTCAACCTGACTCCACGGATCTGCCGTTTTCTGTTTTAAGCCCAAAGAGATTCGTCCAGTTTCACGATCATACTTGAGAACCAAGACCTCGATCCGATCTCCGATGGAGAACATGTCCGAAGGATGACCAACCCGTCCCCACGAAATATCCGTAATGTGCAGCAAGCCATCAATACCCCCAAGGTCAAGGAAGGCTCCATAATCGGTAATATTTTTGACAGTTCCGGTGATGAGTTGCCCTTCAGCTAAGGTCGACAACGTCGTTTGCCGTTTCTTATCTCGTGTTTCTTCAAGCAGCGCCCGGCGAGACACGACCACATTGCCTCTCCGATGGTTCACCTTAATAATTTTAAAGTTAAAGACTTTCCCAACCAACCCGTCCAAGTCACGAACAGGAGTCAGGTCAATCTGAGAACCAGGAAGAAACGCCTTCACCCCAATGTCCACCATCATGCCGCCCTTAATCCTCGACAGCACCTTCCCTTCGACCTCTTTGTCATCCCGGTGAGCCACTTCCAGGTCTTCCCAGACCTTCATCTTGTCCGCTTTTTCTTTTGAGACCAGCAAATTGCCTTCGGCATCTTCACATTGCTCAATATAGACCTGTATCGTATCGTCGACGGCAAGCGTCTGAAGTTCTTCAGTGGAAAATTGATCAGACGGAATCATGCCTTCAGACTTATATCCGATATCGACGACAACCCGTTCCCGCTGGATATTCACCACGCGTCCTTCGGTAATGGTGCCTTCCTCAATATTCCGAAAGGTTTCTTCATAGAGTGCTGCCAATGCTTCACGATCCAGCTGTTCAGGTTGTTCAGATACTGTATTCATCCTCTTCCTACGCCTCCACTCTGCTCAATGCACTGCTGATTGATGATTAAAAATAAAACTTCCCGGCAACCCTCAGCGTTGGATTACTTGGAAGATCTGCATAATAATAATTAGACAATTACGTTGACTTTCCCACTGAAGGAGCAGAAACCTGCCCTAATTCGGCTATGCGCGTCATCACCGTATGACTGACGGTGCGATAATATTCTTTTGGCTCCAATCCTTCTCGATACGGGAATGTCATCGGCTCTCCAAAATGTATCTGAATAGGCTTCAACCGCAACCGAGTCGACCCCATTGGCAGCACATCAAACGTTCCACTAATGTAGGCTGGCACAACTGGACATTGCGCCTCGGAGAGAATAACCCCAATTCCAGGCTTGCCCTCCTGCAGACCCCCATGTGGAGTCCTGGTCCCTTCAGGAAAAATCACAACGGGCTTTCCGGCCTTTAGCCGAGAGACAGTTTCATTCAACGCAAGCCGGTCTAACCGGTTGGTCTTGAGTGGAATCCAGGCAATTTTTCGGAGCATCCAATGAAGAAGAGGATGAGGGAAAAGATTCGCTCGCCCGAGAAACGACACGCGCCTGGGAATACCACATCCTAAAAAAGGAATGTCGACGTAACTGGCGTGATTGGCGGCGAATAAGATTCCTCCACTTTTCGGAATATGCTGTGCCCCATGGACACGATAACGAAAACACAATCGCCCCAGTATATTGAACATTGCCCAAATACTGGCGTACACAAGCCCACTCACTGGCGTGCTGAAATAACTTCCGTCAGATGGTCCAACACCTGAGCAATCGACAAATTGGAGGTATCAATCATCATGGCATCAGGAGCAGGAATCAATGGAGCCACGTCTCGAGAACGATCACGATCGTCTCGAGTGGTCATTTCTCGTCTGAGATCATCCCAGTTTTTCTGTTGATCATCCGCATGCAATTCACGATAGCGTCGGCTGATCCGAATATCAGGATCCGCATCAAGAAAAAACTTCACATCGGCATGAGGAAAGACTTTTGTCCCCATATCACGCCCCTCCACCACAATACCGCCCTCGTTCGCAAAACCCCGCTGAATCGGAAGCAGCCATTGACGGACCTGAGGAAGTGCGGCAACCGTTGAGGCCAACTGACTCACCTCTAGACTTCGAAGTTCATGCGTCACATCTTGGGCATCGACAAAGACCGAAAGCGTATGCTCACGGACCGTCAGCTCAAGTTTTGTGGTTGAAAGCAGGTCTTCGACTTGCTTCGAATCGGCCGGATCAACCTGACTGGACCGAACTTTCCAGGCAACCCCACGATACAACGATCCGGTATCCAAATAGGTATAACCAAGACGTGCAGCCAATTTTTTGGCAACTGTACTTTTGCCGACACCTGCCGGACCATCAATCGTAATAAGCAACTGACCGTCCTTAGATTCCGGACGCTGCCCGCTTTCCTGCCATTGGCCTATTATAGTGTTCACTGGGAGTTTGTCAATAAATCCAATAACTTGCCCTGGAATCCAGGGAAAGAGGTTTCAATGCAGTCAGTCTCATCAATGACAATAGCAGAATTGGCAATCAAGCCGGCAACAGCCAGCGACATCGCCACTCGATGATCCCCGTAGCTTTGACAGTGAGCCCCTGTCAGTCGCTTTCCGCCGGTAATACTCAGACCGTCAGGATTTTCTTCAATAGAAATGCCAAGTTTAGACAATTCCACTGCCATGGCATGAATCCTATCGGTTTCTTTCACTCGAAGTTCTTGGGCCCCGGTAATATGCGTCTGTCCCTCGGCGGCGGCGGCGGCCACACACAGAACAGGCAACTCATCGATGGTCTTGGGGATATCTTCAGCCTCGATCGTAATTCCATGAAGACGGGCTGATTTCACCAAAATGTCGGCAACTGGTTCACCTGAAACTTCACGGCTATTGCTGACCTGGATATTCGCTCCCATTTTATTGAGAATGTCGACGACTCCGGTCCGCGCAGGGTTTATCCCAATTCCAGATAACCAGAGCTCTGAATCAGGCACAATGGATGCGGCGACCAGGAAAAAGGCGGCGGCTGACATATCTCCAGGAACCGAAAGCGGCTTCCCGGTGAACGGCCTACGACCGGTTACCGAGACCGTACAACCATCAACTTGGACGTCAACGCCCAAATGCTGGAGCATCCGTTCGGTATGATCCCGAGACTTGACCGGTTCGGTCACACTCGTCACTCCTTCAGCCAAGAGCCCTGCCAACAAGATCGCAGACTTTACCTGGGCACTGGCCACAGGAGAACGATACTCACAACCTTGTAATCCCTTCCCGGCAATGGCTAATGGCGCATACTCGCCCGCTCTTCGACCGGTAATTGAAGCGCCCATTGTCCGGAGAGGATTGACGACTCGACCCATGGGACGATTGCGAAGTGATCCGTCACCTGTTAACACCGAAAAAAAATCTTGTCCCGCCAAAACTCCGGCAAGAAGACGAAGGCCTGTTCCGGAGTTTCCGCAATCCAAAACGGTTGAAGGCTCCGTGAATCCCCAAAGACCTTTCCCTAACACTCGAAGGCTGGTGGTATCGATATCTTCAACGGGAATTCCGAGAGCACGGACAACGCGAAGCGTATTGAGACAGTCCTCACCAAGGCAGTAACCAGAAATGATTGTTTCGCCTTGAGCGAGCCCGCCCAGAATAAGTGCTCGATGGGTAATGGATTTATCGCCTGCAACCTGCAGCGTCCCGCGAAGCGGTTTGGTTGCCGCCGTGGTTGCCCACGAACTCATGAGAGTCGCTCCCTAGCTAGCTTCGCCTGTTCCATAATTTTCTCAAGTCCCCCTCCATCGTGATGTTCCACGCAATCTTTAAAGTGCTTGAGATGCTCCATATAGACGTCAATCATCTTGAGAAGATTGTCTCGATTGGCCAAACAAATATCACGCCACATCTCGGGAGAACTGGCAGCAATTCTCGTCGTATCACGAAGCCCACCTCCCGAATACTCTAAAAGTGTTGCGGAATGCCCTAATTGGCCCTGCAATTGAGTCAGCGCCTGCATCAAGGCAAAGGCCGCGACATGCGGGAGATGGCTGACCGCCCCTAATACAAAGTCATGGTCAAACGGGTCAAGTGAACAGACAACAGACCCTGTAGACTTCCAGAGCTGGCAAACAGTCTCTAACGCCTCTGGATCAGTTCGCGGTGTTGGAGTCACAAGGCAACGAGCCCCTTTAAACAAATCTGAAGTGGCATACGCAACTCCAGATTTTTCACGTCCCGCAATGGGGTGCGCCCCAACAAAGCGAACATGCTTCGGCAGTAGCTGTTCGGCCTCTATGACCAACTGCCCTTTCACACTTCCCACATCACTCACAATAGCCTTTGATGGAAGACTGTCACCCCAATCCTTTAGATGCGTCGCATAGGTATCGACGGGCGTGGCTAACACCACCAAATCAGCATCGTTGACCGCATCCTGGGCATGGGATTCGAAACGATCAATGGCGCCAAGTTTCACGGCCAGTTGAAGATTTTCAATACGGCGTCCGACGCCAATCACCGTTTCAGCCAAACCTTGCTGCCTGAGGATCAACCCCAGCGAACCACCAATGAGCCCGACACCAACAATGACAACTTTTTTGAACATCATACTCATATTAAATTAGCTCATCACCGAACGAACACTTCATGTCAAAAATTGATAGGCAGAAACTCATCAATCGACGAAAAACGTCAGGCTCACTATGCTTACTATAAATCCCGCCCAACAGCTTCGGCAATCAATTTCAAACTCGACATGAGATCTTTGAATCGCGACGGCTTGAGAGACTCTTCTCCATCGCAGAGGGCACATTCGGGATTGGAGTGAACCTCAATCAGCAACCCATCGGCACCACAGGCAATCGCGGCTTTTGCCATAGGCGCCACAAGATTCCACTTCCCTGTCGCATGACTTGGATCAACGATAACGGGGAGATGAGACATCTCTTTCAAGGTAGGAACAGCACTGAGATCGAGGGTATTTCGATATTGCGTTTCGAACGTCCGGATGCCTCGTTCACACAACATCACATTGCGGTTGCCCCGAGACATGAGGTATTCCGCTGACAGTAAAAATTCCTTGATGGTCGCAGAAAGCCCACGCTTCAATAACACCGGCTTATCATAATCGCCAACCTCTTTGAGCAACTCAAAGTTCTGCATATTCCTGGCGCCAATTTGAATAATATCCGCCTTTTCTAAGAAATGTCCAAGGTCTCGCGCATCGAGAATTTCACTCACCACCGGAAGACCCGTTTGCTTGCGGGCCTCGACTAAATAATCGAGCCCTTCTTGACCGAGGCCTTGAAACGAATATGGTGATGTTCGAGGTTTATAGGCACCGCCTCGTAAAATTGAGGCTCCAGCGGCAGAGACTTCTCTGGCAATCCCGACGGTGAGTTCTCGTTTTTCAACCGCACAGGGACCGGCCATAATCGCGATTTTCTTCCCTCCCACTTTAACGCCATTCACATCGATGACACTATCGTGTTTCTGGAATTCGCGACTCACCAATTTCCACGGCGCTAACACCGGCGTCACACTCTCAACCCCAGGAAATACCGTGAGGGGTTGCCCTTGAAGAATCCGGTCATCCCCGATCACGCCCACCACAGTGCGCTCCTCGCCAATCGAAACCTGAGCCTTTAAGCCTAATTCACGAAGACGCTCAACCAGATGCTCAACATCTTGCTCAGTCGCTTCCGGTTTCATCACAATGATCATAGAGCGGATTTCCTACCGTCTAAATTCAACCTAACACAACTTTCAAAGCTTCAAGAAAACGACGGTTTTCTTCGGGCTTTCCAACCGTTACGCGAATCATCGAGCCTTTAATATGCCGCACGATCACGCCTTCGTGAAGCAAACCATCAAACACCTGTCGCCCGTCTCGTTGAGTATCAAAATAAAGGAAATTGGCTTGACTGGGAATGACCACCATACCAAGTGTCGTAAGACCTTCTTGCAGGACGGCCATCTCCGTTTCATTCACAGAGCGACTGGTCGCCAGATGTTCTTCATCTTCAAGAGCACCCAACGCAGCAAGTTGCGCGAGGCTATTCGCATTAAATGGCGGACGTATCCGATTCACGTAGTCGACAATTTCCAGGGAAGTAATACCATATCCCACACGCAACCCGGCCAAACCATACACCTTTGAGAAAGTTCGTAAGATAACAACCGGATGCTGTTGTTTCACATACTGCAAGCTATCGGGATAATCAGCTGACCGGACATATTCATAATAGGCTTCATCAAATACGACGATGACGTGATCGGGCAGTTGAGCCAAAAATGCGTCTACCTCAGCCCTCGACACCATCGTGCCTGTGGGATTATTCGGATTACATAAAAACACGAGCCGCGTTTTTTCTGTCACCGCTTCGGCCATGGCGGACAGATCATGCCGCCAATCCTTCAGAGGGACTTCGACCGCCACACCATGCGCGCCTTGCACAGAAAGCTTGTACATGACAAAGGTATGATCGGCCATCACCGCTTCTTCACCTGGCGCTAAGAAGGCTTTGATCAAGAGGCTAATGACTTCATCCGAACCATTCCCCACAATCACCTGATCGGCCGAAACCTTCCATCGTTCAGCAAGGGCTCGACGCAAATAGTGCGCCCCGCCATCGGGATACCGATTCAATGTGGCCACGCCTTGTGCCAGAATTGCTTGTGCCTTTGGCGACGGGCCTAGAGGATTTTCATTTGATGCGAGCTTAATCGCATTCGTAATACCCAACTCACGCTCTAATTCATCCAACGGCTTTCCCGGAGAATACGGAACGAGCGAAGAGATATTTGGGTGAACTTTTAGCGGCATAGGAGAAACCATATTTCGTAAAATAAAGAACGTATATTATCCCTGCGAAATGCGAGATACTAGCGACGAGCTACGTTATTTTTTTCGCCCTTCACGAGCGACGGGCAGGGACCCTGTTAACTGCTTGCGGAAGGGTACGATCCCAGAACCTTCAAAAAGAGACATCGCCCCTTCACTTCATCAATCGCTTTCTTTAAGCGATCATCATCTTGATGGCCTTCCAAATCCATAAAAAAGAGGTATTCCCAGACTTTTCGGCGAGTGGGGCGCGACTCAATTTTGGTCATATTGATGCCATAGGATGAGAATGGCCGAATCATATCATACAACGCCCCAACTCGATCCTTCGCCGACACAATAATGGAAGTCTTATCTTTTCCGGTTCGCTCAGACCCTCTCTGGGACAGAATTAAAAATCTTGTGGAGTTGTGGATATTATCTTCAATACGTGAACGTAGAATTTTCAACCCATAAATTTCCGCAGCTATTTCGGAAGCGATAGCCCCGGCTGTCGTATCATTCACACATCGTTCTGCCGCCCGTGCTGTGCTGGGTTCCTCTGCAATAACAGCTGTGGGCAAATTGGCTTCTAACCATTTACGACATTGCGCGATCGCTTGCGGGTGGGAATAGATCGTCTTGATTTGTTCGAGAGAATCCGCCTTCGATAGGACGTTATGGGCAATCTCGAACATAATCTCGCCATAAATCAATAACGGTGAATCCACCAACAGATCGAGCGTGTGATTCACGACTCCCTCAGTCGAATTTTCGACCGGCACAATTCCAAACCGAATTCGTCCACGCTCCACTTCATCGAACACATCTTTAATGCTACTGACAGGAATATATTCAGCCGATTCCCCAAACTTATTGACCGCGGCTAGATGAGTAAACGTGGCAGGCGGTCCAAGATACGCCACCGTTTGAGAACCCTCTAATGAGAGCGAGGCAGACATAATCTCGCGATACACCGGCCTGATCGCTGAACTCGGAAATGGGCCAGGATTTTTAGCTGCTAATCGCTCGACAATCGCCGTCTCACGGCCTTGGGTGTGCAGATGAGCCGAGGCATCTTTCTGTTTCTTTAAATGCCCGACTTGAATGACATATTGAGACCGTTCGTTCAAGATACGAAGAATCTCGTCATCCAGTCGATCAATATTATCGCGACAGGAAGGAATATCGTTAGGCAGTTCCACAGATCACTCCAGGATTATTGTAGTTTGCTAAAATGCAACTTACTGTTTTCCCCTATCCCTCTCGATGAGGGAGGAATGGCATTTGGGAAATTCACCCCACTATAACGAATCTGAACAGCCCAGCATAGCCGGAATACTAGGGGTTTTCAAGAAGAACTCCCCAGGGTTCCTAAGAAATACGAGACAGCGAAACCCATATTTTCTTCCTCCATCAAGGAAGCAAAATTATCTGAAATAAAATGGTACACAACAAGGCATTCTGATACATAAATCGACCGAATAAAATTGCACCAAAGTCCATGATAAAGATAGCCTTCATCTCAGCTTTGTTATATGGTTAAAAGACATCAAAAAAAGGATGCAATGCCTATGACAACCAACAACCTTCACCTGGACATCCTACCTCCCCCACAACGGCAGTTGTGGAATGAACTGAGTGATGTGCCCAACGCATTTATCCTCTATGGCGGCACCGCAATTGCTTTACAGATCGGACATCGTGAGTCCATAGATTTTGACTTCTTTGCTTTCGAAACGTTCCAACCACAAGACCTCTTCACCTCCATACCATTTTTACAGGACACGGAAATTATACAACAAGCCAAAAATACACTCACATGTCGCGTGAATCGTGAAGGTCCAGCACACGTGTCATTTTTCGGGGTGCCAAACCTTTCTCGCATACAAAAACCTATCGTCGCGCCAGGAAACGGGGTAAAGATTGCTTCGTTATTAGATTTGGCGGGAATGAAAGCGGCAGTGGTCCAGCAACGACCGGAGGCAAAAGATTATATAGATCTGGGCACAATGCTTGAGAAAATGGTGATTGATTTACCGACGGCGCTCATCGCAGCCAAGATGATCTATGGCCCTTCGTTTAATCCGGAACTGACATTAAAAGCCTTATCTTATTACGAAGATGGTAATCTGAGGACCGTACCTGCTCAATACAAAGAGCGACTGCTGGAGGCCGTTCGAACAGTAGACTTAGACCAGTTGCCGATCATCACACGTGACCAGAATGATACACATGACCAAGGTCTTGAACGATGAAGCCTCTCTCTCTGACCAATGAATTAGCAAAGGTTGCGGAGCGGGTCATCTGGTTTGAGAAGCCGGAAAAAGCATTAGCCGATCCGATTCGGTTTGTCACCTACGCGATGACGTATGGCACACATGAGGATATGAAAGTGGTTAGACGGTATCTATCTGATGATGATTTACGCGAAATCTTGTCAAAAGCTCCTCCTGGAATAGTTGATCCGCGGTCCTGGGCCTATTGGCATTTAAAGCTCGGCCAGTATCCGCCCCCCCCACTGCCAACCCGTCGCTTTGAATGATGGCCTTGAAATACTCTGAAGTATTTAGTCACGTATTGCTTTAACATCAAATCTCTGGGCGGGGTCCCTCACAGCGCTCGACAAGATACCTTGGGTACACGGTGATTGCGACTACCTCCATGGATCGTAGGATCCAAAATTCCATAAATGACCCTCCGGGTCCCGACAAGAATACAAGCGCCCGCCGTGATCTTGATCTTCAGGCCTCATAACTATTTCCGCTCCGGCATTAGCCGCTCGACTGCAATGAGCATCGACATCATCTATGATAATGTAGGGACTCTGCGTTCCAATGCCGCCAACAGCTCGTGGTGTCTTTTGCAATTGATCAAAGGGAGTATTTCTAGCGGAACCAACCATGATCATGCCACCGTTTAATGTGAGTTGAGCATGGTGAATGACTCCTGCCTCCCCAGGCACAACTAAGTGTTTCTCAAACCCGAACGCCTGGCACAACCATTCGATAGCTGTTTCAGCGTCGTCGTATTTCAATGTTGGAATGATGCTACTAGACACGTTTGGGTTCCTCTATATACAAGTGACGAAGTGTTCTGCAGCCTAACTTGTAAGAGACTCTCCAATGCCTCGATTTTAAATCGTACCTTCGTTAACTAGAAACCCTTTTTCATTATGCTACGAATTCTTGCTTTTACCGATGCGGCTTCATCTCTCATGTCTATCTCAAAAAGCTTCTTAGTTTCCTCTTGATACTCTGGATACTGAACGGCAAGTTCATAGAACCCATTGTATGTCCATGCTCTCACGAATTTTTCGTCATTGGCCAAGCACTCCCTTAAAAATATCTCGACCTTTTTCTTGTGAGTTCTTGGAATTGGCAAGTATGGGATACTTTGCAGAATATGCAGCTTTGATTCCCAATGCTCCAGCTTTAGAAGCAATAGGTAAACCTCCTTTACCTCAGAAGATTCTAGGCATCCAGTCTTTTCCAGATGCCGTTTTAACAACCAAGTTGTTCCTTTTTGTAGTGGCTCTTGCTTTGTAAGCCTGAGGACTTCCGAAACAAACGAGGATGCGTGACAGTAGCGATCATAGATGTCTCGAATGTCGTCCTTAGACTTTCCATCCCAAGCAGCTATTTCTTGCTTAAGATTCATTGCGCCTATTGATTGATTCACTCAACAGAGTACCGCGGCATGGGTTACTCCTGTGACAGAATGCGAAATTCTGTTGCATCTTTCCAAAGATCGGTGGAAATCTCCAAAGATAACGACTAAGTTATAAGTTATTCTCCATCAAAATAATCCGAATCTACTTTCTTAACTTCATAACGCCCAACGGTTGATACTCCAACATTGTATTCTACCATTAGGACAGCCAATCTCTCGCCATCAATCAAAATAATTTTTGACTCAATCATCGATCCATACTCAATAGCTTCTTTCGAAAAATTTGAGGTAGTTATGAATACTCCTTTTTTAGCTCTTCGGCCCTGAAGGGCTCCAGCGAACTTTTGTATCTCCGGCCTACCTACAGTTCCTTCCCACCGTTTTGCCTGAATATAAATAACATCTAACCCAAGATGATCTTCATTGATGATTCCATCTATGCCACCATCACCACTCTTTCCGAGAGCACGACCTGCATCTTGCTTATTGCCTCCGTAGCCCATTTTTACGAGAAGGTCTACGACAATCCTCTCAAAGAACGACGGTATAGAATCTTTCACAAAACTAAGAATTTCATCTTCCAAATCCTTGAGGATTGCACGATACGCAGAGGCCAAGACATCCTCTGGCGTTTCGCCGGAAGATAATTCAATGATAGCTGTTCCATCGTTGTTTGATGACCTTTCCTTCTTTCGGTTTCTGAATTCTATGAATTCTTGGTATCGCTCTAAAAGAGAAACGTTAATCCTCTCTGGATTTTCCGCCAATAGGTTGAGCCCTTGATCTGTTATCCTGAAATACCCCCGCCTGGGGGATTCCAACAACCCCGCTTGCTTTAGATAGGAACGTGCCCATCCAACACGGTTGTGCAAAACCGTCTGACTTCCACTTGGCAAAAGTTCGGCTCGTTCATCATCAGATAGAGAAAATTTTTCTGCCAGAAATTCTACGACTTCGCTGAATTTATGTTCTAATTGATCGGAGGCTAATTGAAGAACAGGAAGCATTAATGTCTGATAGTCGGGAATTGGCATAGACAATATATTATCCTTTTCAAGATGCATTGGAATAGGTAACCAACACTGCCATACATGTGGTCACATAGGCGTGTAAAGATATAAAAAATGTAGCAATGTCTATTATCATCCGCCTTGCTCAAAAAATCCAGAAAACCTCTTTGCCCTCTTTAACCAATCTCGGCAAAATTTTTATATTCACAACTTAATCAGACCCACCACGCAATACCCGCCAGACAATCTTGGGATGCATCAGGCTCGAAGGTGGAGCCATGAGATTCATGACCTTTAAAAACTGAGAATAGACGACTGGATCGTGATGCGTCGCACGATGGACTTTGGCCAGGTAGGCGTTGGTGAGATCAGTTAGCGCAGGCTTCTTCCCTACGGCTTCCGGATAGCGGAAGTCTTCACAGGCTGCCATTTGCCAGGGAATGTCGACGACTTTTGCGATTCGCTGAAAAAATTTCTGCCAGAGACCAGTCAGGTTCGGCTCTTGATGCAACACCGAATCGAGCACTTGGACTTGCATGGCGGCAGAGGTCATCCCTTGCCCGTAAATTGGGTTAAAGCTCGCAATGGCATCGCCAAGTACCAGATAGCCTTCGGGAAAACGTGTGAGCTTTTCGTAGCGGCGACGAAGGCTCGAAGAGAATTTATAGGTGAACACATCGGATAGCGGCTCGGCTCGACTCACAACATCGTAAATATCCGAGACAGGCAGACGACGGATAAATTCAAGATACGCCGACTCCTCCGTCGGTGGATGATCACCGAACCATCCGCCAGCCGAAACAATCCAACGATCATGCTCGACTGGAAAAAGAAACGACATATGTTTTTGTCTTGGTGGCGTGGGAGAGATCATCACGAGTCTTGCCCCGACGAGATCGTTGGGGCGACGGCGATAGAGACGAGTGGCATATCCAACTCCCACCTTGACCTCGTCTTCTTGCGGTCGATCAAAGCCAACACTCTCCAGCCACTTACCAGCCGATGAACCACGTCCCGCAGCATCGACGACAATATTCGCTCCTATAGTCGTTTCTTTTTCTCCATCGTTTCCAGTTACAGCATGAACACCGAGAACCTGAGTCCGGTCGTTGTTCGTTACCAATCCACGTACGGCACAGGCAGATTGAATTGCCACATTGGGCAATCGTGCAACGTAGTTCCGAATATTCCACTCTAAAAATATGCGGCTTACCGAGACGGCATGCAGTCCACTCGTAAATTGCTTCTTATACCCATCAAAATGATACCAGCGTATCGCTTCGCCCATATCTGAGATAATGGCTCCTCCCTTGACCAGAGCGTCCTCAAGATCGGGAAAAAGATCGTTAATGATACGAAACCCTTGGGCAAGTAATCCGTGGAGATGCCGTGTTTGAGGCTGACCTCTGCGGGATTCGGGATGATCGCCGACTGGATCGCGTTCGAGAATCGTGACTCGTTCAAAATGATCACTCAAAACCCGAGCCGTAAACAGCCCGGCTAAACTACAGCCGATGACTATCGCATGTATGCGCTGCTTCGGAGAATCCAGAGTCATCGAACGTCTCCACACTGCAAGAGTAGAACTCCCCACACATGAGTCTCGTCAACTAGCCTACTTGAAGAAAATTGGCCCAGACCACTAGACAAGGGTAATTTTCTGAGATAGAGGGTAACTGAACGAATGTTATTTCTCCAAGAACCAAAGACGGACTCATCACACTCACGCCTTCTCCTAAGCGTACGAGCTATGGCCTGGACTTGGATTTAGAAATTAGGGATTGGACAACTCTTGAACGAGTTGTTTTGGGATAATCGCTCTGATGGGTGAATTCGTATCATCACGAATGTTTCTTGTTGCAGGCGCCCCTTTCATATGAACCACAAGATAAAAAAGCTGGAAAGCGTAGGCCATGAAACACACCCCGTACTGACTCGATACTCCAATGCTTCAACCAAGCCTTCAATTGGCTTGCTGTTTCAAGACAAGTCTCATGGGGACTTGGATACGAAAAGACTCCTAGAAATATTAAGTAAATTGCATGAGTATCGACCACTTGGGAATAACCCAAGATAAATGACTGGCTATGGCAGCTAATGATAACTTTCTGAGTCGGAGGGGAATTTGGCGCATTCGACTTCTTCTTTAAATCGACTGAGCGCCTGCAGTGCATCGGCTTTGAGGTGAGCATACGGCTTGACGAATTTAGGGACAAAGTCATCGAACAGTCCAAGCAGATCATACAGCACCAGGATTTGCCCGTCACAATGTGGTCCCGCCCCAATACCGATTGTCGGAATCGAGAGATGTTCCGTAATCGTCTTAGCTAAGGCCACAGGCACAGCTTCGAGCACCAACGAAAAAGCACCGGCATCTTCAAGGGCTTTGGCATCGGCGAGCATGGCTTCGGCTTGGTCTTCTTCCTTTCCTTGGACTTTATAGCCA
>BQIX01000040.1 GCA_021604145.1 Nitrospirales bacterium
TAAGGTCTTGTGACGTAAAGATCGAATATTTTTGTAATCCTGGCAAGAAATAGTGAAATTCTGAAACTGCAGTGGTTTCGATTGCCCATTCAGCCCCAAGGGCCTGCAGGTATCCGGCTTCCATAAACAAATGTTGTACGGTGTCGAGGTACTCCTGGATTTCTGAGAGAGGTTGAGTCTGCCGTAGATCATGCTGACTGACTCCAGCAGCCTGGGCAAACCGTTCGAGCTGCCGAATATGGGCGTGCTTGGGTGATCCACTTCCGAGTTCAGAATATAACGTTTTCGTCAGTTCGACACGCATCTCTAATTCTTCGAGTGGCGTATGGTAGAGCAGGCCTTCCAAGAGTTTGACGAATCGATGACAGAAAAAGTGATAGTGCCGGATAAACGTCTGCAACTGAGTCGTGGTAAGAACACGTTCTCTAAAGTCAATGAAAAATATATTTGAGTTGACGGGGTGAGCGGTGAGCTCACTCAACAACGAGTCAACAGTAACCGGTTGAATAGTATTCACGATCGCGCATCTTTCTTTTGGTCAAGTCAAGGCCATCTCCATACTTGGAAAGGTGAAAGACTACATCAACGCAGGAAATGCTCGCAAGCCAAAGGATGTGGCGTTTGTCGTGATCCATGAAGGTTTTGAGCTGAATACGTTGAACATGAGATGCCTGGCCATCATCAATGATCTGGTGGATTAATGTAAAAATTTAGAAGTTATGGTCCATTGAGACATGCTCAAATTGGTCATTCTGTTCAGATTTGTGACCCTCATGTGAAGAACCGCCATTTGGTTTTATCATGGTTTGATCAAATAACAATTAGGATTTTGGAAAAACCGCCGAGAATATAAGTGATTTTCCTGTGTTTTGAATAAAGATTGCAAGAGGCTTGGAGTCGATGTTCTTGAAGCGGCCTTATCGTATTCAGTGGAATAAAGGAGCGGGATGAAGCAAATTGCCTTGTTGCACGGGAGACCCTCTCGGTTGAAAGGGACGATGTATCCCATACGCCGAATTTCCAAAATTGTGAGAGAGCCCAAGCCTGCACGAACGGGAACGCAGGCGTCTGGAGACTGGCAGCAGGAGAATCCTTCTGCGTTTATTGGTCCAGGCGGCGAATGTAAAGGTGTGATGACAGGAAATGGGAAGATGCGAATCGATGGGACGCTGGAGGGGGAAATCCATTCAAGCGGTTCGGTGATCGTGGGCGAAGAGGGGACCGTGGATGCTGATATTCAGGCGGAGTCGGTCGTCGCACAAGGGATCATTTCCGGCAATGTGACAGCGAAGAAAAGTCTACATCTTAAGTCCTCTGCCGTTGTAAAAGGATCCGTGAAAACCCCGTATCTGTCTATGGAAGAAGGTGCGGTGTTAGAGACGGACTGGTCTCTTTGGATTAATGGTGGGAGAATTCCGGGGAATATCTGGAACGAATTGTTTCAGCACGAAGCGATTGCTCATCCTCCTTGGTGGCCTTCCCAGGTTCCGGAGATTGCTGTACGCTAGACGCTGATGTTCGTCAAGAAAACTGGATTGAACATTGAAAAGACGAGCCTCAAATAGACTGAGGACAAGCTATGGCCGATTTAGTTATACCGGAACAATAATGTGCCAACTGGCTCAATGATGATGTCAATACGTAGTATCAACGTTGATTATCGTCAGGTAATACAAACGGGTATAACCTTCCGATGTTTGATGTGTGCAATGTCGCGTAGAACGTCTTGATGTCGTAGGCGGCAATGAAATGTATTCGCTATAGACTAAAGAAAATTCCAGTAACCACCGACAACAGTTTGAGAACGATGATGAGTGCATACAACATGACCTGGGAAAGGTCAAATACCCATAATAATCTCATTGAAGGGGAAAGGAACGAGTCATGGCAATTGAATTGGATGAACGAGATACGATGAATGGACAATCAACGGGTTCAACGACCAATGGCGGGAGTTCAGGGTACCGAAATGGGTCAACTCCAGCAGGGGTGAAGGGTGATGTGGTTGCGTTTATCGGTCCAGGTGTTGAATTTAAAGGTGTGATTAGTTATCAAGGAAGCGTGCAAATCGATGGGAAACTTGACGGAGAATTGCACACTGAAGGAACGCTTTTAGTTGGAGAGCAAGCCGTGATTACCGCAAAAATTAGTGCGGGTTCCGTCATCAGCCGTGGAGAGATTAAGGGCGACATTGTGGCAAAAGAAAAAGTTCAGCTACTGGCTACGGCGGTCATGGAGGGTTCCTTGAATACTCCTCAATTATCCATGGAGAACGGTGTGGTGTTAAATGGCACGGTTGAAATGAAGACGAATGGTGTCAAGAAAACCTATTAATGATCACGCCATTTATGCATTGGCATGAGGTTTGAGGGGGCGATACAGAGTAATTCACGACTCATAATTTGGTCGTGATGAATGACATGATTCTGTAAGTTTTTCTGTTAAACATCCGGTGAAACACCGGTTGCTCTCTATCATGATTGAGGATGAACGACCCTGTCCTTTGTGTGTTCGCTTGTGTCCGTGTGTATTTTTCTTCTCGACGGTGTGATACCGCTGTTCAATCTGCTATCTTGACATCATCTCACGTTTTTCTGAAATCCAAAAGGACATAAATTTCTATAGAGGCTTTGACGATCTAGAAAAGCCTGCAGTATAGTTTTCCCCAATAGAAAATTCGTTTCTCCTACTTTCTGCAAAATTATTCAGGAACGTATACTCACATGCCACTTTATCTCGTTGTCTGGATTCATCTCGTTGCCGCGATTACCTTCATTGGAGGACTGATGTATCTTCATCTTGTGCTGAGGCCAGTGCTGCAGTCTCAGGGGGCTGAGACCGAATCCTATGACGTGTTACGAAAGGCTGGTCAACGGTTTCGGACGATGACGTGGATGAGCCTGATTGCTCTCATCTTGACCGGAGCGTTTAATATGTTGAGCGAAGGTGGATCTGCAAGAATTGAAACAGAGTGGGGAGTGGTACTCATGCTGAAGCTCTTTCTGTTTGCTGTTGCATTTGGCTTAGTATTAATTCATGACTTTGTGTTAGATCCTTACGCGTCAACATCGTCATCGTCCGTTAATACGCCAACCATTCAAAGCAACATTCGACGGGCAGTGTTTGTCCAGCAAATGATCCTTGCGCTGGCGCTGATCATCTTGTTTGTCGCCACCTATCTCTCGTCGATGTAACGAACACTTGGGTGAGGTGAGTGTTAATCTCTAAAAGTGTTGAGGTTTTGAGTCGTGACAGTGACCTAAAAAGGCGTTTCGCCGGCACGGAGTTTCGCCAGTGCCTCCTTCACAAACGTTGCATCAGGGCTGGCAGGATCGAGGTTTTTGAAGGCCAAGGCCCAGGCATCTTCAGCCTCGCGTGGTCGTTTGAGATACCACAGGGTTAACCCTCGGTACCAATTGACGCCAGGTTCGTTGGGTCGGTCGATTAGTACCTTATCAAAATAACCAAGAGCGGTGTTGAAGACTTCCGGGTCATCAAACTTCCTTGTTTCAATCAGGATCACGCCTAAATTATATAAGGCTTCATTGTTACGAGGCTGAAGTTCCAAGACTTTTGTCCATGCCTTGTGGGCCTCTTCATATCGGTTGAGGACCTGATAGGAGCGTCCTGCCATGATTTGTCCTTCCAGATCATCTGGATTTTTACGAAGCCGTTCCTCCAGCTTTGCCACCATTTCCAATGGATTGGGGCCGCCTTCCCCTGGGGCTTGTTGAGCCTGAGAGGCGGTCAGTTTTTCTAGCGCTTGGATCTGTACCCACAAATATGTTCCCAAGGAAGAGAAGAGCACAATCAATGCGCAGATAGTTGCGGGTATCCAGATTTTTCTTCGAAGTGGGGTCGTCTGAGGAGCATCAGCTTCATCGGCGGCATCTTTCTGCAGCAACTCAAGTCGGTCAAGGACTTGAAGGAGACGGTGTTCGTCGGTGGTCTTAAGACGGGAATGATCTTCTGGCTCCATTCGTTTTTGTGCTAGTTCCATATCGAGTTCTTGTAATGAGCGAACGAGCACTTCACGTTCGACGACTAAATCAGCCAGCTCTTGATGTCGCTCGTCATTGTGAAACGGAGAGAACGGATTGGGATCTTTTCGCCAAAACGGCGACGTGATCGCCACAATGACAAAAATAAGGATGATAATAACGGGGATGAGTAGCATCGTGTTTCGTTGGTGAACGCGTTAGGAGTGATGAAGTTCCCGTTCGATTCGTTCCCGGGACTCTTGATCGAGAGGGGGAGGCTGTTGTTGGGGTGTCGGTGATGATGGTCGGACCCAAAGTTTCACCTCTTTATAGAGGAAAAATCCTCCGACGAGTAGCAGGGCAAACGGCGCCACCCAAATCAACCAATTCATGCCATGTTTCGGTGGCTGCATGAGAATATAATCGCCATACCGACTCAGAAAGTATGCATGAATTTCCTCAGATGAATGCCCAAGAGTTAAACGCTCTCGAATCGCGCTTCGCATTTGAACGGCGAGTGGCGCACCAGACTCCCAAATATTTTCTGTTTGACAGACGGTGCAGCGTAATGTTTTCGCGATTTCACGAACCTGAACATCCAGTTCAGTCTCATCCACCACTTTGGCAACACCTTGCCAAGGAAGAGTCAAGACCATCATGAAGCAAAGCAGAAGGCAACGGCTAATCATGTTGAGGATTGCGTGTTATTCAGAAGTGGAGAAATCACGTTTTCTGTGAGGTTGGTATACACTTGTCCAACAATTGGTCCAACCCATTTATGTCGGATCACTCCCTGTTGATCGATGACAAATGTTTCGGGTACGCCATAGACGCCATAATCTATCGCCAGGGTGCCTTTAATGTCGCGGACATGTTGAAAAGTTGATCCATAGGTCTTGAGATATTTCTTTGCATCAGGCAGCTCGTCTTGATAATTGATCCCCAACATGACAAAGTCAGGATGATCCTTAAATTGCTGATGTAGACGCAGAATGTCCTTGTGCTCGACCTTGCATTCATAGCACCAGGATGCCCAGAAATTGAGCAGGACAACTTTGCCTTTATACTGTTCGAGTGAAATAGCTTTTCCAGATTCAACATCCGGCCCGGTAAATGTCGGGGCTTCGGTTCCAATGAGTACCGTAGGTATACTGCGCGGGTCACCCCAAAGCCCCTGATAAAAGAGGGCGAAGAGGGCCAGTAACCCTATGATCAGTGAAAGTTGTAAGCCGCGACTCATTCTTCCCGTCTTCGTGGTCGAAAAATATTCAGTAAAACACCTAAGCCCATGATCCCGCCTCCGCCCCAGACCCACAGGATAAGAGGATTAATCACGCCTCGAGCGACGGCCACACCGTCTGCAGAGACATCCGGCATGGTAAGAAAGATGTGCCCCATATTGATGGCATGAATTGCTGACTCTGTTGTCGGACTCTGTGAGGCTGTGTAGACACGTTTCTGTGGTCTGAGTTTCGTGATGACTTCATTGTCTTGAGTGACTTCAAACACGCCCTCTTGGGCTTTCCAATTTTTTCCCTCGACTTCATGGATATCCAAGAGTTTCATCTCGTAGTCGGCAATAGAAAAGGTGTCTCCCACTTTCATCGAGACGACTTTTTCGGTTTGATAGATTGTTGAGGCAATAATCCCAATCACCAAAATCAAGACGCCAATGTGTGTGATCAGACTTGAATATCGGCGTTGATTGGCTGAAAAGGCCTTCAAGAAACCTTTGAAGATATTGACATGTTCACGATTGGCATACAGTTTGGAAATTTTTCCGAAATCGAGAAATATTGCAGATCCGGAAAACCCGACAACAAACCCGCCAGCCAGCGCATACAGGCTATGGATGCCAGAGATGAACAAGAGGACAATCGTCACAACACCAACAATAAGCGGAACAAGGAAGTTTTTCTTTAAATTACTCGCCGAGGCCTTGCGCCATGGGATATATGGACCGATGCCCATGAGGAAGAGAAGCCCCAGGGCGATGGGCATGAAGACGGCGTTGTAATAAGGCGGGCCAACTGTCACTTTCCCCCCTTGTAATGTTTCAACCATGAGGGGATAGAGCGTGCCGAGAAACACGGTGGCCGCGGCGACCAGGAAAAATAAATTATTGAAAAGAAAGACGGATTCTCGTGAAACAAACGAGTCCATTTCGATCTGACTCTTGAGTTTTTTAGATTGAATGATCAAGGCGCCAAAGGCGGTTCCAATAATGGCTGTAATAAAAATAAGAATATACAGACCACGCTCCGGGTCAGTCGCAAAGGTATGAACAGACGTGAGTACGCCGCTTCTAACCAAAAATGTTCCAATGAGCGAGAGCGAAAATGTCACGATGATCAAAAGCAAATTCCAGACTTTGAACATTTTCCGCTTTTCTTGCACGAGGACTGAATGGAGATACGCTGTTCCCACCAGCCATGGCATAAACGATGCATTTTCGACTGGATCCCATCCCCAATAACCTCCCCACCCTAATTCGTAATAGGCCCAGTATCCGCCAAGTAGGATACCGGTTGTCAGGCAGAGCCACGCAAAAATGGTCCAGCGCTGGGTGACTTTAATCCATTCTTCTCCGAGTCGACCCGAAAAAAGAGCGGCCATGGCAAAGGAAAAGGGAATAGAGAAACCCACGTATCCCATATACAGCATTGGAGGATGCATCACCATAGCCGGATCTTGGAGCAATGGATTCAGGTCCTTGCCGTCAAGCGGGGTTGGAACCAATCTGGCAAACGGGCTGGAAAGAAACACGATCAGAGAAAGAAACCCGAGCATGACGGCTGATTCTACTGCGATCAGGTACGGCATGATGGTTGGTTGGGTTCGCCAGTGCAGCCAGACGGCGAGAGTGCTAAATGAAGAAAGAATAAAGGCCCAAAGGAGTAAGGAGCCTTCATGCCCGCCCCACACGGCAGCGACGGTATAGAAGAATGGCAATTTCGAATTTGAATTATTGGCGACGTAGAGGACAGAAAAGTCTCTTACGAGAAATGAGTACACAAGAGAAGCCATGCCGATAAACAACAACCCGAATGTCAGGGTGACCGCAATACGCCCCACCCGAACCCAGTCTGCATTTCGCGACTGAAGCGCAGCGATGGATGAGCCAATGCCCAATAGGGTAAGAACCCAGGCAACAACAACAGAAAAATGGCCAATCTCAATGATCATGGATCCTATGGTATTTCAATGATGGGAGTTTGACGAACTTAAACGTGTTTGCACTTTTTTCAGGAGACCCTATCGTAAGCTTTCAGTAGGAAGGGAAGAGGAGCTTCTGTCCTTAAGGGTAACCAATATTCTAAACAGCATTTTTCTTTTCTATTCTCTCTGTGTGTTTCTAATTTTAAGGAGAAAGGGTTTTCATGAAATCTTTTTTCGGTAATTCGACACCGGCCCGTTTCATCTCGATCGGCATGTAGTCTTCAGAGTGCTTGGCCATAATCATTTTAGAGTGAAAGACCTTGTCGGACTTCCAGTGCCCTTCTGCAACCGCTCCTTGCCCTTCTTTAAAGAGGTCCGGAGGTATACCTTGAAACACCACAGGAATCGTGGCTTCTCCATCGGTAAGTTCAAAGGTGAGACCCACGGGGTCGGCTTGAGTCTTGATACTTTTTTTGACAACCATACCTGCCACACGGATTTTTTTCTGGGATTGCTCCGCTGAAAAGGCTCGGACTTCTGACGGCGTCACGAAATAGACAAGATTCTCGCCAAAGTTTCCTAAGGCTAAGTAGCCTAGGGCTCCTGCGACGAGAAGAATGCTCAGAATCAAGCTGGTTTTTCTGCCTTTAGTCCACATGGGTATCTAACTCGGGTTCATAGAGTTTGGAGTCTTTAATCTCTTGAAACAAAAATGCCACCTTCCGACTCATCGTAAACACGCTCACGACAAGAGCCAAAAATGCAATGATATAGGCACTGGCTACAAATCCATAATTCGTAACGAGTGCCGTTTCGTGCGCTCGAAATACCTGAACTTCCGGGTCCCAACGCCCAATCAGAATCAGCGTCTTTAATTCACGAAGGTTTTCCGGAGGTGGTCCCTGATACTGAACCTTTAGACTCTCCGTTTCCCCCAATAATACAAACTCAGCATGCCCTTCTTCAGGGCTTCCGGTCAAGCTGCCGCTACCGACCATTCCTTGAACTCTGACTGTTGCTTGAGAATGATTGCCTGTTAGAACGGACCCTGGGCTCACACTGGCCAAATGATCTTGGTAATTTTGTGTGGCAAGTACTGCCAATATGATCGCTATGACGATCACACCTGCCCATCTCAAATAAAACCCAGTCATGAGCTGGTTTGGGTGAGATGCACTTGGCTGAGAAGGCGTCCCTTTTTGGCCTGCAGCAGATTGGTTAAGTATAACATTTGTGTTCGAACCATGAGCATATAGAGAAAGAGCAGGTTGAGCCCAAGACTCATGATTGAAAGGGGCAAAAGAATATCCCCAGTCATACTGACCCCTCGCATGGATATCGATAACGGTTGATGAAGAGATCTCCACCATTCAGCTGAAAAGTAAATAATCGGTAAATCGATGCCACCGACAATGGCCATGACTGCGGCATATCGGCCTTCTTTATCTGGGTCTTCCACAAAGGTTCGTAACATAAGATATCCTGATGCAATGAGTAGCAGAATAGCAAACGAGACGAGTTTCGGGTCCCACGTCCACCAGGTATTCCACGTGGGTTTAGCCCAAATAGCCCCAGTGATCAGCGACAATGTCGTAAAGATGACGGTCAGACCTGCAGCTGCTTGGCACATGTTGTCAACGAGAGGGTCTCGTTTCCACAGGTACCAGAGGCTTCCCAGAAATAGTGATGCATAGGCCAGGAGCGAGGTATGGGCAAGAGGGACATGCACATACATTATTCGCACGACTTCTCCTTGGTAGTAATCAGGAGGAGAGTCGAACAGGCCTAAGTACAGTCCATAGAAAATAGAAAGAGCGGCGGCGGCACCAAACCACCCCTTAAACCGTTGAATCCGTCTAATTATTCGATTTATCATGATCAGGCAGAAGGCGTATGAAGGTTGTCCTCGAAAAACCTGGAATTGCAGGGTCCCTTAGTGAGGATTATACCGGAGGCTATGAATCCAGAATCAACTCAAATAACCAAAATGACACAACCGTGAAGATGACGTCAAAAATCGTCAATAATTCTATCCAGTGAAAATACAGAGCTAGAGGCTGTGCATTGAGTGCGCCTCGTGTGGATTCGACGGCAGCAATCATTACTGGAATCGCCAACGGGAGTAGTAAGACAGGGAGCATGACTTCCCTGGCACGAATTTGAACCGTGAGTGCTGAAAACAACGTTCCAACAGCTGAAAGTCCCAATGTTGCTAAAAAAAATATTAACAGAAGAAGGCCAATTTCTTCAACAATATTCAGATTGAAGAAAAGGACAAACAAAGGAAACAACATGACTTCGACGACAAGCATGAACAATAAATTCCCCAACATCTTTCCCAGGTAGATGGCTCCTTTTGGGGTCGGACTCATCTGTAGATATTCAAGTGCGTCGTTTTGCAATTCCGCCGAAAATGATTTTCCCAACCCAATAATGCCGGTAAACGCAAATGAGACCCAAATAATGCCGGCGATGAGTTGTTGGGCGGCATCTTGATCCATTGCGAAGCTAAAACTGAAAACAAGAATGACGATGAGTGCGAAGAACAGCATAGAAGACAGGGTCTCCCGACTCCGCATTTCGCTAATGAGGTCTTTCCAGACCACCCATTGAATGACTCTAAGAAATGTCATGAGCTACGTGATCTGTCCGGGAAAATGTCAGAATGCCATGATGGAGCAAGCCGGTTCGGTGAGCAACGAGGTTGGCTTTGTCCCGATCATGTGTGGTCATGACGACGACACCTTTTCGTTGAGAGACTTCACCAATAATGTGGTTGGTCACCTGGACTCCCCCATCATCCAAAGCATTGTAGGGTTCGTCTAAGAGGAGGACTTGAGGTTTCGCCAAGATCACTTTGGCTAAGGCAAGGCGACGTTTCATGCCTGCCGAAAAATTTCGAGTTTTCATTTCGCTGAATGCTCCAAGACTGACTTGATCCAACGATAATTTCAACTCTCGAGGAGTTGGGTACAGGCCTCGCATCGCCATAGCAAAGCGTAGGTTTTCCTGTGCATCAAGGTCATCGTATAAGTGGGAGCCATGGGCCAGAAACATGGTGGCCTGTCGGACGGATTCTTTTCCCGTGACACCATCATTGCCTAGGACGGTAAAGCGACCATCCGTTGGTCTGACCAGTGTTGCTAAAATTCGTAAGAGTGTGGTTTTTCCGGCCCCGTTTGATCCGAATAGGGCAAAGCACTCGCCCTCCGGAATCTCAAAGGAGAGATCCTCAAAAATTCGATAGTTTCCAAATGATTTACAGAGTTGGAATGCCTGGATAACCATTATGATGTATGTGCAGACAATGACGTGCGGCTTTCTTGCCGTTTCGCTATAGACAACCTTATGTGTGATGAATGAGCTGTTGGTGAGGCCACTAACATGGCCACAGATTATCCGGATGCACTATAGCCTACGTAGCGGACTTATGCCATGTCTACAAATCGAAAACTTACTTGGATCAATCTCCGAATGCCAGTAGTGTGGTACAATGAACTTTAGTGCTTGTTGACGGCTTTGTTTGCTAGATTTATATTGAATGGAACTCATGGTCGGACTCTAAGTTTTCTCTGATCGTTTTCTCGTCAGCCGATTAGGAGTACAAGAGCCGCAATTCATTCTCGATGCTCAAACATGTTGAAACTATGTTAAATCTCGGCACATTCGCTTCTTATAAGGTTTCTCGCATCAGGGTGCTAATGGTGGGTGCGGTGTGTGTGCTGGCAGCTCTTATGGGTTGTGATTCAGGATATTCCTCTGGGCTATCTGATGTGTCTTCGAAGGATCATCCATTACAGGTTAAACGGGGTTGGCCGACGATCGGATCGTCTTCACCTCCCTTCACGCTGAAGAACATGGATGGCAAGCCGGTCAGCTTGTCAGATTTTAGTGGTAAAGTCATCTTGCTCAATTTTTGGGCAACCTGGTGTGGTCCTTGTCGAGTAGAAATGCCTGCCATGGAAGCCCTATACCGTGAGATGCGCACTCAAGGGCTGGAAATTGTGGCTGTTTCGGTGGATGCTCAAGGTACTGAAGTGACCAAACCCTTTCAGGAAGCCATGGGGTTAACCTTTCCAATTTTGCATGATCCGGAATATGAGGTGGGGCTTGCCTACGGAGCGCGGACGCTTCCGATTAGTTATGTCATTGACCGGAAAGGCATTATTCAGCATCGAGTATTCGGCGCTCGAGACTGGAATGGTCAAGAGGCCAAGAAAATGATTCAAGCCCTTCTCGATCCTCCTGCGGCTTTAGACTACGATGGACTCCTTTAATCAAGTCTCCATCTTAGCCGCCTTTAGTGCGGGTTTCCTTTCGTTCATTTCTCCCTGTGTTTTACCACTGGTCCCTTCATATTTGTCCTACATCACCGGCTTATCGGTCGAGGAACTCTCCAATGTTCAGGAGCGGGAACGATTTAGAAAAGTCATTATGGTGAATTCGCTCCTCTTTATTGCCGGATTTTCTAGTGTATTTATTGCGTTCGGAGCCTCAGCTAGTTTTGCGGGACAAATGTTGTACCAATATCAAGACCTGATCCGAAAAATTGGTGGAGTGCTCATTGCGGTGTTTGGACTCTACCTCATGGGCATACTCAAATTGTCGTTTCTTATGACAGAACGAAAGCTGCTGCATTTTGAAAAACGTCCGTTGGGGTATATTGGATCTTTTCTGGTGGGGACGGCGTTCGCTGCAGGATGGACTCCTTGTGTTGGTCCCGTATTGGGGGGGATTTTGGCTTATGCCAGCACGACGGAGTCTATGCAAGATGGTATCGTGCTGTTAACCTCCTATTCTGTGGGGTTGGGCCTCCCGTTTTTTCTTACGGCTTTTGGGGTCGATAGTTTCCTGACACACTTTAAAAAAGTCCGTCATTATCTTGGGGCTATTTCAATGGTCAGCGGCGTCTTGATGGTGACAATTGGAGTCATGTTGTACATTAATTCTGTGACGATGATTACCAGTTTCTTAGATCGGCATGGTATTGGCTGGTATCTCGGGCAGTAGTGACTCTCCTTCTTTTGTAGCTTCCTCCACTGCCTATAATTTAGACAAAAAAAGTGTGGGATGTTCTTGTCTTGAATTTCGAACAACGAAATACGCGATAGGAGCGACGTCCCTTTTTGTTAGCACCATTGACCTGGTTGACAGGTTTCACGTGGAGACGTGGTTGAAAAGGAGGGTGAAGTTGGCTGATGTGTCTTCGTCTGAGGGGACGATTCGCACCATGAGCCAATGGAACATTCGGAAGGCTTGTCTGCTTTCCCAGACGTGGATTCATCTTCCAACGGAGGGAACGCAAGAATGTCCAAGGGAGATAATTCAGGCTCAACTTTGGCGAGTCGGATGGGTTCTTCCTGTTCATTCGGCCTATCTGGAATATTGAGATTCGGATGTTCACTTTGAAGTTTTGTAAGCATTTGCATCCCACTTTCGTAGAAGGGATGATCGCCATGATCTTGGACAAGATCAATCAGCCAGTCTTTCGCCCACTCCACATTGCCGAGTTTTTCATAAGTCTCGGCTAAGTGATATTTAGCCTCACCCGCTGTTTCCAATGCAGGATATCGCTCGACGATGTGTTTGAAGCGATGCGCGGCAGCCAGATAGGACTCTCTGTTGTAATAAAACTGTCCAACGAACAAATCATGTAAGGCCAGATGTTCTTGGCACGAGGTAATTTTCTCGTGAGCTTCTGCTTCATAGCGATTATCAGGAAATTCAGTCAAGAGTTTGCGAAAGGCCGCTAAGGACTCTTGAATGGGTTCAGGATCTCGATCAATCGTCTTAAATCGTTTATAGTGACTTGTGGCAATTTTATATTGCGCATAGGGGGCTAACATATGATTACGATGAAGGTCGAGAAAATGTTTATATTCGACGATGGCTTCGAGAAACGATTCTTTTTCAAAATACGCTTCGGCGCGCTTCATAATAACGTTAGGATCGTAGTTCATTTCGATTGAATCACCGACGAAAATTTGTTCGTCTGTCCCACTCAATGCGACCTGGGGTTCGGAAGGGGTCGGGTCTGAAGTCGAGGAGCAGCCAGTTGCGATGGCTCCACAGAGGATACTCATGACAAGACATGCGTTGACGAAAGATTGTGGCTTCATTTGATAGGGCACCTTGGTGTTAATATTTATGAGAGAGGGTCTCAATTTCTTAGCTTAACACAAAAAACGTGCCACGCTACCAAATGATTGAGAAGTAAAGCAAATTCCATATAAAAATACCTGTGTTGAGGGGTATTTTCCCCTCACTGTGAGATATGGGCCATAGAAAATATCATAGAGACCCGAAGGAAGGTAACTGAAATGTCGGTATCAATGATTATCGGTACTGGATCGTCTTTGCCCGCTCGTGTCGTTTTGAATAAGGAGCTGGCCTCGAATCTTGGTATTGAGGAGTCATACATCTACCGGGTGTCGGGGATTCGGTCACGGCACTGGGCTAGTGACAACGATGAGTGTTCGACGTTGGCCGAACATGCCTCCCGGCAGGCACTTGACCAGGCAAAGCTCCATCCTCGTGAGATTGACACGATTTTGTTTTCGACGACTTCGCCGGAGACTGGCGCGTTTCCCTCTACGGCCAGTCTGCTGCAACGTCGTTTGGGCGTGAGGGGAGCAAGTGCCTTTGATTTCAGTGCCTCGTGTTCTGGATTTTTATATGGATTGTCCATGGCTGACTCATTGATTCGGTCGGGGCTCAGCGAGCGATGTTTGCTTGTTTCGTCGGAGATCAAGTCGCGCTATTTGGATCCGGGAGACATGGGTACCTCCATTTTATTCGGCGATGGAGCCGGGGCTGCCGTGGTGACCAAAAGCCAAGAGCCGCTTGTTGGTGTGCAGAATATTCGCATATTTTCTGATGGAAGACACTCGACTCTGGTGCGAATTCCAGCTGGAGGATCTCGCGAACCCATGTCTGCTGTCACGGTTAAAGAGAAACGCCATACGCTTCGATTGGAGGGAGCCTCCCTATTTCGCGTGGCGGTCAAGCAGTTAGGACCGGCGTTGCAAGATCTTCTGGAATCGTGCCAACTCACGATGGCTGATGTCGATCATGTCATGTTTCATCAAGCCAATAGCCGAATTTTGGCAAAACTTGCGAACCGCATGAATATCCCCTCGCAGTGCCTTTTTTCTGTCATTGAACACACAGGGAATACCTCATCGGCTTCGTTGCCGATTACGTTGGATATGGCCAATCGGCAAGGACGTCTCAAGCCTGGAGACCTTATCCTTCTAGGCACTTTTGGGGGAGGAATCACCTGGGGCGGGGCATTGATCCGTTGGGGGTGAATGTCGTTGATTGACGAACCTGAGCCTTTCACTTACCGTGTGTATGGAGATCTAGGATTCATTAACTTGAATGATTAGGCTGTGTTTGTGAGAGTTGGTTTTGGTCATGGGGCTCACGCCTTAGTGGTCAGGGACTGAAAGTACGAGAATGGGTAACTCAAATTTCGCTGACTCCATTATTGAAAAGACCAGAAAACTTGGCCATTCTCTTTGTGTGGGTCTCGATCCCCATGTGGCCTATATCCCACATGTCTTTTTTTCAAAGAATGGACAAAAGAACCATCTAATTGACGGCATTGCAAAGTTCTTTCATGAGGTGGTGGAGAGACTGAACGGTAAGGTTGTAGCCGTGAAACCTCAAAGTGCGTTCTTTGAGCAATATGGGGCAGGTGGCATTCGGTTGCTTGAAGAGCTCATAGTCAAATGTAAGCAGCAGGGAATCCCCGTTATTCTTGATGCCAAAAGAGGTGATATTGGATCGACTGCCGCCGCCTATGCCGCATTGATTGACCCGTCAAGAGCCGAGGCGGCGAATGCAATGACACTCAATGCGTACATGGGCACTGAGACCATTGAGCCATTTTTGCCGCATGTCATTCATGGCGGGGCTGGAATTTTTGTGCTCGTCAAAACCAGCAATCCTGGGTCTTTAGAGTTTCAGGGCCTAAAAGTTGAACATGATTTTTTGTATTGTCATGTCGCGAAAGGTCTGACTCGATTGTTGCCTCATACGATTGGCGTAAGTGGATGGTCGAGTGTCGGTATTGTCGTCGGAGGAACGTATCCGTCTGACGCGATGAGAATACGAGAGATCTTGCCTACTTCCCTTTTTTTAGTGCCAGGATACGGGGCGCAAGGAGCATCGGCCAAAGATGCATTGGCAGGGTTTTTGAGGGGGCCGATGTGTTTAGAAGGCGGGGTCGTGAATGCCTCGCGATCCATTTTATTTCCCGTCGGTGTTGATGCGACTGCTACAGAATGGGAGACCGCGTTTGACGAGGCTGTCCAAAAATCGACCAGCGAGCTACAAGAGGCCGCAAGGCTTTAGGATAGAAATTAAAACGCTTCAATTTGACCCAATACGAGTCAAGTAATCGTTCCTGATATCATCTATGACTTTGCAACCATTGGCGGGAGCAGATAGAATGCAGAGCATGGATTGGGATATTTCGGTTTACATTTCTTGTGAGCGATCTATAGTTAACGGTGCCAAAGTCTTAAGACTTACCGGAGAGAATATTGAACGGATAGATAAACGGATAGATAAAGGGAGGATGGAGTGAAAATTTACTTAGCGGATCCACGCGGATTCTGTGCAGGAGTTGACCGAGCCATTGAAATTGTCGATTTATCACTCAAAACGTATGGAGCTCCCATCTACGTTCGTCATGAAATCGTCCACAGTCGCCATGTTGTCAATTCTCTTCGGGATAAAGGGGCGGTGTTTGTTGAAGAATTAGATGAAGTGCCTGATGGGGCCATCGTCATCTTTAGCGCACACGGAGTGGCTAAAAGTGTATGGGAAGAAGCCAATCGACGTAATCTCAAGATCATTGATGCCACCTGTCCTCTGGTCATCAAAGTGCACAATGAAGTGAATCGTGACTACACCAATCAGTACGAATTGATTCTCATTGGGCATTCCGGGCATCCCGAAGTCGTCGGCACCCTTGGACAGGTTCCCGATAAATTTCATCTGGTTTCTTCGGTGGAAGATGTCGAAACCCTCGTCGTTGAAAACCAGAACCAT
>BQIX01000041.1 GCA_021604145.1 Nitrospirales bacterium
TTGATTTTTGTACCGGTCGGCCAACAACTGGGTAAATCCGTGAATCGTTCGAAGCGGTTCTTGAAGATCATGAGAGGCAATATAGGCAAATTGCGAGAGATCTTCATTCGATTGCTTGAGGGCATCAGTATATTGAACCAAGGTCAAATTTTGAATGGCCAACATATTTTCCATTTTTTTCTGTTGAGAAATATCCCGAACGATTTTTGAACCGCCGATCAAATTGCCCCATCGGTCAACTATAGGAGAAATGGTCAACGACACATAAATATCTTTCCCATCCTTTCGACGGCGAATGGTTTCAAAGTTAGAGATGGTTTGTTTTTGTTGGAGTTTTTTGAGAATACCATCTTCTTCGGACAGTAAGTCCGGAGGAAAGAGAAGTGTCATAAACTGTCCGATACTTTCCTCTGCCGAATATCCGAAGATGACTTCGGCTCCCCTGTTCCAGCTCGTGATTTTGCCTTGTAGTGTTTGGCCAATGATCGCATCGTGAGAGGATTCTACCATAGAGGCTAATCGCCACTGTGTTTCTGTACTGCAACGATATTGGTATGTGAGAAGGGCCGTTACCCAAACCATGAATAACGATATCGTACGATTGATGATGCTATTCCAGGCCGTGGTGCCATCTGATTGGATCACGTCAACTCCTGGTGAAAAGATGACTCCAACAATTGCCGCAAGACTACAGAGACCTGCCACGAGAAATGGGGCATGTAACGAGGTTAACCACGGTGTGAGCATGATCGGCACGACATAGAGCATGCCCATCGCCACACCTGTTTTAACCGTCAGATCGAGTAAGAGAATGGACAGGATAAAGGCACCGATTCCAATTGAAATCTTAACATTAGATTTGCTCGTATGAGTTTGGATATTTAATTGACGAAAGGATTCCTTCCTGGAATTTTCCCTGTTATTTTCAAAAGCCTGAGATTCCCGATGATCACTCACTGCTAGCTTCAAAGAATTTTCCATATGTCACAGCGATTCAGTTGTGGGTTTAAAAACGGAACTTGGTCTTACGAGTGATGAACATTACTGGTAACCATGGCACCATACATGATCCATGGAGGTTGAAAATCAAATAGCAATGCGATCACTAGGAATTCAATTTGTTCAGGTTATAACCGTTCGAATTAGATTCCGTACGTATGAAGTGGTGTTTCGCGCTGAGTTGGTTTATTTGAGTCGGCTGAAAGTTATTTGGTTTCGCTATAATCAACTCGAGCAGTGGCTTCTTTTGAATGTTCGATAACATACAAATGTTGATATGCTGCTGGCAGTGAAGGTTTTGAATCATATTTAGTATACCGATAGGAATGTTGATTACGAAAGAGAAACATACAATTTCTTAGCCTTCATGTTTTCGTTGCCTATCTCTTTTATCTGGGAATAGAAGCCAATCTTTTACGCTTATTCTGTGTATCAGCCACTCTTAATTTAAGAATACTGCGGTGGTAGTGCGCGAGTGAGGAAGAATAGCAAGGGTGTTGGAACATGTAAGCAAGGGTTTCTCTTAGGCACGAGTCTAGGATGTTTTATGTATAAAGTAGGTGTACGGAGGCTGTGAATGAGCATGGCGCTTAGTAGAAAGGATCTATGATTCTGAGTGATACGTTGAACAAGAAGACATAACTCACATCCTCACCTTACGAGAAGGATCGAATGATGGAATGAGTGGAGGAGAGATCTGGACAAGTTGTGGAAATAATAGAAGAAAAGTTTTATGACACTTCTGTGATCCGAAATTCTACAATCCTCTCTATTCTTAAAAATGGAGTAACGTATGTCTACTGTATTACTCATTGTGTTAATTCTTTTATTGATTGGGGGTATTGCCGACATGGCCTCATAGTGCGTCATGGGGCTATTATCCCAGTGGCGGATTAGGTCTGGTCTTACTCATCGTCCTCATTTTAGCATTGACTGGAAAAATATAAGCATTCTTCAAAAGTAGGTCTGACATTCTTAAATCGTACGGCATGTGTATGATGTGCCAATAAAGAAAAATGGAAATAGAGATAATCGGTCAATGTATTGTGTCATAGGAAAAGGAAGCGAAGAAATTGTTGTTTCCTGCAATGTAAAGAGTTGTACGTAACATCAATTTATCTTTGTTTCAATATTGGGTCAGTGCATGAATGTTTGAATTGTACCGACTCACTAGGTATTACCGGAAAAGATGCTGAAGATCTAGCTAGGTTTTAACGACGAACTGCCTGATTGGGCGCACGTTCACGCGGGCTAATCGCTGCTTCATGACTATTGATAAACGAGGACGAATATTTCTTGTTGACGATCATATTCTCGTATTAGAGAGTTGTAAGTCACTGCTTGAGCCGTATCACGATGTGGTTGGGCTAGCTCAGGAGACTACGCATTTAGTGAGTCAAGTCCAGGAGAAAAAGCCTGATCTGATGTTGTTAGATATTTCAATGCCCGATGGCAATGGATATGATATCGCACGAAGTTTGAAAAAGGCGTTCCCATCATTGAAAATTATTTTTGTTTCTATGCATTTAGAACCGACCTATGTCATGGAAGCGTTTCGAAGCGGGGGGGATGGGTACATACCCAAACAAACGGCAGGTAATGAATTGTTAGCAGCGATTCAAGATGTTCTGTCTCATAAAAGATACATCTCTCCCTTGATTTCAGGAGAGGTTCGAGACCAGATACTCGCTCGAAATGATGGCATGCCGGGCACAGAACTCTCTGGCCGTTTGACCGAAAGGCAGGAGGAAGTTTTGAAGCTGGTTGCACAAGGTTTATCATCAAAAGATATTGCAGATCTACTCATGATATCTCTCAGTACGGTCGCGTATCATAAAACACAAATCATTCAAGCCTTAGGCCTCAAAACGAAAGCGGATCTGACTAAATACGCCATCATGAAAGGCATTGTCTCTCCGTCATCATAAAGGTCTATTGCGAAGTGAATGTAGTCTTTATTGCAGGCAAGGGAAAAGGCGTGAAATGGAATAACAGGTGAGACGTTCAGTTGATATCAACGGATATAATGCCATGTGAAATAGCGTACTTGGTCAGTTCTGAAGTGGTTTTGAGGCCAAGCTCCAACATGATTCGCGATTTATGAAATTCCACGGTCTTCACGGCTAAGCTCAAAATGACAGCAATCTCTTTATTAGATTTTCCTTCAGCTATTAATTGAAGAACTTCCATCTGTCTGTGGGTGAGATTATTTCGGTCTGCTTCATGATTTTTTGAAGGAACCGCAGTGGTGTTGAGGTTTTGTGACAATACGGTGTGCGCGATGGAGGGAGAAATGTAGGTATTTCCTCGATGGACTTCATTGAGGGCAAACACCAGTTCGGCGGTGGCCGAACTCTTTAAAATATATCCCGATCCGCCAGTATTAAATGCTTCCTTGATAAATTCGTCTTCAGCATGCATGGTTAAGAAGACTATCTTGGTTTGAGGCTCACACTTTTTTATCTGTCGGGCAGCTTCCAACCCATTTAACAACGGCAATGAAATGTCAATGACGGCAATATCTGGACTCAGTGTTTTGACCGCTTGAATTAACGCCCGGCCATCAACAACTGTACCGACCAGTGTGAAGTCTTTTTCCAACAATTTGGTCAGACCTTCACTGACCAGCACGTGGTCTTCCGCTAAAAGAACTCGAGCTTTATTCATATGAACCTTGAATTCAAGAATTTTAATGGCAAATCAAGTATTATGGAATGAAACCTAAGCTATTATGCAAAGATACAACCGAAATGTCTATGGACTCCTCCTCGACAAATTTGATGTATATGGAAATGAATATTCAGCTATTAGTTGAAGTCTTTGATGATTTCTTTTATGACATCATCATACAGTTCCACTGCTTATATATTAGGTATATTTACGTTCTAGCGGAGTGGATGTTTTAACTCAGGAACCGGCGTTTCGATAATGGTGATCAGATTGCCTTGTAAATCGAACTTTGCGGTGACCTGTTGTCCTTGGCTGAGCTTTGTCATCCTATTGGTCTGTGGAATATCAAAAAAGACCGGCTCTCCCAAATCTGTCAGAATCATACCCTGGTGTTCTTTGACATCCCATTTCTTCAAGATCCCTGAAACGACTTTTTCTTGTTGATTGGTTGACGAGGGTACCTGAGCGTGTGCGGTTCCATGCAGCCCATTCTCGGAAATGCCCAATAAAAAAAACGTCGCGACGCAAACCATGGGCCCGAGTAATTTAAATGGTACATTACGGTTCATGTTATTGCCTCCTTCATGTGTTTTTCTTCACGCATATCAGGCAAGTCTTGCTCTCAATGTCATTCGATAAATGTGCCCTCGTATGTAATCTAATTGATTACTTCGTATTCACGGTATAGACAAACCCATGCTGGTCTTCGTGTATTTATCCAGTCCAAGCCAGAATTGAAGGCCGGAATCTTGCACGCTTGCACGTATGTTTTACTATGTATGAATTGGTCTCAGAAGCCATCACTGCCATTAATCATCTTTATCAAGGGTTTTGTCCAGTGGTTGTTGAAGCAAAAAAATTATATAACTAACCTAGAAAATGTTTAGAACATTTTGTGTGATCAGCATGAAGTTGCACCGTGATTATAATCATACAACTAAGGAGAAATTTATGGCGAATACGAATGCATCATTTTCATCACTATCTCGAGTCGACCAGCTTAAGCAACAATTGGATAAGTTAGAGAAGCTGAGTCACACTCCGGTCGATCCGCAGCAACTTGAAAAATTTGATGTTGAGACGGAAGAAGTTATTCAGCGCGTAGATGGAAGGACGAAGAAGTTGAGTGGATATAAATTTGCGACGATGGCCGAAGGTGAAGCCCTTCTGAACATGCCGGAATCGGCTCAAGAACCTACGTCCCGTGACCTTGTCCAAAAATCTATCCAACAACGGCGCCAGCTTTTACTGGGATTAATTAGTGAAATGGAAAACATGGAGGAAAAAGAGGCTGAAGTGCTCACAGGAGAGGATTCCGAAGATCCTCCTCTGGTCTAACCTAGAGGGAGTGCAGTCTCATCTCTAAGCTAAATGATTTTGGAAATTGACAAAATGAGTACTTAAGTTCTTTATCTCTAGTATGTGACCTCGCCCCATTGATTTATCGTTGACAAGGATATGCAGTGTACCCTCGACTCTTGGCAGGGGTGAATTTTTATAGATGTGAAGAAGATGACAAGACTTTGGTTTTGATTATTCATCATGATGAACTACATGTGTGATGAGATGTTCTGTTTTGCAAGAATTTTTCTTGTGTTTACCTGACCTCCAGCGTTCTGATTGTGATCCCTCCTGCACGTTCTTGAATACATCGAGAGCGAACAACCTTTCCGAAGTGGTGGTGTCTGGTTTTGAGTCAAAGCCTGGCTCAACATCGCTGTGCTAGTATTACTGTTGTCTTATCTATTGTCGACTTATTAGCTTTCCTTGTCGCAAAAAGTTGGATAGGGTGTGACAGGACTGGAGGGCATAATGGCATAAGCATCACAGGCGTCATTGTTGAATTTGATTAAACCACATGAAGGAACTCATTTCCTGTGAACCTCTCTGTCTTAACTAAAATTTCTTTTCTCCTTTTGTTTGGTATGTGTTGGGTCCTTTTCATCAGTGCTCCTTCTATGTCGATGGCACAGCAGTCCCCGTCGATTGTCTATGTCGTTCCTGTGAAAGGAGTTATTGATATGGGATTGGCTCCGTTCCTGGAACGAGTGCTTCAAGAAGCAACCGACGCAAAAAGTAAGGCTCTCATCCTGGACATTAATACATTTGGAGGACGTGTTGACGCCGCAGTAATCATTCGAGACGCACTGTTAACATCGAAAATTCCGACAGTGGGGTTTATAAATAAGCGAGCGATTTCTGCCGGTGCCCTTATCAGTTTGGCTACAGAACGTATTATTATGGCTGAAGGAGCCACGATTGGAGCTGCCACTCCTGTGCAAATGGGACTTCCTGGAACTTCGACCAATACGGCATCCGAAAAAACCATTTCTTACATACGAAAGGAGTTTCGAGCTACAGCCGAAAGCAGAAAACGTCCTCCTCTTCTGGCGGAAGCCATGGTCGATGCAGATGTTGTCATTCCGGATGTTATAGCCAGAGGAAAATTGCTTACTCTGACCACAAACGAAGCCTTGAATCTGACTATCGCTGATTTGCAAGCTAATAGTCTTGAGTCAGTGTTACAGTCTCTTAATTTATCTGATGCTGAAGTTCGACATGCGTCTCAGACCTGGGCTGAAAGTCTTGTCAGATTTCTGACGCATCCACTTGTGAGTTCGTTGCTCATGACGATGGGAATGCTTGGCCTTTTTATCGAAATGAGGGCTCCAGGGTTTGGCATTCCTGGCGTCCTTGGCCTCATGAGTTTGATATTGTTTTTTGGGGGGCATGGGCTGGTTCATCTTGCCGGTTGGGAAGAACTGTTATTCGTCGGACTCGGTCTTATTTGCATCGGCCTAGAAATTTTTGTGGTCCCAGGTTTCGGAGTCGCAGGAATTCTGGGAATTGTTTCGCTCCTTGCTGGCTTTGCCTTTAGCCTCATTGGGGTCGGGGCATCCTGGGAGGCCATTGTCACCTCGATCGGACAAGTCGCACTCTCAATTATTCTGGCGATTGTGCTTGGTCTTCTGCTCTTACGTTTTCTTCCTCATCTCCCATTTGGAAACACGCTTATTCTTAAAACAGCTTTGTTGTCGAAAGAAGAATATGATGGAAACGAAGAGGACTCTCAACCTAGGGTTGGGACAAAGGGGATTGTCGCATCGGCACTTCGTCCTGCTGGTATCGCTCATTTTGAGGGCGAACGGCTTGATGTGGTTTCTGAAGGAGAATTTATCGAAGCAGGACAATCGGTCATGATTGTGCACCAAGATGGGAACCGGATTGTGGTAAGACAAATCGCACGAGGCGAGAAGGTGAGGGGGAAGTCGTAATGGAATTAGAAACGCAAATTATCGGAACCGTCGGTCTTCTTCTTATTGCTCTTACGATTTTAGCTGGAATTCTCTATTTAATTCCTATTCCCTTGTGGATTGCGGCTTGGGCATCCAATGCATACGTTGGTTTGTTAACACTCATTGGCATGCGATTTCGTCGGGTTCCACCTGCCACGGTCGTGACTGCTCGAATTAGTGCGGTGAAGGCCGGCTTAACGATTCCCATCAATGATCTCGAAGCTCACTTTTTGGCGGGAGGTGATGTGGTGAAAGTGGTCAATGCCATGATTTCTGCAGATAAAGCTAATATTCCTATGCCGTTTAAACGAGCGGCCGCCATTGATTTGGCCGGACGAGACGTGCTTGAAGCTGTACAAATGTCAGTCCTTCCCAAGGTGATTGAAACTCCCCGAATAACCGCCGTTGCCAAAGATGGCATTCAGCTGATCGTGAATTCACGTGTCACCGTGAGAGCCAACATTGATCGTCTGGTCGGAGGGGCTGGAGAGGAGACCGTGATTGCCCGAGTAGGCGAAGGCATGGTGAGCACCATTGGCTCCTCGACCACGCACAAGGATGTGCTAGAAAATCCTGATGAAATTTCTAAACATATATTAGAAAAAGGTCTAGATGCCGGCACGGCTTTTGAAATTTTGTCGATTGATATTGCTGATGTCGATGTTGGGGAGAATATTGGCGCCAAACTTCAAATCGATCAAGCCAACGCCGACAAGCAAATTGCACAAGCCAAAGCCGAAGAGCGTCGTGCGATGGCCGTCGCTCTTGAACAGGAAATGCGTGCACGAGTGATTGAAGCGGAGGCAGAAGTTCCCAAGGCCATGGCTGAGGCATTTCGGCATGGAAACTTAGGCATTATGGATTATTATCGCATGAAGAATGTTCAAGCAGATACGACCATGAGGGAGTCCATAGCCGATTCTGAAGATACACCGCCAAGCAAATCTTAACTAGAGGAAATGAAAAAGATGTCAATTGAACCTTTTGTGTATTTTGTTCTGTTTCTTCTTGTGGGCATGGCCATGATGTTTGCTCGATGGTTAAAAACCGAGATAGAGAAAAGGAACAAAGAATTTGATGGAGAGCGTCGATTGGATTGGGAGCAGGGTGAACTGAGCAATGTCAACCAATTGGGTGAAAATGAAACGGTTATCGTTGCCAGTGAAGAGTCATCTCAAAATTTTCTTGCCGCGCAGTCATCCTCACAATCCCTGGTGGTCCCTCAAAAGTGGCGTCGGCATGTTCGGGCGTCATCCACGTTAGGTCAAGGAATTGTACTCATGACCATCCTGGGTCCCTGTCGAGCCTTAGATGAAAAAGACAACACTCCGCTAATGTAATGTTTTGTTGTGCAACGGAATCGAGTTACGTTGATTATAGCGAATCCAATTGCTTGCAAGTTGTTAGGCTTGGACACGATGGCATGGAAGGCCTTTCACCATTCTCAGGCTTCTAACGTTGCTCTTTCAATAAACCATCTGCCATAGGGGTTAGAGGTGCAGATCATGCTTCGAAAGGAAATATGGGTCAAAAATATCTCGTGTCGGGGAAAAACCTTTCTATGCGATTATGGGAAGATGAAGCATCAGGTGAATCAAAGCCACCAACGGCTCGAGAATATGAAACTGTCGGCTATGTGATTAAAGGCCGTGCAGAACTTCAGATTGAAGGACAAATGATGATATTAGATCCTGGTGATTTGTGGCTCGTTCCCAAAGGTACAAGTCACAGTTTTTCCATTCTCGAAGATTTAACCGCGATTGAAGCAACGCACCCTCCAGCTCACATTCACAGTAGGGATGAACAATAAAAGACTAGACAGGTCGTTTACGTGAATTTTTTCTTCAAGCTTGGAGGGGGAGTGATGGGGTTTGCTTGCTGATCCGGAACGGCGGCTCGTTGGAATGTGATGGTCGTCATAACATTTTTCACGGACTTCACATACAGCTTGAGGTATTCATCGTTTTCGGATTGCTCAAACGTGATCTGTGTCGCGCCCTTTATGCTGTAGAGAAGATGGCCGTGTGGTACTGAATCTTGTTGTACGATGATAGAGACACACGAGATGTTATTATCTAATTGATGGGTCAACCCCTCTAGAGGTAATCCGTTTTCCCATTCTCGTGCTCCTACATCATTCCTCATAATTGTGATATTCACGAGCCATCCCTGGTGAGTGTGAGTAAAACTCTCAAAAAAAATCACTCCAGTTGTCCTTGGGGATATCAGCTGAAGACTTCGACAAATCTATGCTCATTCGTAAGCTCCCTCGAAAAAAAACTAAATTCTTCCATCTTGATTCATTGATTCTATGGGATGACGTGATCATATAGTTTCCTGAAGAGTTACGGTACCCCTAATTGCCGCAGGTAGAAACTACGGGAAACCCTTGCTTTTAGGAACCGGGATATATACTGCTTGGGACCATGTTGTGTTAGGCACGTCCCATCCATCCTCCTCACAGTGCCATTCTTGTTTGATCTACGCACGACACGCCGCCTCCCGTCCTATTGATTGTCCTAGCGACTGGGTTTAGATGGCTGAGACACTTCTTCGAGAACTTCTCCTGCAAACTCTTTAGGACTTCTGGATGCCAGATCACCAAGTGTGAGCATTCCAACAAAGAGATTACTTTGATTGACGATTGGTAAGCGACGGCTTTGATGATGACTCATTAACCGTTCGGCCTCCTCAATATCTTGATCTTCATAGGCCATAATCACATTTTGAGTCATAACTTCCTGGACTGGCGTGTGCAAAGGCTCTTTTTTTTCAGCCACCGCTCGCACAATAATATCGCGATCAGTGAGCATTCCAATAAGATTATGGTTTTGGCATATTGGTATGATTCCAATGCCCAGCTCTTTCATCTTTTCGGCAGCATCCTGAATATTAGTCTCCGGATCGACAACGTCTATTTCCACTGTCATAATATCTCGAATCTTAATCATCACGTATCTCCCATGTCGGATACAACAACCTATAGATCATACTTGGCTTACTGTAAACGACCCAACCGTTACATAACACTCCTTCAATCCCTGGTACATCTGATATAACTTTATGAACTCGTGGGGTCCTTTCGGTCACGTCCTCCAGGGTTCTATACAGTTATATTTTCTCACAAATGATTATAGGATAATTCCGTACAAAAGAATCATCCGAACATGATGAGAGCGTATCGCCATTGTTCGCACATGGTTTCATACGAAAAGGAGATTTTCTATGAACAAAAAGAGCAAAAGCGTTCCTATGACATCGAGTCCGTTGAATGAAGATGTGGAGATACAGGATCGTAAAAGGGCAAAAACGTTATCTGGTGGCAATGTGGATTCGGCGTCAGGTGTCGAACATTCAGGAGAGGAAGGTGTCGGAGGATCAATGCCCTCACCAGATCAAGACGATATCGATGAAATGGGCGAATCGATTGGATTGACCTACGAAGATGATGAACCATTACGAGGAGAAAAAATGAGAGATCGAGATTCTCGTCGTTGGGAATTGGACCCGGCCTCATCGGAAGATTTTGAGGAACGACAGAGACGTCTGCAACATGATGAGGATATGCGTTGACTCGCAAGGACGTTGTGGCATTTCCCTGTATTTATTATAGCCATTGCGGGAACATGAATACCGTTATGATGAAATGAGTGTGAGTCGAAGAAAAAATACGTAAAATACGTTTAGATGAGTAGGGAATGATCGGTGTCTGTTGCTATAGCTTATGAGTATTGGTTTTATATTTTTTGTGCAACCACCATATGAATCCACTGAACAACAGAATGCCAACGAGATATGAGATTGGTTGTATATACTCGTTGATCTGTTCATAGTGTTCCCCTAGCAAGCGGCCAGCATAGGCCAGAAAGGTCGTCCATATGCCTGCGCCAGCAGCAGTGAGAAGGAGAAATTTCCCGATAGGCATATGGCATGAGCCTGCCGGAATGGATACGAGAGATCGGACACCTGGTACCACACGACCTAAAAATACGGCCATACTGCCATGGCGATGAAACCAGTCACTGGCTTGCTTGATATCGGTTGAGGTCATCAAGCACCATCCACCGTAACGATCAGCAAGTGTTTGTAAGTGCTTTTCATCAAAATGATGACCGAGATAATAAAGGGGTAAAGCTCCTAGCACTGATCCCAGCGTCCCTGCTAACACTACACCAGTGAACGTGAGTTCTTGAGTGGTGGTTAAGAATCCGCCCAGAGGCATAATGATTTCCGATGGAATTGGCGGAAATACATTTTCCAGAAACATCAATACGGTTAGGCCGATATATCCTAAGCCATTGACCACAGTCTTTGCCCAGTCGATCATATGTTATGTTCGAATCATTCTTATTAGTACATACGAGTTTTTGTCAATAACCCAGTGAGCATCTACGTCATCGTAGTGTGAACGACTCGCGTCTGCGGTCCAAGATGGATCGAACGTGCCAACCCTGTTATATGATATGGAGGATTTTCAGATAATGTCTTCATATTTAAAGCAAACCCATTCGTTAGCCTATGCATCTGTCGTCCGATTTATCGAAGAAATAGGCCATTGTGGCCTCCAGGCCAGCACCATTCAATTAGTTGACAAACCTGGCGTGCGTGTAGGGAAATCATGAGGCACATCGATTTGACAATACATCGGTGTTTACTTAGCTGGCACGCGAGTCAGCAATTCGAGTAAATGGCCACCCAAATCACGAAAATATACGCCTCGTCCCTCGTTCCAGTGATTCAGTTGATGATTCTCCGTATTCCAAGGATCGCTCCCATACGGGAGCTGTAGTTCTTTAATGCGTTTGAAGATATCGTCGAATTCTTCATCGCTGACGTGGAATGCATAGTGGTGGGTATCAAAAGACTCGTCGTCATCGAAATCTAGCGTCAGCGTCTCATTCACGTACACCTGAGCAAAATGTCCGGTTGGGCTGTCATACGGTAACCCAAAAACTTGTGCAAAAAAACGGGCTGATGCATCTTTATCATGTGCCGGTACAATCGTGTGGTTTAGTGTGATAGCCATGACTCAGTATCCTCCTGTATCACGATGCTATGCTGACAGATTGGCCGAAGTATAAATCGTGTGCCTCCATATTGGAGAGTTTTTATTGCAGGTACTGCTTTGCTTCTTGCAAGTCTGCTAATAACGCATCAGCGTGACTCCACTGACGAAGCAATTCGGTGTAGAAGTGAGTCGCCTCATCGCTCTTTCTGTTCTTCATGGCGGCGCGTGCTAATCCTAATAACGTACTCGCACGGTTTGGGTGTCTTTTCAAGGAAATCGAAAATTGTTCCGCCGCAGACTTGTATTGGTCTGCATGCAACAATATTTCACCGAACAATTCAAATGTTGGTTTGCTGACTGACGGTGGTCCTGATGGAGGTGGCATCGTTTCCGACAGCCTGGTGGCCTTCTGCATGAGTGTGATGGCCTTGTTAAACTCATACGCCTGAATGTCGAGGACCGCCTCAATTTCTAATACTCGAATCTGGATGTACTGTGCCTCTTGAAGGATGAAGGGTTCTCGGCTGTCACCGAGTTGTTCACGAACGTGGTGTAACTTCGCGAGATTTTCGTTCGCCCCTACGGAATCTGTCATCGCGGCAGCCATGCCACGAGCGTACAGGATCGGGATTTGAACGATAGCCGCATACGCATTGAATGAGGTCGGCATGTCAGTCGTCACCCCTTCAATTCCCGCCTGACCCTCTTGTAAGTATGATTCAACGGCTTCCCAGTTTTTCGTTTGCAATGCAAAATCCGAGACCATCCTGGCATACGTTAATGATCCGAAGATGAAATCTCTCGATTCGTCCCTGGAAAAATGAGCAAGGCTCTGATGCATCACATTCAATAAGGTTTCCGCCTGATGATAACGGCCTTGTTGTAAATACACATACATCAGCCAATGCAGGGTGTGGTAATCCCTCTTGCTGAGTGAAAGATTTCGTTGTTTGACCCACTGATTTGAAGCAGCCCATGCTGCTTCGTTCGAAGCGGCGGCTTGCGGCCACATGCCAAGTTGCAAGAAGATATGCGAAGGCATGTGGAGCGCATGTGGAGCTGCTGGGGCAATCTCGGCATAACGTTGTGCCGCATCTAATGCCAAATGGGCATGTTTGGGATCATCGTAAGCGTGGATGATATAGTGTGCCGCACCTGGATGATTGGGGTGCTCTTGATACACCTGAGACGCGATGTCTGCGGCGTGTCCCCGTATGTCCTCGGCATCTGGGCTTCCGGATTTCACGGTGCCCAGGAGTGCGAGTGCGTGAAAGAGAGCCGCTTCTGGATCGGACGGATTATCTCGAGAGAGACTCTCCATCGCGGCAGCGTAGGCCTGGTCTCGTGTCGGTTTGTCGCCTTGGCCGTACAAGATGGTGACCGCTCGCAGCCAGGCGCGTTCACGTGCTGTCAAGTGAGGCATGAATTCAATGTTTTCAATCACCTTCCTGGCCGCCTCGGTCTCTTGCGGATCGTTCCACACTGGATGGTTATGCGCCATGGCTTCTCCCCAATAACCCATCATGAAATCAGGTTCAAGACGTGTCGCGACTCGAAATTCGTCAAGTGCGACTGGATACCAAAAAGAGTGAAGAGCTGCGACGCCACGTAAGAAATGCCTCTGGGCTTCACGGGTACGGGCAGAGGTAGGAAAATCAATCTTACCCAGTTTTCCCAGCGACGACTCATTCGTCTGAGGTTCTTCAATCTGTCTCGTATGTGGTGCTGAGACGCATCCCACCACGGTGGTGAACACCGCGGCAAAGATGAGAATAGCTAATATGTTTAAATATCGCATGGAATTCACCTACCTTGTCCACAACTCCCTATGTTTTGAAGCTTCGTGAACGAACTCATTATAACGGTTGCCGCTCGCAGAAATTGCTCTCACGATGAAGATTTTCGGCGCGCAGACATGAGGAAACATATGTGTCTTCAACAATGTTATGTCTTCTGATTCGATACAGTGGCTTCCATTTGTTCTTTGAAATGCTGTAAATCTTCGGCAATCTTCTTCTTAGGGTCCTGACCGAGTACATTGATGATGGCTGCTCCGAGTCGACCTGCAGGAGGAACATACTGTAGTGTGACCGTCATCTGAGTACTGTTCCCATCCGGCATTGTTTCAAAGACGACTGATCCCGCATTGTCGATATCCGAGCCTTGCAGCGTACTCCAGCCTATTCGATTGTAGGGAACTTCATTGATAATTTTTGCGTCCCATTCGATCATTGGGCCGCCAGGCACGCTTTCGATCATCCAATGCGAAAGCTGTTCATTAATGACGCGTACCGAATGCAGATGAGTTAAGATCGAGGGAAGGTTTTCAAAATTTCGCCAAAATTGATACAAGTCTGCTGCGGAACGTGAGACAACTATTGACTGTTGAATCTTAATCGCTTGATCTGTATGCACTTTGCGACGTCCCAAATGGTTGGTGTCTGCTATCTGCCGAGGACTTGACTCGGACACCCCAGCCACAGAGCAGTAACCTTTGACTCCTTCGAAGAACAAAATGGCTCCAATTCCCGCTAACATATTGCCACTTCTGGAACGCCGCACGTACGGCAGATAACTCGAAATGAACATACCTCCACCGAGAAGACAGGAAAGGACCCCTTTCATCTCCTGCAATTCTTGTTGCTCGGTTCTGGCCTGTTCTTCAGGCCAATCCATATCTTGAGTGTGTGGTTGATAAGATTTTTTTCCTCGCCAGATCGTCATCATCACCTCCTGCTCTCGACAAGTAAAATGAAAGTTTGGACAGCAGCATCTCATAGATGCGTTACAGATTGAGAAGGATTGAATCGGTGTTCTGTTAATTATCCATTTTACCTAAAATTCATTAAGATCATATGATAGGATAGTCCATGCTTTTGTGACACTATCAACAACCCTTGCAGCCAGAACCCACGCTAGCAATGTGAGGAACACCCTCATCCTTTTTTAGAATTTTGCTCATCAATTCTTCTCTTCGGCACAAACTCTGCCTGAAAATTCAAGTTGATAAACCTGTATTTTTCACTTTTTGATTGTTCTTGTCATTCAGAAGACTGTATCCCGAGCACTTGGAAGAAATACGGTGTGAAAGTTTTTCTTTCCTCGATAGGCTCTTGCGGAGCATGGGAAGCCGTCAGAGCCTTGAGGCTCCCAAAATGTCGGATTGATTATTAATGACAATACGATGCCTCTTGCCTTGCCGTGTGAGTGCCGTCTTCATCCTCAAACGATGGACATCGGGTAACCAGTACGATAGATAAGAGAATATTCGGGGTAGGGGACGCATGACAACGACAAATCGTCACCATCGCATTCGTGTCATTTTTGATGATTTGATTTGTCGCCATCAAAGCGATTTCAATCAGGTACACTTACGGAAAGTGGTCTACGTTTTTTTTCGTTCCTCGGAGAGAAGTTGAATGGGGCATGGCCTTATCCCATTTTCTTTCGACAACGTCCTTCGTGGTTGAGCAAGCACATATTCTCCTGAATCAGATTCAGAAGACGGGTCATGTTTCTTCTTTCTTTTTAAAGGCCCTATCCGTTTTTGCCTAATGCGATTTGAGGTCACAGGTATCATAAGTAATATTTTGGATTATAGTGACCATTTTATGCGAGAATCGCGCGTGCGTGATTTCCTCATGTAGATCTAATGCGGCGATCCACCCATATGTGACGACCCTTCCATGTCTCCCATACGCTCTCGCAGAATTGATCGAAACTGCTCATATTGATCTTTGGTCAAAACTTCTTTCAGTTGCAACAGTGAATCTATCCGCGCCATCGTCAGATCAGATTTAATTTCACCAATTGCTTGAGATTTCTCTTCCAACGCAGATCGATCTGGATCTTCATTTTCCAAAATTCGAGCGAGATCCACCTCAAGGGCTCGAAGGTCAGCATTATGTGAGATAACCATTTTACGATAGTCGGTTTCCATTTGGTGAAGAGTTTCTTTCTGGTCATCATCGAGACCCAGCTCTTCTTCTAACGCAGGAGAAAATTTTCCATGATGAAAACTTTCATGATGCTTTGAATCGTTTGGATAACTCGACATCTCTCCGTGTCCGGTTGGTGGGTTCCCTTTATGGGGAGACGAAGAATCTGCATGATGCGAACAGGCTGAGACCAAC
>BQIX01000042.1 GCA_021604145.1 Nitrospirales bacterium
GGGCAGGATGGGGATGTCGTACCACAGTGGAAAGTTGGTTGCTCCACCAATATACCCAATTAATGAACACAATAATAAATACAAGTGCTGAGTTCGACGGAAACCAGATGTATTGCGATACTCAGTTGCGAATAAATATGCGGCGTAGCCGATCGAAAACACGAACCAGAGAAGATAAAATGGAAAGGTGATACCAGGTTGGGGCCAATTGGCGATGCCATGTTGAGGGATAACTCCCTCGACAAAATGTGGAGTGAGATTACTGAGAAGAAAGAACGCGGTGAGAGCATACCCACTCCACAGCAATAGACGATGATTTTTTTGAGAACCGAGAAGCGTGACGACATGTTGAATATGGGTGATCGGAATGAGAATGGCTCCGGCCATTAAGATTCGAATGAGAACTAAAGCTGTCTCCGGATCATCTTCGAGATGCCAGGCGCAATAAAAGTAACTCCATAAGGATAGACTCAGACAATACAGTCCATACGTTTGATGTTTCGCATTATGTGGTGCTCGCGAAAAAATAAAGAGCCCGAGCCCTGAGCTAATCAACCCATTGATTAATCCACTAAATGCATAAAAATTCATGCTTCATCCTTATTAACCGACGGCATACTGGTAGGATTCCATGGCTCTGCGGCCTAAACATACGCCTGAACTCGTATTGTGTCGAACTGGTGAAACCCAAGTAGATGTAAAAAAAGGCCAGATGAAAAACGTGAGGCAGAATGAAATCTAAGAATATATAAAAGAATCTCTTAGATTACCACCACTTGAAGGACCTGGCAAATAGCGAGAAGGCATGCGAAAAATCATGAACCTGGAAAGCATGGGATGAAATGTCTTAGCTGAAAAGTCTAAAGCTTTGCTGGAGGAGGCTGGCTTCGCTATTTTGGTCAATTATAGCGAATTCAATTGATTTCTAATGTATGCGGAAAGGTCGCCTAGAGGACGGTTGTTGCGCACCTCGCAGGGTTGAAGTAGTTGCATGGGTGAGACTTGTTGACCCACTCTCGAGGAAATTCTAAATTATTTTAGGCAGCTTTTAAGATGCTGATTGCCGGAGAGTCGATTTGCTCCTTTTGAGCAAAGTTTTTTTTCACGGAAACAATATAGGCTTGATTCGCAAACGTACTGAAAACTTTCGTTTCGCTCCCTTCGCTGGTCGCGCGAATAAGTTGTTCAAGTTCATCGGCATCTGGAAAGTGAAAGAGCCCTTCTCCCTCTGCTTCACGAATTTTCCCAGAATTGTTTAATAATTGTCTGGCTTCTTCAATTTCCTCCGAACTTGATGTCTCTTGAACGAAATTGGTGAAAATTCGCGAAAGATCTGAATTGGGTTTTAAATTCGTCAGGACAAGTGACCCGCCTGGAGTCAGAACTCTTATCAATTCGCGTATGGTATTGGCTGGACTCTCAAGATATCCCAGGACAAGGTTAGAGACCACTTTATCAAAGGTTTCATCTTGAAATGGAAGTGGTTTGTTGAGATCGACGCAGTGAAACGCTGACGAGGTTCCGTCTGTATCTTGTTGATTGGATTCCTCGTCCTGCGATGTATGTGTCAGGTAAGTTGTTTGATAATTTTTTCTGGCATGCTGGAGTGCCGTCGGGACAAAATCAATTCCGACATATTCGAAGGGGCTGTGGTTTTTGGCTGTTCCCCGATTGATAGGAGTTTGCTTTTTTCTGAGTAAATGTAAGCCGAAATTACCATTTCCACAGCCTGCGTCTAAGACTTTTTCTCCAGATTTCACTGGACCCAATAACTGGACAATATGGTCAAGCAGTTGTTGGTAATCTGAGAAATTAACAATGTAATGAAAGTGTTCAAGGTAATCTTTCCAAAATCCTGACAACTCCACGGGTGGTTGCCCGGTTTTCTTCTGTTCACGTTCTATCTTATTTTGACGGCCAATGGCTTTCCGTGTGGGTTCCTGAAGAGAGGAGACTTGGGGGATGAGTGCGACTTCTTTCTGTGCTAATTGGACAAGTTCTCGATAGACCGCTTTGGCTTGTTTCGGACTTTCAAGTACGCGGTGCAATCCTCCAGGAATGACCATCCATTCGCGAAGTCGTTCATCAAATGCCTCTGCCACTGTCTGCGTAGTATGTGCTTCTACCCACGCATCGTGTTCAGCGCTGACCATCACGACGGGAACTTGAATACGTGCAATGTCGTGATACGTTGTCTCCAAATCTGAATACTGACCGGTCACTGCATCTTCAAGCCAATGATCCAGTTCAACATTAAAGCCCAGTACATTGGTGACTCCCTTGTCACATCCGTTTGTGTAGGCCGCAATTAAATCTTCCTGATGCACGGCTTGCAATGTTTTTCGAACATCAACGATTGGTGTAATCAAAAATAAAAAATCCACGGAAACATCATCGGCCACCGCTTTGATGGCGACTCTTCCACTGAGACTGGTCGCGACAATCCCTTTTTTACTCGAGGGCCATCGATCTTCGATATACTCGACGACAGCACCAAGATCTTCACGCATTGTAGTCAAGGTTGTGTCGAGATGCTCTCCATCGCTAATACCAACATGCTTCGTATGATCATATCGCAGTACGTGAAATCCATTTGAAGCGAAATAGTAGGCAAGCATAATATATTCGCGTTTCGTTTCCCCATACCCTGGCGAAAGGATGACGACAGGACTCTGGGCTGGAAGAGGGGTGCAAGGCGTATCGATATGTGCACGAATGATTTTCCCTTTTGTATTAAGAATGTCCACTGGTGTACTCACAATTGGAATACTCAGTGCTTTGACATTCGTGAGGACAGGAGTGGGGGATGGAGCTAGTTTGGAGTTCATTTTCCATAAGCCGTCACCGGCATCGAGAGGAATCAAGATTCCACGAAGATGGGTCGTGGCACTGTGTAATGATGCATCCCGCAAGAGAAGTTTTAATCGCTGCCAGCGTAAGTCATCAAGAGAATCATATGAGACATCGAGTTGCACTCGTGACCAGCGGCCTTCAACGGTATCGCCAATGGGGGAAATTTTTTCAACGACTCCAAGAATTTCTATGTCGAACTGTTGGGAATGGAAATGAAGTTGAAGTGACTGTGTGCGGGCAACGAGGGGGCATCCCTCAATAACGATACGAAGACTGGAGCGCGTCATGGTTTCCATGTTGCCTTCCCAGGAAGCTCCGTTACTCTCAAGTGCAACATGGGTATTGTGATAGCAATTGGACGACGGTCGTTCATGTGTCGTTTGAATGATTGTTGGCAACGTGTCCTGACCCGTTCGACTAGAATTTATTGGAGAGATCGTGGAATACATTTCGGCACCTCGTTGTTAAATGTTTTCTACTTACTTATTTATACTTGCTGCTTAGGCAAAGCCGATCCACAAGGCAGAGTGATCTGCCAACAAGCTTGAGGAGGTATGAAATATTAAGAGGAGGGGGAAGGAACGTGTATTGTTAACTCGTAACTTTTAATTCGATCGCTGCTTCAACATGTATGATTCAGTAACAAATGTTAAGAAATTTCGTTTCACAGCGAGCTTATACAGCAACCTCTGTGCCAACAAGAAACCTTAGAACATTTGCATAGAGACTTTTCAAAATACTTGGTTATTTCTAGGAATAAATTGCCCATCGTCACGTTTCTTCCTAGTGCGTGTGTCTTAACGACGTTGCTGATCTGTCGAGATCATGACAACGTGAAGTCTGACGCGTGGTGGTATTTGACATATTTCTCTCGTTATCCATTGACTCGTCGTGAGGGGATCCCTAGAATTTGAAAAACTTCATCAGGAGGCTTCATGATGAACAATGCTCGCCAGCCCATCCGCAATGTTGCCCTTATCTCCGCACCAGGTTCAGGCAAAACGATGTTGAGTGAAGCGCTCGCTTTTACCGCCAAGGCGATTGACTCAATGGGAACCACAGATAAGGGCAATACCGTTTCGGATTTTGAACTTGAAGAAGTTCATCGTCATCATTCAGTGAGTTCTTCCCTCCTTCAATTTGACTGGAAAGGCACCCAGGTTAATTTAATCGATACTCCAGGGTCGCTCGACTTTTTAAGTGACGTTCGATCGTGCTTGGCTGCTGTGGATGGTGTCGTGCTGGTGGTTGATGCCGAAGATGGCGTCAAAAGTGAATTGGAAAAAGTCTGGGATTATGTTCGAGAAAGAGGCGTGCCCTGTCTACTCTTTATCAATGGACTCGATAAAGAACGAGCTGACTTCTTTGCGACCGTTCAAGGCTGTTGTCAAGCCCTGGAAATTAATGGAGTTCCTCTGACGTTACCGGCGGGTGGCGATGTGACGCAGGCAGGCGTGATTCATCTCATTGAGCGGGTTACGATTTCATCAAATCCGAACTCCCCCAAAACTCAACATCAGGAAATCTCTTCAGGCGATATTCCTCAAGTCGATGAAGCACGACGGCAATTGATTGAAAAAGTAGCTGAGACGAATGATCAGTTGGTTGAGAAATATTTGGCGGACGGCAGTTTGACAGAGGAAGAAATTGTTGAGGGATTAACGTTTGGCGTACTGGAAGGAGGCATTGTTCCGGTTTTGTGTGGCGCAGCGCTTCATAATGTCGGGACGTCTTTGGTGTTGGATGCGATTCATACATACTTGCCATCGCCTGATGATTGGTCGCACACCCATCCGATCAGCGGGAAAGATCCACATACGGGTGAGATGCTGATTCGCGAGGGACATGCCTCTGAACCATTTTCCGGTACTGCGTTTAAGACCACGATTGATCCGTTTATGGGACGTCTCACGTATGTGCGTGTTCATTCCGGTGCCTTGCAAGCCGACTCTGGATTTTTTAATGCAACACAAGGCACGAAGGAAAAGGGCGGACATCTCTTTTTTGCTTTAGGGAAGAAATTTTCCCAGACACAAAAGATTGTGGCTGGAGACATTGCGGCCATTGGAAAACTCAAAGATACTCAAACCAGCGATACCTTGTGTGAGGAAAAGCATCAAATTCAGTATTCATCGCTTCAACTGACACGACCCGTGATGTCATTTGCCCTTGAACCTAAGAGTACGCATGATATTGATAAAGTGAGCATCGGACTTCATAAGCTTGTCGAAGAAGATCCATCATTGGAATTTCTTCGAAATGAAGAAACCAAAGAAATGCTGATCAGCGGTGTAGGGCAGACTCATATCGACGTGACTCTCGAGAAGTTAAAGCGAAAGTATGGAGTCGAAGTGAATCTCCATGCACCGAAAATTCCTTATAAAGAAACCATTCAACGCACGGCTCAAGCGCAAGGAAAATATAAAAAACAGACTGGGGGACATGGCCAATATGGCGATTGCTGGCTTCAACTTGACCCGCTTCCGCATGGCTCGGGGTTTGAATTTCACAATAAAATCGTTGGAGGAGCCATCCCGCGGAATTTCATTCCCGCAGTTGAAAAAGGGATTATTGAGGCGATGAAGCATGGGACTGTTGCCGATTTCCCCGTCGTTGATATCCGAGTGACCGTCTATGATGGGTCCCACCATCCCGTCGATTCATCAGAAATGGCGTTTAAAGTGGCAGCGTCTATGGGGTTTAAAAAAGCGATGGAATTGGCGCAGCCGTTGCTGTTAGAGCCGATCATGACTATCGAAGTGAACATTCCCGATGACATGGTGGGAACCATTATCGGAGATTTGAATGGAAGGCGGGGGCGGATTCAGGGGATGTCAACGAAAGGACATTATCAAATCGTGAATGCCTTAGTCCCGCTTGCTGAAATTCTCCAGTATGCGTCGGCCTTAACGTCGATGACAGCGGGAAAGGGTAGTTATATTATGGATTTTTGGGGATATGAGGAAGTACCGAGAGAGCACACTTTGAAGATTGTTGGTGAGCATAAAAAAGAAATGGCAGCCGTTCCGTCCTAACTGAGATTGTACAGAATACGGTCTATAGCCGTTTCAGTTATAGCGAAACAAAAAAGTCCAACTGTACGATATTGACATTCTATACGTGAGATAAAACCTCAATCATTGTCAGTTATAGCCGATTCAATGAACCTTCGCTCTTTTGACACGTTGGATATCGCGTTGAAAGTCCTCAGGTTTAGCTGAAGCGTATTTCGATTCGCGATAACCCAAGTGGGTATAACCTTCCAATATTTGAAGCGAGTAAGCGCGCGGGGATAGTTGATATGCCTCAGCTGGAATTTATTTAGATTCGCTATAGTGTCCCCGAAGTGTTTTTAATACGACAAAGAAGGCTCGTTCCTTTCGGATGACCCGCAATAAAATGGTTTCACCTGGCGTGACTTTTTCGAGAGACTCTGAAAATTGACGAACTGATCGTACAGGTTTTCGGTTCACTTCCGTAATGAGATCTCCTTCCTGCACCCCTTCTGAATGAGCTAGACTTCCTTTCTCGACTCGCGAAACAAGGATTCCAGCCTCTTCCTGTAATTCAAATTTTTCCGCTAATGCTGCGGTTAAAGCTTGGACGTCGATGCCCAGGGTCACATCGGTTTTTTGTAGGGGGAGGGAGGCCGTTACTGGTTTTTTCTCACGTTCTCCCATGGCCACGACGAGTGTGGTTGGTGTGCCATCACGAATGAGCCCAACCGTTGCTGCTTCACCAGGCCCAACTTGCGCAACCAAGCGAGATAATTGATTGGGTGTATTCACCGGAGTTCCCCCAATCGTGGTGATGATATCGCCAGGAAGAATGCCTGCACGATGCGCAGGCTCATCTGTAAAGACCTCATTCACCAGCACTCCCTGACCTTTCGTGGCGTGAAACTTTTTTGCAAGTTCGGACGTCATGGGTTGAATTCCCACGCCAAGCCATCCACGAACGACGCGCCCATGTGTCTGTAATTGTTTCACGATGCGTGCAACCATATCTGAAGGAATAGAGAATCCAATACCTTGTGCCATGTGAATGATGGCGGTATTGATGCCAATCACTTCGCCGCGTAAGTTAAACAACGGGCCACCTGAATTTCCTGGATTAATGGCTGCGTCCGTTTGGAGGAAATTCTCATATTTTGAAAGATTGAGCCGTTCGCGGCCAATGCCGCTAATAACGCCAAGTGTCACGGTTCGGTCTAATCCTAGAGGGTTTCCAACAGCTAAGACCCATTGGCCAACCTTTAATCTTGATGAATTTCCAAATACGGCATTCACCAGCTTTTGTTCAACGTTCACCTTCAGAAGGGCAATATCGGTATCCTTATCTCGCCCAATTACATGAGCAAACACTTTAGTTTTATCAGACAATCGGACTTCGGCTTCCGATATATCGTCTCCAAGTACATGATTATTGGTGACAATAAATCCATCGTCACTAATAATGACGCCTGATCCTGTTCCAGACACACGCGGGGTTGAGAGGCCACGTGACATTCCAATCTTCCGCACTGGGGAAATGTTGACGACTGTCGGTGTCACGCGTTCAGCAAGCGCAGCGATCGAATTCTGAATATCTTCCAGAACTTGCAACCCTCGTATTTCGGATTCGTTCGGCTGAACATCACCGAATGTCAAGCTTGAGTTCAGCAAAACGAATAAGCCGGTAAAAATCATGAATTTAAGTCTGTTTTTCATGAACTTCATAAGAATCCTTAAATATTTACCATTTCCTTAATGTCTGATAAGTAATATTATGTCAACTTGAGTTGGTGCTGAGCTTGCCTTCAGTTCCAGAAAGTAACCGACTGATGTTGTCTTTATGTCGAAAAATCACGAGAAAACTCATTCCAAGCGAGAACATGAGGAAGGAAAATGATTGAGAGAAGACGAAATATGTAAAGAGCGGAAGCGTCAGGAATGCCGTAATGGCGCCTCCAGAGGAATACCCGAATCCCCAGACTGCAAGAAGCCAAACTGCGGTCATAGTCAATCCAAGGGCAAGGTGAAGGCCTCCGATTGCCGCCAAGGCTGTAGCGACCCCTTTCCCGCCTTGAAATTTAAGAAAAATAGAAAAAATATGGCCAAGTACGACGGCGGATGCAATAAGCAAAACGACAAGCTCTACTTGAAGATATTGCTGCGCAAGCCAGGCAACAAGAAACCCTTTTCCAGCATCACCGATCAGAGTGATGATTCCAGCTTTTTTCCCTGAGGTACGTAGCACATTTGTGAATCCGATATTGCCACTTCCTATGGTCCGCGGATCTTGGGTATGGCATAGCTTGGATGCCAAGAGACCGAAAGGTATTGATCCAATCAGGTAGGAGCCAATTAGGCCTAGGGTGATCTGTAGCCAATTTAGGTCCATTTATAAAATTCCATATGATTAGGTTCAGCCTTCACAGGTATTGTGGTCCCACCTTTCGTAAAACCTCAACGATGTATTTTGTGCCCGATACCACCGCGAAAAACAAGGCAGCCCACAGTAGCCAGGTTCCCAATTCGTGCAGTGATGCAAATGGAAGATAAATGACATCTTGAAGGATTAAGGCAATGATGCCAGAAATCTGAGATACTACTTTAACTTTTCCGAGTGAATCGGCTGCGACAATGAATCCTTCGCGTGCTGCTACAGCCCGTGCTCCTGTCACGATAATTTCCCGGGCAATAATGGCAATCACTAACCAGACCTCGACTCGCTGAAATTGAACCAAAAGGACTAATCCTGCTGCGACCAGTAGCTTATCTGCAACAGGATCAAGCAGCTTTCCTAAGTTGGTAATCTGTCCTCGACGCCGTGCGACATACCCATCCAAGAGGTCTGTGAGTGCCGCTATGGCAAAAACGAGGGCTGCCGCAATAGTCCGTTCCTCTGTTGGATCAGAAAATAAATAGACAAAAACAGGGATGAGCAGTATGCGGGAGAGGGTCAGAGAGTTGGGTAAGTTGAAATACGCTTCTTTGGGTTGAGAATGGCCAACGGAATGTTTAATCTTCACGGCCTCTGAGGGTGACATAAATCCAATACATCTCCTTATAAGGAAACGATGATCTGCTCGGCGAAGCCGAATGGAAATAGCGTTGAGACCGCAAAAGCCTCAGACGTTATGATGGGGCTCCCTTTCTTGCCGCATAACAGATTGAAAGTAATTCTACCAGTAATGCTTGCAAGTCCGATAGGCGCACCATGTTGGGGCCATCTGAGGGAGCAGAATCTGGGTCAGGGTGGACTTCCATAAAAAACCCATGGCAACCGACGGCTGCGGCGGCTCGTGCAAGAGGTGCAACGAATTCTCGTTGCCCGGAAGAATGGGTGCCACCGCCTCCGGGTAATTGCACGCTGTGGGTGGCATCAAACACAATGGGATAACCAAATTGTTGCATAATTGGAAGAGACCGCATATCGACAACCAGGTTGTTGTATCCGAAAGTCGTCCCGCGTTCTGTTAAGAGAATATTTTGACTACCGCTTTCTTCAAGTTTTTTGACGACATTGCCCATTTCTACTGGAGCCAGAAACTGTCCTTTCTTTACGTTTACCACACGTCCCGTCTTGGCTGCCTCAATGAGTAAGTTTGTTTGACGACATAAAAACGCTGGAATTTGTAGAACGTCAACCACTTCTGCTGCTGGTGAAACTTCATGGATATCATGAACATCTGTCAAGATTGGAACCTTTACTTCCTCTTTCACTTTCTTGAGTATGGCCAGCCCTTTCGCTTGGCCTAACCCACGGAATGAGGAGATCGAGGTTCGATTGGCCTTGTCGTAGGAGGATTTGAAAATGTAAGGAATACCAAGATTGTTCGTGATCTCAGCAATACTGATGGCGGTGTCAATTGCCAATTTCTCATTTTCAATCACGCATGGTCCCGCAATCAGGAAGTGTGGACGGTCACCTCCAACGGTGAGCGGTCCGATATGTATTTCTCGTTGTGTATTCATAATGATAGACCGGCAGGATTTAGAGGTTAACGGCCAAATTTCCGTTGTAATGCGGCACCAATGAATGCCGTAAAGAGCGGATGAGGATGATGGAATCGGGAATGGAATTCGGGATGAAATTGGGTTCCGACAAACCAGGGATGATCAGGCAGTTCGATAATTTCAGCCAGTGTATTATCGGGAGAGCACCCGCTGAGTACCAATCCCTGGGACGTTAAGACCTCACGATAGGCCATATTAAACTCATATCGATGTCGATGACGTTCATTCACGTCAAGTTGCCCGTACACTTGATGAGCCAGTGTGTCTTTGACGATCCGGCAAGGGAAGGCTCCCAAGCGCATAGTACCTCCCAAGTTTTGAACATCATGCTGATCCGGCAGTAAATGAATCACTGGATCTGGAGACGTGTCATCAAACTCTGAGCTATTGGCTTTCGATAAACCAGCGACATTACGTGCAAATTCTATAACCGCACACTGCATTCCAAGGCACAGGCCGAGGTAGGGTATTTTTCGTTCTCGCGCAAAGCGAATCGCTTCGACTTTCCCTTCAATGCCGCGAAGCCCAAATCCACCTGGAATCATTATGCCGTCAGCGTCTTGCAAGAGACGATCCGGGCCAAGTTTTTCCACGTCTCCTGATTCAACCCACGAAATTCGAATCCCGGCTTCATCTTGAAGACCACCATGGACCAAGGCTTCAGAGAGACTCTTGTAAGATTCTTTTGAATCGACATATTTCCCGACGAGTGCGATCAGAACCTCATGCTTGGGACGTTTTATTCTCTGTACCAGTGCATCCCAATCACGTAAATTCGGCGGCCCGGTTTCTAACCGTAATGATCTGACGATTAATTCATCCAGACCTTCTTTCCGTAAAACAATAGGCACTTCATAAACGGTTTCGACGTCTTTGGCGGTAATCACCGACTCTTTATCAACATTGCAAAACAGGGCAATTTTTTCTTTGACGGAAGGTGGTAAGTAACGATCAGTTCGACAGAGCAAAATATTGGCCTGAATCCCAATTTCTCGCAATTTATTGACAGAATGTTGTGTGAGTTTCGTTTTTAACTCCCCGGCTGTTTTGATGAAGGGGACTAAGGTCAAATGCAGATATAGGACATTTTCACGACCCACGTCGAAGGGCATCTGACGAATCGCCTCTAAAAATGGGAGACTTTCGATATCACCGACCGTTCCTCCAATTTCGACAATGACCACATCAACGTCATGCGAGAGATGGAGGATGGTTTGTTTAATTTCATCCGTGATATGAGGAACGACTTGAACCGTTCCCCCCAAATACTCGCCCTTGCGTTCTTTTTTAATAACCGAATCATAGATGCGTCCGGTCGTACAGTTATTTTCCTTACTTAAACGAACCGAGGTAAAGCGTTCATAATGCCCCAAGTCTAAATCCGTCTCCGCCCCGTCATCCGTGACATAAACTTCGCCATGTTGATATGGATTCATGGTGCCGGGATCGACATTAATATACGGGTCAAGCTTCAGAAACGTAATTGTTAAACCACGACTTTCTAGCAACTGTCCAATTGATGCAGAGGCCAAGCCTTTGCCAAGAGAAGAGACGACCCCACCAGTGATGAAAATAAATTTACTCATAGTGACTTGATCATTGTTGTGTTGAGGCTGTGTATACCGATGTTGGTGGACAACTATGCGATTGTGATGTCTGTCGTATGAATTGGGCTTCTGCGGCCTTCAGTTCTTCCGGCCGATCGATTCGAAGTGATTTGTGCTTCGTTTCCCACACACGGATGGCGATGCCATGTTCCAAGGCGCGAAGTTGTTCAAGTTTTTCTGCATCTTCTAAGACTCCGGTTGGCAGATCGGCAAAGTGCAGCAGAGTCTCACGTTGAAAAATATAAATGCCGAGGTGCCCATAGTATCGTGTTGATGCGTCCCCTGCTTGACCGTCGCGGACGAAGGGAATGGGTAATCGGGAAAAATATATGGCGTGTTGATGGATATCCGTGACGACTTTTACCAGCGCGGTATCTTGTAATTCATCTGCAGTCGATAATTCCCGCTTTAATGTTCCCATCGGCTGATTACTGTCTAAGAATGGATCGATTAAATCACGGAGTAACGAAGGGTGTAAAGGAATTTCATCAGCCTGAAGATTGACGATAATGGAACAATCGAGCTGCGCTGCAGCTTTCGCCACGCGATCTGTTCCCGTTCGACAAGGGGTGTCGATAATCATGACCTGACCACCAAACTGTTCGACGGTATGAGCGATGCGAGCATCATCAGTGACAACCCGTACCTCCGAGACATTTGGAACCTGGGTTGCGGCTTCATAGGCATGCTGTATTAATGGTCGACCAGCCAACAGGGCTAACGGTTTTCCGGGAAACCGCGATGATCCAAAGCGGGCGGGAATTAACACACCGACAGAGTTGGGATTAGGAGGCATGGCGCAATGCTTTCTTGAGTTGATCTTGGGTCAGACTTGCGGTTCCAACCATACCAACCACAACACCTGCGGCTTGATTGGCAAGAAACGCGGCATCACGAAAGGAGGCGCCTGTACTCACGGCCAGCGCCATGGTACTGACAACTGTATCGCCTGCTCCCGTGACATCAAAAACTTGTCGAGCTTTTGATGGAATGTGCACGGCTTTCTTTTTGTCTTGGTACAGGCTCATCCCCTGTTCTCCGCGCGTAATCAGAACAGCTTGACACCTGGTGGTTTTTTGGAGCATCTGGCCAATTTCATCAATAGACGGATCTGTATTTCCGACAACCCCTGCAGCCTGGTAGGCTTCGAGATGATTCGGCGTCATGACAGTTACGCCTTGATATCGGGAAAAATGCTCAACTTTGGGATCCACAAACACCGGTATGTTATGACGTGCAGCCGCTTCAGAAATCTCATGCATGAGTGAAGCCGTCACGACGCCTTTAGCGTAGTCAGAAATCACGAGACAGGTAATTTCTGATAAACGTGACAGGACATATCTGAGAACCTTCCGCTCAGTCGCCTCTACCAGATCGCTGTGTTCCTCAACATCAAACCGTACCACCTGTTGATTGTGTGCGATGACGCGAGTTTTTCGGGTGGTTGGTCGAGCGGCATCGATGACCACGCCCCCACGATTGCGTCGATACACGCTGAGCGCTTTGAGTAACGCGTGGCCGCCCTCATCGGAGCCAATCACCCCGCACAGGTCAGCTTGTCCGCCAAGTGACACGATGTTTTGGTAGACGTTGGCCGCCCCCCCTAGGCAGAGGGATTCAGATTCTACATGCACGACGGGAACTGGCGCTTCAGGAGACATTCGATTGACCTTCCCCCAGATAAAATGATCCAGGATGAGATCGCCAAGGACCAGCACTTTGGCGCGCGAAAATCGTTGAATATATCCTTCAAGCTTTTTTGTCATCGTTACAGAATAAATTTTCCAATTCGTTCCCAGCGCACCCAGTCAACCCAGGAGCCTTGACCATTCCAGGACCAATAGCTCATAAACGCTTTGCCTTTGATTTTATCCACTTTCACAAATCCCCAAAACCGACTGTCTAAACTTTGGTCTCGATTATCACCCATGACAAAATATGATTTCTCGGGCACGGTAATCGGGCCGAAGTTATCTCGTTGGTTAATGTGCCCATCGATGATTCCCGGGTCGATACGCTGGGTATAGGCGTCATCGCGAAGAGGTTGTCCATTGATGTAGACCACCTTGTTTTTGGTCTCGATCGTATCGCCCGGTAACCCGATAATCCGCTTGATGAAGTCTTTCTCTTCATCTTCAGGGTACCGAAAGACAATAATGTCGCCACGTTGGGGATCGCCAAATTTCCATAATATTTTTGAGGAATAACAGGTGACAGGTGGGAAACTGACTGACACGGTACAATCGGTTGGCCATTGCAGACCATATGCCAGTTTGCTCACGAGGATATGGTCACCGATTAACAATGTGGGAATCATCGAACCGGATGGAATTTTAAAAGCCTGAACCACAAAGACCCGTATGAAAAAGGCTAAGATAATGGCAATGACAATCGCTTCAGCATATTCACGGATGATGGATTTGTGGGAGCCGTCGTGTTCTTCACTGACCGATGACGGGGATGACTCTTTCAGCGAACCCTCCCGTTGTTTAGGTGATTCCTCTGGGGATGGCGTCATCTTAATCACTATCAGTTTTGAGGATTGCTAAAAACGCTTCCTGAGGTACTTCTACACGTCCTAATTGTTTCATGCGTTTCTTGCCTTCTTTTTGTTTTGCCCATAATTTTCGTTTTCGTGAGATGTCTCCGCCATAACACTTAGCGGTCACATTCTTTTTCAATGCGCCGACTGTCTCTCGCGCAATAATTCGATTCCCAATAGCAGCCTGTATGGCGACTTCAAACATCTGCCGGGGAATGAGTTCTTTCATTTTTTCTGCTAGCTGTCGGCCCCGTTGCTGAGCTTTGTCTTGATGGGTAATCACGGAGAGCGCATCAACATTTTCACCATTCAGCAACAGGTCTAATTTGACCAACTTTGCGGGACGGTATCCGGTTACTTCGTAATCCAGTGAGGCATAGCCCTGGGTTCGTGATTTTAAGCGATCATAAAAATCTAACACCATTTCATTTAATGGCAACTCATAGGTTAACATAACTCGAGTTGGATCTAAGTACTGCATACCTTGCTGCAAACCACGTCGTTCCTGGCAGAGTTGTAAAATATTTCCCACATACCGTTCTGGGGTAATAATGGTGGCTTTAATAAACGGTTCTTCCATTTTTTCAATCATGGAAGGGTCAGGAAGTTTGGCGGGATTATCAATGTCGAGGACTTCGTTCTTTGTGGTGTAGACGCGATAAATGACCGTCGGGGCTGTACTGATCAAGTCTAAATTATACTCGCGTTCCAACCGCTCACGAATAATTTCCATGTGCAGTAAGCCGAGAAACCCACAACGAAACCCAAAGCCCAATGCCAGAGATGTTTCAGGTTCATATCCAAAAGACGAGTCATTCAATTGGAGTTTTTCGAGCGAATCGCGCAAATCTTCAAACCGAGCATTATCGATGGTGTATAACCCGCAAAAGACCACGGGCTTGACTTCTTGGTACCCGGGCAGTGGTTCCTGAGCCGGTCGAGTCGCATCGGTAATCGTATCCCCGATTTTCGTATCAGCCAGATCTTTCATGCCGGCACACAAATAGCCTACTTCACCAGTACCCAGCCGCTTTGTTTTGGTTCTTTTCGGAGTGAAGATTCCCACTTCATCAACCTCAAAGACCCTCTTATTCGACATCATTTGTATTTTCATGCCTGGGACAATTTCCCCATCGAGGACTCGTAATAAGACTATGGCTCCTTGATAACTATCAAACCAGGAATCAAATATCAGGGCTTTCAACTCACGATCCAAATAACCGGTTGGCGGAGGGATGGTCTGGACAACGGCTTCTAACACTTCCGGCACTCCCCGCCCATCTTTGGCGCTAATATAATGTGTGCCTTCAATCTCGAGTCCTAAGGTCTCTTGAATTTGCTGTTTGACTCCCTCAATATCTGCACTGGCCAAGTCAACTTTGTTAATGACGGGAATAATGGTGAGATCGTTGGCAATGGCCAGATAGACATTTGCGATCGTTTGCGCTTCGACCCCTTGAGTGGCATCGACTAATAATAATGCCCCTTCACAGGCGGCTAAGCTGCGTGATACTTCGTAGGTAAAGTCAACATGTCCTGGGGTATCAATGAGGTTGAGAAGATATTCGGAGCCATCGCTCGCACGAAACTTTGTCGTGACGGCGTGCGCCTTAATAGTAATACCGCGTTCCCGCTCAAGGTCCATCGCGTCCAGGTACTGTTCCCGAAACTCTCGCTTCGTGATCGCTCCTGTGATTTCAAGGAACCTATCAGCGAGGGTGGATTTCCCGTGATCGATATGAGCGATAATGCAGAAATTACGGATTCGAGATAGCTGCGGTTGGTCTTTCATCTCTAATTGCTCGATTGTAGTAAGCATTTTCCAGGTTGTCAAAAGAGAATATCCCCTCCTATACTCGCCGAGTATTTCGAAGGTTTTACATGATGAAACGCCAGCACACCCACAAGCAACTCGCGAAGCTCGACCATCAGGTTCTCTGGCACCCCTTTACGCAAATGAAAGCATGGGTTGAAGAAGACCCAATTATTATTGAACGCGGGAAAGGCTCGTACCTGTTTGATACGCAAGGGCGTCG
>BQIX01000043.1 GCA_021604145.1 Nitrospirales bacterium
CCAAGCCACTTGGATCACGGGATTACTCGTGACCTTGATCATGCCGCTGATTATTTTGATGGTGGCGCATGATCTGTTGGAAGTCCCGCTTCAGGATGCTCATGGGGCCGTGATCTTTCTCTTTTTTAGCTGGGTGACGGCGTCCCAGGCGATTTTCAGTTTGTATCGATTGCATGCCGTGGCTTCCTGGAAAGTGGCAAGTGCGATGATTGCCGCGTTATTTCTCATTGGATTTACTTATTTGTGGGCGGGGGAAGCCTTTACTCATTTTCTGTACCCGGAACCGGGAGTTGCCGACGGCTTCTTCCTTGCTGCGGCGTTAAATCCTATCGTGTTTGATATGCTCATTCTCGTATCGACGGTCTTAATTTTCTGTGGGTGGATTTATGCCTACACCGGTGCCAAAGGACAAAAAATTGTCAATGCAGAAAAGGGTCAAGCCATACTGCAAAAATTGTATGTGCTGCTGATTAACCGGCTGTATGTGGATTTCATCTACATGAGGTGGGGAAGCGCATTCTTTCAATGGGCTCAAAAAATCGCCCACCGGTATTAGAACTTAAGAAGAAAAAACATTTGAGACAGTCATGAACGTTGAAGATATCAGTATATTAGCTGTTGCGATTCTTCTTTCAGCGCTGTGTGCTTTCGTTGGGCAATATCGTTCAAAACATGCGTCAACGGCACTTGTCGAAATACTTGTGGTGTCGGGGCTTGGGGTTGGTACGTTACTGACACCTTTGCCCATCAACCGGTATCTTCTCGTTGGGGTTCTAGGGTTTGCGGCCTACTCGCTTTTGAAATCTCGTGGGACCGCCTCGCTTAAAACAATCAGTCTCGTTCAATTGGCATTAGCGATTGTACTGACCCTCGCAGCTTCATTCACTGACGATTCTATGACCATGGTCGCCGGGCTGTTTGTCACAGCGACACTGATCCCTCTTCCTCCGTTGCATGTCCCGTTCGCTTCACTCGTGAGTTCTTCTCCTGGAGCCATGTCCGGTTTATGGACGACCGTGTTACTTTCTCTCGGGTTGGCTGAGCTGATGGAACTCAAAAATTTCTTGTCGGAAGGCATGCTATCGACAGTTTCCTGGTTAGCCTTAGTCAGTGCTCTGTATGCCTCAATGAAGTGCTTAGGGCAAAGCCAAATTCGGCCATTGCTCACCTATGCAACCATCGCCCAAGTCTCCTTGTTGTGGGGACTGGCTACCGTGTTCTCCACTTTTTCCCAATGGCTCATACCATTTGGGGCGACCATTGCCTTCGTGATGACGGGTCTGTTACTCACGTATCACTGCATTCAACAAAGGTTTGGATCACATACCATCGGAACCCTGCCAGGCTTGGCCTTAGTCATGCCGCGACTGGGCGTGATGTTGATAATTCTGATTAGTATCGCTGTGGTGCTTCCGATTGTTCCGGTATTGTCAGGGTTGCCTGCCCTGCCGACAATGGACCATCAAGATGTTTCCCTTGTCATTATTGGCTTCATCATCTTCTTCGTGTGGATGTTGGGGAGCTGGTATTTTTCACATTTAATGCATCAAACGGCTTTTGGAAAGGCCAGACCAGATATTCCCTACTCGGATTTAACGACAGGGGAAATCAGCGCTTTGAGCCTGCTGATTGCGGCAGCCGGTTTTACAGGACTGTTTTTTTAGAGAGTATTCATTGTGGCTGAAGTAAGAGAAATCGAACAGTCAAGAGACGGACAGCGAATGGAAGTTCTCTCGCTGGTTAAATTAGCGGGAGAGCCTATTTCTCACTATTGGCCAATGCAAACCTTCATTCACCATAATCCCTTGCACGGATTAGAACATTTGTCATTTGATGAGGCGATAAAGGAAGGGACAAGATTTCTTGGTGGTAAAGGGTATCTCCCCAATACCGAATACCGGAGTTATCACCATCAAGGACGCATTACTGTAGATGCCATTGATGAAGCGTTAAAAGATCGGATTGGAAATCAACTCATTGCCATCGGCAATCGAAAGATTTCTCATCTCGAAGTCTTACGCGCGATTCTCATCAATGGATCCGGGTACACCGCGTCGGATGTGGCTTCAGCCCTTCTGCAAGAGCATCACGACGACAAGGATGTGAAGACGCTTATTGAGAGACTCCACGTGCTGTCTCAAGCTAAACCACCGACGTTTTCGTTCAATGATCATGCCGCTTCCGAGCGAAAGGAGCTTGCGTCCGCCTACATCCTTTCAGCCTGGTGCGATCAAACACTGGGCACCACGGTTCAGGATCTCACGAACTATGAACTCATCAAATGGTGTGGCGGTTTTTTGGATGAAGGACATGCTCCCTGGTCTATGCCTTTTCGAGAAGAAACCTTTTATGGTGGATGGAAAGCCTTAGTCCAGAGAGATCGGTCTGGTTCGATGTTAGGCATTGCGCAATGGCAGTCAAAGGTTCAACATCTTCCCGATCGACCAGAAGATGCCATTATCGAATGCCTCGAGGCCATGGCCATCCCTCGCGAACTGTGGATTGATTATTTCACCATGCATTTTGCCCAGCTTTCAGGATGGGCTGGATTTATCAAATGGCGTTCGGAACAATTGGATTATCAATGGCAAAATGCCAATCGCATTGATCTGGTCAAATACCTCGCGGTGCGCTTGTTTTATGAAAAAGAACTGGTGGCATTGGCTTGCCAAGACAAGCTTGGCATTCCAGGAACCTATCCCTCCATTCAGTCGTACCTCGAGAGCCACCCCTCTGGATATGGACTGTACAAGGAATGGAAGCTCACAGGTTTGCCGGAAGAGATTGTCGAAGATCTTGGACTTTCAAATTTCGTGCAATACCCCTTACCGATTACTGAACTGGATCAACATGCCGTCCGCATCAGCGAAACATGGCAGTCCATTCGCCGAGAACAAGACATTCACCAAAAGGCCTTCATTGCGTTGCATCTCGCCAAATCCCTCGACTTCTCTGTCAACGAATTAATCGAGAGTCCTCATGAAACCTTGGCCGGCCTCTTGGAATGGGTGTCGCAGTTTCCAGAATTAGACCATGGGCCAATTTGGCTGAAAGCTTTTGAACTCTCGTTCATCAAAGGGTTTCTCCCAGAGTTTGCTCCGAATCTCGAGAAGCTCGCAAAAATCGATGAGTCAGAGGAAGAACCCGCTGAATCACGTCCGTTGGCTCAAGGGATTTTCTGTATTGATGTTCGCTCGGAGGGTTTTCGTCGACATTTCGAAGAAGTCGGTGGCAATGAGACTTTTGGATTTGCAGGTTTTTTTGGCGTTCCCCTTTCCTATCTAGGGTTTGGGAGCGAGTTGGAAACCGATCAATGTCCGGTGCTGCTCAAGCCCAAGCATGTGATCAAAGAAATTCCTCGAGCCTATCAAGCCAAGGCGGCGAAACAATTTCTGGAACGCCAGCAATTAGCCAGAACCGGGCATACCCTGCTTCATGATTTAAAAGAGAATGTCATCACACCCTATATCATGGTCGAAGCCATTGGCTGGTTTTTCGGGTTCAGGCTGTTTGGCCAAACCTTGAGCCCCTTGTGGTTTAAACGGATCACGTCCTGGTTCTCAGAGCGCTTTGACATTCCTCTTGGGACGACATTGACTGTTGACAAATTGACCGCCCAGGAAGCAGAGGAAATGGTGGCCTCAGAACACCGCGCATCGATCTATCGCATGCTCATCGAACGATGCGGCCGGCCGGGGATGGCTGTTTCACATGACGAAGTCGAACGACTGCGCAAGCAAGCATTGAACCAAATGGCCTTTGATCCGGGCGAGGACGAGGAATTACTCAGTAGACTCCAGTGGACGGAACCTGACTACATGCAATTTATTGAAGACTTACGAAGCCAATATGGTGTGCACGACCGCGCCGTCACCAATCGGATGCATCGCATCACGCAGACAGGATTTACCACCACGGAACAAGCGCTTTTTGTGGAAACCGCTCTTCGGGCTATTGGATCCACAAAAACATTCTCCAGACTCATTCTCGCATGCGCCCACGGCAGCATTTCTGATAATAATCCATTTGAGTCGGCGTTAGATTGTGGAGCCTGTGGAGGAAACCACGGGGTCTCCAATGCCCGGACCTTTGCAGCCATGGCCAACAAAGCACAGGTGCGACAAATTCTGGCACAAAAAGGCATTCATATTCCGCCTGATACGCATTTCCTGCCGGGTCAACACGACACCACAACGGACGAAGTTGAGTTGTTCGATCTGGAAGATGTTCCGGCCACTCATCGTAAAGATTTACTGCGATTGCAACACGACCTGGAAGAAGCTACTCGCCGCAATAGTCGGGAGCGGCTTACTCGCTTACCCGATGACAAAGGCTGCGAATCGTTGGATGAAGCCGCCGAGCGCACCAAACAACGCAGCATCGATTGGTCTCAAGTTCGGCCTGAGTGGGGCCTTTCCGGACATACGGCATTTATTGTGGGAAGACGTCTTCTCACGCAAGGCATTAATCTTGAGGGGCGAACGTTTTTACACTCGTACGATTATTCGCAAGACGAGACAGGAAAATATTTGGAAATCATCATGACCGCACCGATGATCGTAGGAAATTGGATCAACATGGAGCATTATTTTTCCACGGTGGACCCAATGGTGTATGGTGCAGGAAGCAAAGTCTATCACAATGTGGTCAGCCGTATCGGGGTCATGTATGGGTCCCAAAGTGACATCTGTGTTGGCTTGCCAACTCAAACAGTTCTTGATGGGGACAAGCCCTATCACGAACCGATGCGATTGTTCGTGATTATCGAGGCACCGCGTGAACGAATCAGTATGATCATTGCTCGGCATGATATTCTTCAACGCCTCATCGGCAATCAGTGGATCAATCTCGTGGCTCTAGATCCGGCCTCCAGGGAATTCTTTATTCATGATTCGCGGAACGATTGGCAACGTATTCAGTAATCTATCAGCTTGAGGAGGGCTAGGAGGACATCATGGGTACCATCAATCTTCACCCGATGAAAGAAATCAAAGTCATCATTGATGGCGAGCATCTAAGTTTCGTGACGGACGTGCTCGATCGTATCAAAGCGAGCGGCTATACGATTTTCAGCAACCTTTCAGGCAAAGGCCATAGTGGGTTTCATGAAGGGCACTTGATGTTTAATGACACAAGCAGCTTGCAAATGGTTCTGACGGTCGTGCCGGAGGAAAAGGTCGATCTTATTCTGTCAGGGCTCAAGCCGTTTTTAGAGCGTCATTCTGGAAGCGTTTTTGTTAACGATGCTTTTGTGCTGAGAAAAGATCATTTTGACTAAGTGAATTAGTGAGAATTTCATCGAATCAGTAATTATTCCTATCAGTCGACACCTCAGAAGCAGGACAGCTTTCGACATCAGGTTGGCACAGGGGTATGGAGCAACCGTCGTCAAGGAGTCGACACTCCAGTGACCAACAGGTCTCATCGTTGGCAATTACTTCAATTTTGCGAGACATATATAGCAACTGTCGCCTAGGTCTTCCTTCTCATAAATTGGAATTTACTTGGATTCGATAGAGTATCTTCTTTTTTCTATCGCCTCACTCATATCTCGTTTGCCTCAATATTTTCCTCAATCGTCTCTACCGTTATAAACAATGGAAGCGGAGATCCTAATTCCTGCATCCGCAAGAATATAGATGACTTCACCGTATGGAATTTTTGGCGTGAAACATCATGCTTCGAATGCTTTTAGCTGCCCTTGGTCGTAGTGCTCTCAGGTTTCAATCGTTGCGGAGCTTTTGTTTTCGTGTGGTTGTGTTCTCAGAAGCGAGGAGCTCTTGAGGGGTGACCGATGACTCCGTGCGTGCAATGTCAGGAGGTGGTGATTTCAAACGGGAGGTTTTGAGTTCTAGGTGATGTGATGAGGAGAGGAGGCAGTGGAGAGGATGATTGACGTTGGTATCTTCACGGAAGGCCAAGAGTCTTGACCTTCCGCGAGATGTGACACCGTCGCCCGTTTTTAGTGGTGGGATTCCTGTGTGGCGTCGGAGGGGGACTTCGCCACCGATGGTGCCACGAATGGCATGAGTGGTAATTGCTCTGCATCTTTCTTTACTTCAAGTAACGCGATGGCACCGCGAAGGGCATCGGTGAGTGAATGTGTGACAATGGGAATAATGTTTTCTTCATCGACAATCATATCAAGGATCGCACCATCGGCTGGACCAACCACTTGGGTTTGGACACTTTGCATCCGGTTGGCTGGTGTTCCAGTCGGCCAGACGTCATCCCAAATTTCTGCAATAGGATGTAACGCGGAAAATCGGTTTGGCCCAATATTGACGAAATAGAACCGCACGCGTTCACCTGGCTTGGCTTGTAAGAAATCGCCGCCCTGTGTGGCATGGACTGGGTCATACTTAAATACGCCTCCATTAAAGACCACATGATCGTATTTTTCGTCAAACATGCCTTGCACATCATCCGGGTCTTTTAAAAATAATTCAGATTGAACCAAGACATATTCTCTGTCAGCTTTTGGCATGGCAGAGGCATCTTTCGGGTCCACGATCACGGCTCCGAACATGCCACGGGCAATGTGCTGAATCATCGGAAAGGCTCCGCAGTGATAGGCAAAGACTCCCGGGCGTTTGGCGACCCAGTCAAACTCTTTGGTTTCTCCAGGATTCACTTCTGAGTAATTATCTAGGAAATTTGTTTCGGCCGAGTGAAAGTCCATGGAATGTGGCCGACTATTCGTTGGTAGGTTGATGAGCGTGAAGTGGACGGTATCGCCTTCGGTGACACGAACCACTGGGCCCGGGAATTGTCCATTAAATGTCCAGGCTTTGGTTTTGGTGCCTTTGCCATCAATTACGACTTCCGTTTCCACGGCGGTCATTTCGACGTTGACGGTTTTGGCTTCTGCCTGTCCAAAGGTGCAGAACAACGCACCCGTTATGGCCAGAGTTGCCAGTCCAGGTATACGCTTTGACATGAGCTGAGTCCGATTCATATTCTTCCTCCTCGATTAATAAATGCGCTTATGAGTGATGGATATATTTGAATAATCTCTTTATTCTTTCGATAAGATATAGCATCAAATATGCCAATCGTGATATTTTTTTAAGTTATTGATATTATTAATTTTTTATTGCTTTTCATATTTTTGCATTAATCAATATTTAACTAAACAGCAAAATAATGTTGTTTAATCGCAATAATTTGTTTACGCTATCATCTGTTGCACCTCTTGCTATCGGTTAGCATAGAGTGTGTCGATACATCATTAATAAGATATTTTTTGAAGATACATATCGTGAAAGCCTTACACCCATGAAAGCAGAACAACACATCTACGATGCCGAAAGGAGGTTTCGGGCGGTGGCTCAGTCATCTAATGACGCCATCATTATCGGGGATCAAGGCGGAAACATTTTATTTTGGAATAGCGGTGCTCAAGCAATTTTTGGCTATCAAAGTGACGATGTCGTAGGGAAGTCGCTAACGTTATTGATGCCTGAGCGTTATCGTCTTGCCCATCTGCGGGGGATGGCTCGATTTTGCGGAACAGGTGAGGCGCGCCTCATTGGAAAGACATTTGAGCTTCATGGTCTCAGAAAAACAGGGGATGAGTTTCCTTTGGAACTGACGCTGTCTGCGTGGATGGAGCATCAGCAGCAATTTTTTAGCGGAATCATTCGAGACATTTCCCAACGGAAAGCTGCGGAAGGAGCTCTTCGGCAATCAGAGGAAAAATATCGTGCCATATTTAATCAGGCCGTTGAAGGTATTTATCAAACAACCCTGAACGGCACGTTTCTCAATGCCAATCCGGCCCTGAGTCATTTATTGGGCTACGATTCATCATCATCACTCATCGAAGCGGTCCAGGAAATTGGCGTGCAACTCTATGTGGAGCCGGAGCGACGAAGCCAGTTTTGTCGGCTCGTGGAAGAAGTCGATGTCGTGACGGAATTCGAGTCGCAGGTCTACAGAAAAGACGGCACGATTATCTGGATTTCCGAAAATGCTCGGGTCATTAGGGATGCTCAAGGTCTTCCTCAATGGTACGAAGGATCAGTGGTAGACATTAGTGCACGCAAGCAAGCCGAAGAGTTATTGCAAACGAAAACTCGGCTCGAGGCGGAAAATTGGTATTTACAAGAAGAAGTTATTGAAGCCTGCGCGTTCGGTGATCTTGTGGGGCAAAGTCCGGCGCTTGAAAATGTGATTCGCCAGATTGATCTGGTGGCTCGGACCGAAGCGACCGTGTTAATTCTTGGTGAGTCTGGGACTGGAAAAGAGTTGGTGGCTCGAGAAATACACAAACGGAGTCACCGGCATGAGCGTCCGCTCATTCGAGTCAATTGTGCGTCAATTCCCAAGGAACTCTACGAAAGTGAATTTTTCGGTCATGTGAAGGGCGCCTTTACGGGAGCCGTCAAAGATCGAGCCGGTCGATTTGAGGCGGCGGATGGCGGAACCTTATTTCTTGATGAAGTAGGAGAAATTCCCCTGGATTTGCAAAGTAAATTTTTGCGGGTGTTGCAGGAACAGCAATATGAACGGGTCGGGGATGAATACACGCGCAAGGTGAACGTGCGGGTCATGGCTGCAACGAATCGTGATCTCAAACGAGAGGTTGAATTGGGCCGCTTTCGACAGGACCTGTATTATCGTTTGAACGTATTTCCACTGGAAATATCACCGCTTCGTGACCGTAAGGAAGATATTCCGCTCTTAACCGATCATTTTCTCACTATTGGAGCAAAGAAGTTCCATTGTTTACGCCCCCGCTTAACCAAAAAACATGTCAGCCTTTTGCGGGGGTATGATTGGCCTGGGAATATTCGAGAGCTGCAGAATATTATCGAACGCGCATTAATCACGGCCAATTCTGGAGAGCTCTACTTTGAGTTACCCAGTAAAACCAAGCGGCGTCTTTCGGGAAACGTGGGTGAAGATCTAAAATCTCCGGTGGTCTTATCTGAAGAAGAGGTGCAAGAGGTCATTCGTCAGAATACGCTCGCAGCCTTAAAGCAGACACGGTGGAAAGTGTATGGTGCTGGTGGGGCAGCTGAATTGTTGGGGATGAAACCCACAACCTTATTGGCACGTATGCGAAAAATGCAGCTCAATAAACAGCATGTGCTTCCGGAATAATGGAGATTACCCGGAACGTGGTGTCCGGTTGAATGTTGAGCCTGCGGTGTTTAGAGCGCACGAAAGACGGCAATCAAATCAGTCAGTGTCACAATTTTCGTTTGAAGGAGGGTTCGTTCAGATATCAGCATGTCAACGTTCTTGGTGCTCTGTCCCTCTTTTCTGACCTGAGTCGCTTCTGACAAGATTCGATCACTCTCCTCTCCCACTTTGGCTTGCACAACGGGGTTCGCTGCCAGAAAATCTTGCAACTTCGTGCGAGCTTCTTCGAGTTGCGTTTCCATTTCCTGATTTGACAGTTCGGGAGTTTTTCGTTCATCCAGAAGATGGTCAAGGTATTGAGTCAAAATTAAATAGACGTGGATCAATGCTTCGGTGATTTGAATATGCTGCGGGTCACGAGATTGTTCGGTCATGATTTAGCTCCCTAGTGAATTCCAATGAATATTCTTCACGACGATACCTAAGAATCCTCTTCACCATAGCATTCCTTGAAAAAGAAAAATAGGTTGTTATGATGAAAAAGTTGATTCGTGAAGAGTTGACCACTGGAAGTCTTCTGTGAGTGATCTGTTTCTTTTGTTTTCGCATGTCTTAGTGAAAATTTTGGAGGGATTAACATTAAGCATAGAAAAAAAACTCTAAAACCCGTATCCTATGGAGAATCACTCCACAGGTAAGAATATAGATTATGGTATTGACTCCAGACCGCTTGCCTTCTTCTTTCCCTTCCTCCTCTCATCTTCCATTGAAGACCCAACTCTTTCGCGAGCAGGTCAAGCAGTTATATGCGCTTGCCCCTCTCGGAATTATGGCATCATGTCTCAATAGCCTTATTCTCGTGTTTATACTCTGGAATGTGACGGCTTCGGTTCCGTTGGTCGGTTGGCTGGCCGGCTTAACGCTGATCAATGTCATGAGAAGTTGGCTCGTCTCTCGGTATCGACGTGCCACGGTGTTGGTAGAAGACACTCATCGTTGGTGTGATTGGTTTATTGTGGGCAATTTGGCTTCCGGCTTTGCCTGGGGAGCCGCAGGATTTTTCTTGTATCCGCTCAACTCGCTTCCGCATGAATTCGGTTTGATTTTTGTGCTTGGAGGAATGGTGGCTGGTTCGACGGCCATGCATTCGGCGTTAACAAAAGCCTTTTGGGCTTTTAGCGCTCCAACGGCTGTGCCTTTTACATACATGTTTTTTCAACAGGGAGATGACCTGCATATTGCTATGGGGGTGTTGTCCTTCTTGTTTATGGGTATGATGGGGATGGTGGCTCGTCGCAATCATCTTTTGATCGCCAAGGGCATCACATTGCAGCACGAGAATGCTCAGCTTCTCGATCAAGTCACCAAAGCGCGTGATCATCTCGAATCGATTGTGGAAGCTCGTACCGCCGAATTGCAAACATCCGAAGCCCGTTATCGGTTGTTAGCAACCAATGTGACGGATGTTATTTGGGTAATGGCTAGAGACGGAAGTCACTTTACCTATATCAGTCCGTCTATGACGTCGTTCAGTGGTTATACACCTGAAGAGGCCATCGCGCTTTCTTTGGAGGAAATTCTCACTCCTGAATCTGCACGCAAAGCAAGAGCGATTTTTGAAGAAGAGGTGAACCTTGAGCCATCCGGTCCTGCTGATCGTTACAGATCTCGTCTCCAGGAGTTGGAGCATTATCGCAAAGATGGATCGACAGTATGGGCGGAAGTGAGGGGAAGTCTCCTTCGGGATGAACAGGGGCAGGCCATTGGTATGGTGGGGGTGACTCGCGATATCACTGAACGAAAGAGAATGGATCAGGAGAAGCAACGACTCGAGGAGCAACTCCTGCGCTCTCAGAAAATCGAAGCGGTGGGTACACTGGCCGGTGGAATCGCGCACGATTTTAATAATTTCCTCACAAGCGTGTTGGGAAATATTGTACTCGCCAAGCAGCCTGAAACTTCCAGCGAGTCACGAGCAGAGTTTTTGACCAAGGCTGAACAAGCCACATTACGCGCAAAAGATCTGACTCAGCAACTCCTCACGTTTGCAAAAGGTGGGGAACCGATCAAGCAACTAATATCCCTGGATGCGGTGATTAAGGAAAGTTCAAGCTTTTCACTGTCTGGTTCAGCTGTGTCCTGCGAGTATGTGTTTCAACCGGATCTCTGGTCGACTGATGTGGATCCGGGACAGATTAGTCAAGTTATTCACAATCTCGTGATTAATGCGGTAGAAGCGATGCCACATGGGGGCACCATTACTATACGTGCCGAAAATATGCTTCTCCCTAACAAAATGTTAGGACGGAATGTACCATTGGCCCCAGGTCCGTATCTGAAGGTGTCTCTGCGTGACGAAGGACCTGGAATTCCTGATGAGCATTTGTCACGGATTTTTGATCCATATTATACAACGAAGACTGAAGGGCATGGTCTCGGGTTGGCCTCGGCGTACTCAATCATGAAAAAGCATGAAGGATTGATTGCCGTCGATAGCAAACTCGGCTTTGGTACGGAATTTACGTTATTTTTCCCAGCGGTTCCCCGCGCGCACGTTTCCAGTACATCGGAAGCTGTTCTGCCAATGCAAGGCCGTGGAAAGGTGTTGGTGATGGATGATGATGAACATGTCCGAATGGTCGCTGGAGAACTTTTGACGCACTGTGGGTATCAGTACGAGTTAGCCAAGGACGGCTACGAGGCCATCACCCTGTACAAACAGGCGGTACGAAGCGGAGAGCGTTTTTCGGTAGTCATTCTGGATTTGACGATTCCGGGCAGCATTGGAGGAAAAGAGACGTTGAGACGATTGCAACAGATTGATCCAGACGTGAAATCCATCGTATCAAGCGGCTACTCTCATGATCCGGTCATGGCCAATTATCAAATTCATGGTTTCCAGGGAGTCGTTCGCAAACCTTACTCTCTCGTAGAGCTGAGCAAGGTGATGTATGAGGTCGTGATGGAGTCTTCTTCCGGCTAATGAGCTACGCACTTCTCTAGAAGAGGCCAGCTTTAAAATCAGTTGCCGCTTGACGGATTTCTTCCTGGGTGTTCATCACGAACGGACCTTGTCCGACAATGGGTTCATCAATCGGTTCTCCGTGGAGCACGAGCAACGTGGTGTCGTCATGGGCATGAAGACGAACGGTGTCTCCTTCCCGTTCAAATAACGCAAATTCAGCACTTTGTAATTCTGATCGATCATTGACGTTTATCTTTCCGCTTAAAACCAAAATGGCAGTCGTGAACCCTGTTTTGAACTGTAAGTCGATGTCATGCCCTGCATGAATCCGGACATCCCAAAGTTCTATTGGAGTAAATGTTTTTGCAGGACCACGAATGTTCTGAAATTCCCCAGCGATCACCCGCAGGGTTCCGGCATTATGATCAAATGATACCGTCGGGATATTCACATTCAAAATATCCTGATACCGAGGGGCCGACATTTTGTCTTGTGCAGGAAGATTCACCCACAATTGAACCATTTCTAAGGTCCCGCCCTGTTCTTTGAGTATCGGTCCATGTATTTCTTCGTGAAGAATCCCTTTAGCTGCAGTCATCCATTGCACATCCCCTGGTCCGATGGTTCCTGCGTTACCGGCATTATCCCGATGAGTGACATCGCCCTGGTAGACGATAGTGACGGTTTCAAAGCCCCGATGGGGATGAGCTCCAACGCCACGGGATTTGGTGGTGGGATCGAAATCAGCTGGCCCTGCATAATCAAGTAAGAGAAACGGACTCAGTTCTGCTCCCAAGTTATCATAGGAAAACATGTTTCTCACTGGAAAGCCGTCTCCTACCCAATGACGGCTGTTTTCACGTTCGACTTGTGCAATATGCTTTGTGGTCATCGTTCATACCCTTTCCCATTCACAAATGAATGTTTCCAGTTTCATTTTTTCTGTATGAGTGATATATAAGTCTCATGTGCTGAAGATGCAAGTACGTACATTGAGGATACCGTAAAGAGAAATAAGGAGATTCGATGTCCACTAAAGACGTATTCTGCCCGGTAGAAGTGACCCTAGATGCCATCGCGGGACGATGGAAAGTCTTAATTATTCATCAATTGCTTGAAGGGACGAAACGGTTTAACCAATTGCAACGGGAGTTAGGAGGCATCACACACCGAACCTTGACGAAACAACTGCGGGAATTGGAAGGGTGGGGTTTGATCGCTCGCAAGGACTATCGAGAAATTCCACCACGCGTTGAATACCGGTTGTCGGCTCTTGGTCAATCGCTTGAAGGCGTGTTGCTGGCTATGCATGCGTGGGGTGAGAGTTACGGACAAAAAGCCTTCCCGAAGAAAGGACAAGAGCCATGAACATTCTAGCCATCTCTGGTAGTCTTAGAAAAGCGTCGTTCAACACGATGCTTCTCCATGAAGCGGCGAGAGTTTGCCAATCAGCCACGATTGAAGTGGCATCAATTGCTGATATTCCACTCTATAACGGAGACATCGAATCTGAAGAAGGGATCCCGAGCGCTGTGACGACGTTGCAGGATAGACTGGAACAGGCAGATGGTTTGATGCTCGCATCACCAGAATATAATAATGGTGTACCAGGTGTGTTGAAAAACACAATCGACTGGTTGTCGCGCCCATCAGCAAAAATCGATATAGTGTTTGCCCGTAAACCGTTGGCCATGATGGGCGCGAGCATGGGTGGCTTTGGAACGGTATTGGCTCAGGCCGGTTGGTTACCAACCATCCGCACGTTAGGGTTATCGTTGTGGGCGGATGAAACGCCATTTTTGGTGTCTCGTGCGCATAAGGCATTCGATGAACAGGGGCAGTTTATTAATGATACGATGCAGCAAAAGCTTCACGCGTATGTCGAAGGATTTGTGACGTTTATCGCGACAACAAAATGCTAAAGAAACAATGAGAAGGTTCGTGTGATCAGTATTGGCTCGCATGGCAATTGCTGTTAGTTCTTCCTTCAATATACCGTCATGAATTTTGTGGTTTTTTCATTCTGATCTTAAGAGTTGACGTTAGATAATTTGTATTTCGCTTAGGCCCGGACATTTCTTAGGCAGACGCGAGATGGCCTCGTGAGAATTTAACGTTGAAAGTATGGAAAGATTGCGAAGCCTGACTAGCCATCTTGCTCATGTTGACATTTCTTACGTGCTTCGAATAAACGGTAGGATATCCAACATTAACGTTCCTCCAAATGACGGTCCTCGATCTTTGGAGTTCACCATATCGTTCCACATTTCGACTCGACCGTACGGAAAACGAAATGCCAATGTCCCAAGTATTTCTTCAAGCGAGTTTCCCTTTCGTGTGACAAACAGTCCGGAATGAATTGTCATTCCAAATTCTAGTTCCCATCGTGGTACGGGAGTGTCTCTGTAATCGCCAAGGCTGAGGGACACTTGTCCGAGATACGATTGAGGCGCAATCGAGGGAAAGGCTGAGCTATTATAAAGTTGACCATAACGACCCAGAGCCGACATGCGAAGGAAGGCAGAGCTGGGAAAAGGGATGCGTCGAAATCCAGCTCTGATATAGGGTTCATGATAGAGCGTTCCAGATGTGACTCCGATTCCCATAAATGTGTTTTCGCGTGATCCAAGGAGACTAAACCATCGAGTGACTGAGCCGCCGAGCATGAAGTCGGCAGCCTCTCGAGTGTCTCCGACGGGAACTGATGCATAGTCAAACACATAATTGTGAACGAAATCATTTTGCAGAAATTCCGTCGGTTGATTATGAGTCGGCCCTGCACCTCCGGTGAGATTAAATCCCCAAGATCCAAGTCGTTCCGTCCAAGAGGCAGAAAGCAAATTGAGTCCAATCGTTTCCTCAATCGTAGAAGGATAGCGACGATCATCGCCATCAAACTCTGTAAAGCGAAGTAACGTGATGCCAGTAAGCAGAGACGATTTTTGATCAGGGTAGGCCAGTCCACCCCAATAAATACTTGGAGCCGGTGTTTCGGCATGGACATGTATGCTCCCGAGCAACATTCCAAGTACCCCAAGTATGAACAACCAGCGAGATGTCATCATGAATTGTGGCAATGGTTGACGTTCCAACGGTTTAATAATACACGATTTCTGCATTCAAATATTCTTTATGAATCCATATCTTCCAGAAGCGAGACGAGGTCATCGGCGTGCTCTTCTTCGACGGCCAGAATTTCCTCCAGCATTCGGCGAGATGTCGAATCCTGAGTGCCAAGGTAATTGATGACTTCTCGGTAACTATCAATTGCGATTCGCTCTGCGATCAAGTCCTCTTTGATCATATCGAGCAAGGATGTTCCCTCGACATATTCAGAATGGCTGCGGGTTAGTAACCCATCGGGCGAGAGATTTGGCTCACCCCCAAGTTGGACAATCCTCTGTGCCAGTTGATCGACATGACCTTGTTCTTCAGTAGCATGTTGAAGAAACTCTGCGGCGACGCTTTGAGCATTGATACCTGAGGCCATATAATAATGACGTTTATATCGAAGCACACAGACGATTTCAGTCGCGAGCGCTTCATTGAGTAGCTTGATAACGGTATCACGATCTGCCGTATAGCCTGGTGTCACCGCACCTTTTTCGATATGTTCTCGTGCACGCTTTCGTAATGTCTTGATGTCGGTGAGAAATGG
>BQIX01000044.1 GCA_021604145.1 Nitrospirales bacterium
TGCCCGTCCGATCCGTTGCATACAGGTGGCAATAGCACGAGGCGATCCGATCTGACACACCAGATCCACATGCCCGATATCGATACCTAGCTCAAGCGAGGCCGTGGCCACCATGATTTGAAGCTGGCCTGTCTTCAGCCGATCTTCTGCAGCAAGACGAATCTTTCGAGACAAGCTGCCATGATGCGCCATCACCTTCTCTTCCCCTACACGTTCAGCGAGATGATGAGCAATACGTTCTGCTAACCGCCTCGTGTTGACGAAAACCAACGTCGTGCGATGCTCGCGCGACAATTCCGCAATGCGGTCATAGATCTCTGCCCACATGGCATTCGTCGCAATGGGTCCTAATTCGTCTCTTGGGACTTCAATCTCAAGATCAAGCTTTCGTTTCTGCCCTACATCGACGATTTGACACGATGGAACAAATGAATCTCCCTGACCTCTCCCATTCCCTGAGACTCCACCGCCTACCAGAAAGTCTGCAATCAACTCTAATGGCCGTTGCGTCGCAGACAGACCAATTCTCACAGGAGGCTTTGGGCAAAGGGCAGCCAGTCGCTCAAGCGACAGGGCTAAATGCGTCCCTCGTTTATTCGGCGCGACCGCGTGGATCTCATCCACAATGACGGTCTTCACGTTTGTAAGAATCTCACGACTCTTGCGGGCCGTCAGCATCAAGTACAAGGTTTCCGGTGTGGTAATCAGAATATGGGGAGGATGCGTCAGCATCCGCTGGCGAGCCGCAGCCGGTGTGTCACCGGTTCGGACTTCAACTCGTAACGGTGGAACAAGATATCCAGCTGACAATGCGAATTGGGTAATCTGCGCTAAGGGTTCTTGAAGATTTTTCTGGACATCATGGCTCAACGCCTTGAGGGGTGACACATAGACAATCTGCGTCTGATCGGTTAACTCACAAGCCAGCGCTTGTTTCAATAAGACATCGATGCAGGTCAAAAATGCCGCCAGCGTTTTACCAGAACCAGTCGGCGCCGCAATCAGCGTATGCTGACCAGAGGCAATCACCGGCCAACTCGCCACCTGCACATCGGTTGGTTCGCCGACCTGAGACCGAAACCACTCAGCAATGATGGGATGGAAAGAAGAAAGAGCTGCGGTGTCCATAGTTAGAACATCGTAGTCCTTCTGGACACGGAGGTAAAGCACTCAAATAGATTCGATTGATAGCAAATCTTCCTCATCCTGACAGTAGCTTTTTAACCTATACTTTCATCAAGATATTAGATAGGATTACCTAATAATCAACTAAAGGATTCTTCGGAAAAAACAAAACTCTGAGTGAGAATGAATGACAATTATACCTAATCAACTTGTCTTTCGTGTCCACGCAATCAAACGAAATTTTCAGAGAAACATCTTCGAAAAAGAAGTGCGTCTTGTCATAAGAGAATGGAGAAACCATTGAATCGTATCCAGATGATGCTCCCTATCCAAGTCGACTGATGCTAGGATGGGTTGAATCCCGCCCACTCCATGTCGTCGCTGCAGAATATCGAGCTGAGCGACAAGAGATAATCATTAGCGTCTATGAGCCTGATCAAAAAGAATGGGAAAAAGGATTTACAAGGAGAGCAAAGTGATGAAATGCGTGATTTGCAAACATGGCGTAACTCAGTCAGGACAGGTGACTGTGACCCTGCAAAGAGACGGAACAACACTGGTTATCAAAAATGTACCTGCAGATATCTGCAGCAATTGCGGAGAAGAGTATGTGGCGGAAGACACAACGACCCATTTACTCAAAACGGCGGAAAGCATTGCGCATGCAGGGGTCGAAGTCGACATCCGTGAGTATGCCTCAGCATGAGCTATAGTCCGGTACAAACTGATGTTAAGCTCACAAAAAGAAAAAGAGGAACAGGCCTTTAAGGCATTCCTTAAGGTTAATTCATCTCTGAATTCACAGATAGAAAACTGGGACGTCCAAAGTACAGCTGGGATTTATCCAGATATTATTTGTCAAAGGCAAGATGGCCAAGACCTTGGGTTCGAATTAGGTGAATGGATCAACGAAAAACAGATCTCCCAGAGTAACGAGACAGAACGGTTTCAATTCGATTTTTTGCAGGCCATAGGAACTCAACCCGAGAATACAACGGAGCATATTCACCTTGCATTACTTTCAAAAAGAAATGGTCCGTTGCGATTTGATTCAAACGATACCGAAAAGTTGGAGCAAGAACTCTTTCGGCTGATTAAAGAGACTGATCAACAATGGCCGAATGAGCACCATTGGCAGTCTCCTCAGGGCTATCACTGTCGTGATTTTGCTAAATTCCCAACCCTGGGGAAATACCTGCAGAAAATCTGGTTTCCTTTGAAAAGGACATGTTTTTCATCACTAGGTCGTGGGATTCCATGGATTCAATTCATGTGGCACAGGGAGGATCCTATTCTGGAGCGTCGGCAAGGGAAGCTCTTCAAGATATTATCACAAGGAAGGCAAGTCACTATGGAACTTCATCTGATCTCCCAATAAGTTTACTCATTCACTATGGGGAAAACGCGTTTCTCCACAATACGCCGTCTATCGATATAGCAACACCCGACTTTCAAAGCCATGCAATAAATGCTAGTAAGGACGTGCAGTCTTATTCACAGGGTAAGATCCCTTTCGAAAAAATTTATATTTGCAACACACTCCAGAATGAATTAGAGGCCTACGAAATCTTTCCGCAACTTGCCAAGTGTGAGTAATGATTGCCGCAACGATGAGTAGATACCTGCGGGTTCACGGCGCGTTGCACTTAAAATGTCTGTTTGAGCTGAATAAGAAGGAGACATTCTTCTTTTTGAGACCTCAGCCCAAAACATACGGTAGCATCGAACTATGGCTCGTTCCTCTCGAGCTGCGGTCGGTAGACTCTGTTACCAAGTGACCAGCGGCAACGCACACGCCGAGGTTGTTCATCAGGCAGACGATTTTCAGACCTTCTTGAGATTGCTCCAAGAAAGTCTCGGCCAATGCGGATTCTCGCCTATTGTCATGCCTAACCAATTTCATTTTCTCGGGAAAGGGACACTCTCTTTTAACCAGCTCGGATCAGAAATCTTCTCCTAAAATCCTGTTGTATTCCGACAGAACTCGACAACGATTCCCCCTAAAAAGGAGAATGTCCCCTTTTGCACTTTTTGTGTTGTGGATCGTGGGGCGGGTCGCGGTTCAGCAGCAGTGGCAGGCCCAGGACCAATCAAACACAAGGAGGTCGCAGGCGGTCCTGTCTCTCATCATGCTGGGCCGATACGTGTTATGGCGAGGTACGGAAGCCATCTCTGTCCGGCACGTCACCGAAGCCCTGACGCACCTGCAACGGCAACTGAAGAAAATTCATGCAGGATAAATTTGTGGGGAGCCGTCAGGTAGCGTCCCCTTTTCCTTAGGTCACGGCAAGGTCCGACGAAAGGTACCTGGCTGATTCGCCCAATCCATGTAGCCCAATGATCGGGCACACTGATTAAAATCATGCTTAGTTTGTTGATGATAGCGTTTAACGCGATCGAGAGGATTTGTGGACTCATCGTTGAGAACCATGTTCAGTAATATACATCAGTGAGTCGCGAGATCTTCAATTGAATTTAAGATCTGTCAAATCCCGGGCTGACAAATGTGCCAATGCTTCTCAATGTTCCAATCAAACTCAACTAACCAGAAATACATATGAGGCAACCCCAGACTTGCATTCTATACTGTATTACTCTGGTGCACTGATGAATGCCAATTAGTAGATAGTGTAATTCATTGACAAAAATTAATGAATGATTAAGACTATCGACGTAATAAATTTTAGCTAAAGGAGAGACCCTGGTGAAATTGAAGAACACTCAATTCCGATTGTCGGGCTATGCTGCCTGCAATTATGGGATTTGTACTTTGATCATCTTTCCCACGTTAGTCATCATGGTCCTTCTGTATCATTCATGCCCTCTTGCCTACGGAGCAGACAAAAGGCAAAATACTGAGCACGGTCAAAAGAACGGCTCTCAACAACCTAGGGACGAAAACGATACGACCAAAGATTTCTTCTCAGATAAGTCACCCATACTAAGCTACAAAAATCCTGAACATCAAAAGATTCATTACGCAATCAAGGGTCTCTCAAACAAAGTCGAGAAACCCTCTTGGTTGACGGGGGCATTGGCGCTCATCGGGGCCATTCTTGGTACCAGTGCGAGCATATTTATCGCGAAGCGGAACCTGGTTGGTGCATTGGACCAGTCAGTTCACGAGACGAGGCTCAAGGCATACCCGAAGCTTGTGCAAGCTACTGCTGGGTTGGCTGTTTATTTCCCCAACGTACTCCCGTTGGGTTCGATTCGCACGAAAGACTGTGAGGCAATGGGACGTGCGCTTTCGACATGGTATTTTCAGGATGGCGGCCTATTACTAACGGAAAAGTCCCGTGACGCGTATTTTCTTTTGGCGAGAGCTCTCACTAAAGCTTCGAGGGCCAGCAAGCAGCTTAAGGTGCCGAAGTTTCCTGACGATGCTGATTTTTTGAGTAAGGAGAAAGTAGACGAATATCGAGATTGTCTCAAAGTGCACTATGGACTTAAGCTAGACAATGTTACAAAGTGGGAATTTGGAACCAGCTCTCAAACACATGGAGCACGTAACAAGTTGTGTATATTTTCAGAAGAAATCCGCAATCGAAGCTCGGATTTTCAAGATTATCTCTTCCTTCAGCATTTAAGTAGTAGGCTTCGGACAGAACTGACGAACGATATTAGAAGCCGAAAACCGCCGGTGTGAGAAAAGGAAGAAGTCAATAAGATGCTAAGAAGAGTTCATTCCGTCGTTGCGGCTTAAGTATTCAGTTTGCACATGTCACATTTCTCCTTTAAAGGCTTTGTCGAAGATAGAGGGGAAAAGTGCTTTGAGTTCGAGGGCGGAGTGGGATTGTATTTTTTCCATCTAATTTTGACTATAATTTGTCGAACCAAAGTTGTTTTTTATATTCGGGAACTGGAACGTTTATAGCTTCAAGTTTCGCCAACCCCAATGTTCTGTTTCTACCTGCTCCACCAGGGGAGGCTAGACCGATTTTTTCTAGTCCTTCTTTCGTGAGAAAATAAAATCGCAAAAAATGGGCTGTGACTACTTTTTCTTTGGGAACGCAGGCAATAAACCTGTGTGAACTAACACGTTCCTTATCTTCAGGTTGAACAACGGCTATTGCGCCCTCCCATGCAAACACATTATTAAAAAGAAGATTGCCTGCTTGAACTCTATAAAGTTTTTTTGATCCTACATCCCAACCATTTATTTGGGGCGTATGAAACGTTCCTTTTCCGAATGATCGAATGCCAATTCCTGGATAACTTGACTCGATGTCAATGTTGACAGGGCGTCGTGTAATCGGAGCAATTTTTCTCCATCCAGTTACCTGACCTATCGATCCTAGATAGCCCAGTCAGCGTCATACGATGCCATAGGCATCGGAAGTTCGTTGTAACGGCTGTCGCTGCGCACAATAAAACATCTTACACCTTCTATTTATACGCCTATGATCAGGCACGAGAATTGATTCAATTATGAATAGAGAAACGACTCGATAAAAAAGAAAAAGAAGGAGGGCTAAAACGTTTTCACATATAATTATCAATGCGTTTCACCGAAACCATGCCTTACTCGCTTGAGGTTTCCCGCAGAGCAAAGATGAATCTGGTGGCATACGACCCGACCCAGCCTGTTTCCACATTAGACGTGTCACCGTGTCCTAGGATGTCACATGCGCCCCTGGCAAAAAGGGACGAGCCCAGAGGAATGAAGCGTGTGTCCATTTCTAGTTGACCAACTCTCTCGTATGGATCTCGCCTCGTCATTAACATACCGACTCGCTTTCCTTAGACAGTCTGGCCTTTTAGGTCGAAACACTGTATCTTTTTGGGAAAATTCTTCCCTCCCCTCAAGAAATGTGAAGATCACACTAAACTATCCCGTCAATCGCTTCATTGCCATTGTTGGCCTTTGTTCTCTGTTGGGAGCAAACGTTTTTAAATCTAAGACATAACTCTCCAAATAATATGACACAGGAATTACCGGAATCCAAGTTCAATCTTCTTCATGTGAAGGGAGACATCTTTGGTGGCCTGACGGCTGGCGTTGTCACCTTACCCTTGGCATTAGCTTTTGGGCTTCAATCCGGTCTTGGTCCAGTCTCGGGGCTCTACTGCGCCATTTTCCTCGGGGCCATCGCGATTCTTTTTGGTGGGACTCGCACACTCATTAGCACCCCAACCGGCCCCATGACCGTTGTCGCGGCTCTCACCATTTCGCAGGCCATTGCCCTTACAGGAAGCTTAGAACAGGCGCTGGGGACCATACTGGGAATTTTCATCTTAGCGGGATTCGTCCAGATCGTTTTCGGCCTTCTACAAATTGGCAGCAATGTGAAATATATCCCGTACCCTGTGCTTTCCGGCTTCATGACAGGTATTGGTATTATTTTGATTCTCTTTGAGATCTATCCGTTACTAGGAGCATCAAGTCCTCCGACGATCTATAAGGTTATCCTTGGGTTACCCCAAGCCGTACTTAACGTGAATATACAAGCACTCGGACTTGGAGGACTGACACTCGTAATTCTGTACGCGGCGCCACGGCTCACCTCAATAATTCCCGCCACGCTGCTGGCTCTGATCGCTGGAACTCTTATTTCACTCGGAACAGGCTTATCCGTTCAGCATATTGGTGAAGTCACTCAGGGGTTGCCCGCCGTACAGCTTGAAAAATTATGGCACATTGATGTTACAGAACCTTGGTTTATTCTCAGTTCGGCATTAACACTCGGAGCCTTAGGGTGTATCGATACTCTCTTAACAGCCGTGATTGTCGATAAAATCACGGAGACCAAGCACCAGAGTAACCGCGAACTCGTTGGACAAGGCATGGGCAATATTGCTTCAGCATTCTTTGGGGGCTTGCCTGGCGCTGGAACAACGATGTCCTCGATCGTCAATGTGAAAGCTGGCGGTCGTACCCCCCTAGCAGGCGTGATCTCTAGCCTCTTTCTCCTCGCCGTACTCTTTGGCCTGGGAAGTTATGTGCAATATGTTCCTATCCCCGTTTTGGCAGCCATTCTGATTACGGTTGGGTTAGACATCATTGACTATAATGGCCTCAAAGAGGTCATGAAAGTCGAACGGGTAGAAGGCGCCATCCTGTGTATTGTGTTGGTGATGACGGTCTTTGTCGATTTGATTACGGCCGTCGGAATTGGAATGACCCTGTCCGTTTTTGTATTTATGAAAAAAATGGGCGCGATTGGAGAAGAAAAAATTGCGCTCTTTCCTCTTCGTTCATTGAAAATACGAAAACCCTGTGACGTGAGAGATGAATTTCTATTACCGACGGATTATTTGGATCACGTGTTTATCAGAAGCTTTTCGGGTCCTATCTTCTTTGGATTTTCTCAATTTCTCATCGACAGTCTCAAACAATTACCGTCTGTGAAAATTATTATCTTTGAGATGAATCGCGTTCCTTATCTTGACCAATCGGCTGCGCATGCGTTGGAACTTGTCTTTGAATACTTACAAAAACGCGGAATCAGAGTCTTGCTCGCTAACCTACATAGCGAGCCACTCACGATGCTACGCGCAGTCGATCTCGTGCCTCGACTTATTCCAGAAGAACACATCTTTGACGATATTTTTGATTGCGTGCGATGGTTGGAAGAAGAATTTGTCTTTAAAAAAACCACCACAGAGCCTCAACGTAAATCATCCTTCATGGTTGATTAAGACAAAATGGATCTGTACAAATACTCGAATTATGGTAAAGTTTTGCATCTCCTGAGAAAAAATTCCGAGGCACGTTAATGTCCGACTTCTCGACACGCATTCCCCAATTTTCCAAAACCTCCATTGGTTATGTCATTGGTATGGTCGTCTGCGCCATATTCATCTTCTCGATTGATAGCATGCTACCCCAAGGCGTTTCTGTTGGCGAAGCCTATGCCCTTTTGGTGTTACTTGGCCTCAGGAGCAAAGATAAGAGACTCATCATTGGCGGGGCAATAGTGGGGACCATTCTGACATTAGAAGGATTCTATATATCCAAACCTGGCGTGGAATTATGGATAACGGAATCCAATCGTGCGTTGGCCATATTGATCATCTGGCTGATCGTGGTGTTTGCCTTAGCCCAACTACGCTTCCTCGAAGAACAGAAGGAATCCCAAAAAATAAAAACCGCGTATGACCTCTTAAAACAAGAAACACGATTTCTGCAATTGAATCAGGCCATTGCGGTGTTATCCAACACCAATGATTCGGTAGAAGATGTATTACGGCAATCCATGCAAACAATTTGTGATTATACGGATTGGCCCGTGGCGCATTTATATATCCGAGATGGTGATAATGACCTGCTTAGTCCCAGTAAAATTTGGATTTTCAATAATACCAATCAATTCGAGGTGTTTCGACAAATAACAGAGACCACAAAATTTGTGCCGGGCGTTGGGTTACCAGGACGGGTGCTGGCAAACACAAAAGCTGCATGGATTCAAGATGTGACGAAAGATCCCAATTTCCCTCGCGCTCGTCTTGCTGAGAAAATTGGACTGAAAGCTGGCTTCGCGTTTCCTATTTTAATTGGGCCAAAGGTCGTAGCGGTCATGGAATTCTTCTCTGAACATGCAATGGAGCTGGACAACAAGTTGATCAACGTTATGGAAAACATTGGATACCTCTTAGGACGCGTATTTGAACGAGACCATGCCGGGTTAAAAAAAGGTGAATACGAAGATCACCTGAGACGGCTGTATGTTCGAATGAAAGCCGTGCGAGAACACGAAACCAGCACAGGAAATGAGCAGCGAACTGCCGAAGGTATCCATGAAGAATTGCGATGAAAAAGCATACATAGGGAAAACACATTCGTAGACTCTCCATTCGAACTCCAGTTCCCTCCAAGAAAACCTGCCATGGGTTATGCCGTATCTCGTTTAAAATGTACGGTCACTAAAAAACCAACAACCGTTGAATAGCTACGACTGTCCAGAAAGGCACCATGGGAGTCATGAAGCTAGACATTCTTCTCATGATATTGAGCATAAGAATTGCGCGTGGCTGCTTAACTCCATCAAATCCCCCATCGTCAGTTTGGTTACGTTTTGTATGTGCTGATCCACCAGGTATTCCCGGCAACATCATGAAATCCAGCTTGACGCTCTTGATATGGTTTTTCTGTCGGCTCAGACAGCGACGTGGCTCCGAGCGCTAGAGCCCGGGAATATACATCATCAACATTAGCGACATAGACATACGTTGCACACCGCCACGGTGAAATATCACGTGGTAAATCGCCTGCTTCAACAACAACGATGGAGTCATCAATTTGAAGCTCCACGTGACAGCTCTGCTCATCGAAGTCATGCCGTTCGCGTTCTACGGCTCCAAATACGTGTTTGAGGAAATCAAGTAATTCGAGTGGACCATGAAGATAGGGCCTTACGCTTCCCATTCCATTTCGGATATGCCCTTTGTGCTTAGCCATACCTCACCATCTCCTGTTAGCTCAAAGAAATTTGAATAAACCAACGACTCCGATTATCAGTTCTCTCTAATATTTGACCGCGTATATGAATGACGTCAGATTAATCTGTGCGTTGAGGGCTAGAAAAAACTTCGAGAACACAAACAAAGATGTTTCACGAATCGTTCATCATCCCGAACAACCTTGACGGTTTGCCATGCAAAAGACTTACTTGGGATTTGCGATCACTCGTAGAGACAGATTGTTCGACTTCTCATCTTCTTTCACATCTAATTTAATTTGAAGACTCCCCCTCACTAAATCCGACAAAGTCGAAAACTGTTCACCATCGACACTTCCATAGAAACCAGTATCATCGGATAAAAACCACATCTTTTTTTGTACAATAATATCGACAGGTTCCATTTGTGCACTTTCCACGAACGCTCCATTGACTTCTATCCAAAGTTGAACAATATCCCCAGGATTAAATTCATAGACGACACCTCTTTCCAGTTGTTCATGACGCTTCAAAGATTCCATAGCTTCATGCATCGGGCCTCGTCCTTCGTTCCCAAATGCCGTCACTCGAATAGCATTTGTGACATTGGGGGATGACGCACACCCGACCAAGAATGACGTAAGCGCAATAATCATCGTGATCGTAACGGATTTCATATTCATCACTCCTCTCTATTTGTAGCGCTTCGGGTCTAGTCCATTGAGATAGGCCGGCGCTTTTGCATGACTTTCAAAACCTCCGTATTTGACCAAAGACGGATAGTATTCCGAACCGAACTGGGCTTTACCAGCGGCTCCTTCACCAGCCACGCTAGCAATAAACGCAAGCATGAGGTCAATACCGGCAGATACGCCTGCTGATGTCCAAACGTTTCCGTCTTGGACATACCGGTCCTCAATAACAGTGATATCACCAAGTGCACGCAGGCGATCTAGCGAACAGCAGTGAGTCGTGGCTTTTCTCCCTGATAATAAGCCAGCGGTATGTAGGACAAATGCACCCGTGCAAACAGCGAGGACGGCCGTACAGGTTTTGGCTTGATTCGCGACAAAATCGATGAGCACGGAATTGCGAACTTCTTGTCTCGTACCCTGCCCTCCTGGAACAAGTAAGTAATCAAGCCATGGACAGTCAGCAAACGACACATGTGGATTGATAGAGAGTCCGTTCGCACAAGTCATCGGACCAACCGACTGGCCCACGATCAGACAGTTCTTCGGCCCATTTTCAAGCTTGGACCATCGGGTTAACATGGTCCATGGCCCGACAAAGGCAAGCTCTTCGACTTGATCGAAAACCAGAACGCCGAAATTCATCTCACACCTTTCAACCACTCAATGCTATTACAATATTAGATTCGTTGGGCAAATGCCAACGTGTATTCATTACAGTCTTTCACCCCAAACTCCTTTGTTCCATACGGCATGTCTTCCAGTGGCCAACGCACAATTGCTTTGTCTTTCACAGACTCGTAATACGCATCGACATCAGATAGAAAGAAGTAGATTGTTCCTGTACATTTTGGATACCCACTCCAGAGGCTTTCTTCCGTAAATATAATAACGCCATCTTCTTTTTCAACAGTACAGGTACTTTCAGCACTCTCGGAGACCTTGAACTCCAATATTTCAGTATAAAACGTTTTCGTTTCTTCAACGTTGTGACATTTCAGCAGAAGGTGAATTGGCATGGCTTTTTCCTAACTTAATGAAAGACACACCTAAACATATCGTGAGGACGCGGTCTTTTCAAATGAGTGCGGTCTTCTAGATGAAAATAGACCTGTGGGTAGTAATTAGGCTAGGAGCTCTTCATGCAACGATTAAAGATAATGAATCGGAGGGATAACAAGTGTTAGTAAATTCAGTGAATAGACAACACGTGACTCACCTATCTCGGTTAATGTTTCCTACTCGACATCCTCAACAATATGGAAACCAAGTCACATTGTTGCGCCACATCTCAACAGGTAGGTTTTGTTATTGCCCTAAAGGAGTCAACTCCGCAGCTTGTCGAAGGCCTGTTTTCGTTGTGCCTTGAACTTTCAACATGCGCTTGCCACGACTTTCATAGAGCGTAAATGTGGCACTTCCTGTATCGGGCTTGGATTCGGTCACGAGCTTTCCATTTTCTAATAGAAGATTCCCGTTTCCCAGCCACGCTCCAGTCATGCGATAGCTTGCGAATTCAAACCGGCCATCCTCGGAAATTCTTACCTTCACCCAATCATCTTGACGTGCGACTTGGGGCTCAACCCAAGTTGTACCTTCCCATTTTCCAGCAACATCCTTGACCTTCATAATGGGAACTTCTTTCCATGAGGGAGTCTCAGGAAGGTGAACGCCAGTGCAGGCTGTTAGTATCGTTAAGACAAATAGCACGAATATAAATCGAAGAGTTTTACCCATTACCGTCTCCTTTTGCTCAGTATTGTAGGCCAATCTTATATAGAAATGCTCAACATAAACCATACTACTGAATACGAATACTAACGAGCATCAATAAGGTTTTCAAACCGCCGATGCATGTGCGAAGAAATCCTGAAAGAAGGTGCAACCTTTTACTGCCACTCAATCAATCAATTCATACACGGAAGAACGTCAAACAGAGGTACTGTGCAGTGACAGAGAACTCAATTTGGTTACCGTGAACAGCGTATTACTTTCACGAGGAATCTCTCCAAGCTCTATACTTTTGCAATCCCTCTTTCACCCCTTCGCTAACAACAAGACCAAGCAGTTCTCCTATTTTGGTGTGCGTGCCGCTAAACCGACAAAACGGGCCTTGGCCTGAGACAACGGCCACAACATCCGTCCCGGTTCCCGTTGCCACATGTGTTCCTGACATATTTTTGATGTCTTCACTGAATAGCATTGCGGTTTTACTTTCAGTCGCCACGCCAACAGCACAAACCATTGCGGCCGAACTGAGTCGCGCATTCGTCATCAGGATGATGTTGATCGTTCCAATTTTAATTTCTGGATTTTGGGGGAGTTGGGTCAAAATTGAGTCACCAGCGCGAACCGCATTTGTCACCCCGACGGTAAAAAATCCTTCTATCCATAGTCCTCCCGCTTCAACACGCCGAAGAACAAGACACCGCATATCGACCGCCGTCATCAACCCAACACATCGACCATGTATCCCTAGGTGTTTCGCTAACTCTCCCAAATACCGGATGGGATCTTTCTCATGAGACAAATCATTCGCCGCAGAATTCTGCATGATAACTTGATGATTGAGGATTCCATGAGCGTACACAATTCCTCCACCATGAACCGCAGATGATATAACCCGACGAGTGGAAGTGAAGGGTATGACCAGCGTACGGTCGACAACTCGGTATGAGGTGTTCCATGACATTGGCATGGTCAACTCCATTTGAGCAATCCACGTTTTAAGGCCTTCAGCAATCGGTCGTTCTCTTGAGGACGGCGAACGGCCAGTCGTATGGTTGGCACATCGATTCCTGCAAAGTTCTCACAGTCTCGAATGAGGAGACCTTGCTCGCAAAGTTCCTGAACTAATAGTGAGACCTGACAAGGTGCGGTCAATTGCACCAAGAGAAAATTGGCCGAAGAAGAATAGACCCGTTGGACATGTGGAATGTGTTGCAAGCAAGCACGGAATCTCTTCCGCTCCAGATTCATAAACGTGACGGATTGGCGTTGATACCCTTTGTCTTTAAGCGCCGCCTCAGCAGCGGCAGAGGCCAGTGTATTGACCGACCATGGCGGGAGTAACGATCGAATGGTATTCACTGCACTCACCGGTCCTCCCAGGTACCCTATACGAAGACCGGGAATCGCGAAGAACTTCGTAAAACTTCGAAGCACGAAGAGTCCTTTGAACGTACGTACATGCTTCAGAACCGAGCGTGATGCGCAATAATCAATAAATGCTTCATCCACGATGATCCGCGCACCGGCTTTTTGAACCGAGTTCAATAAGCGACGAAACTCTGCACGTGAAATCACTTGTCCCGTCGGACTGTTCGGATGACAGAAAAAGACAGTATCGACTGGGACAGTATTATCACTGTTCTTATTTCTTTTTGTTTTTGCCTGCCGATTCAACATCATACACACCGCGTCGATGGGCGGAGCATAGCCAGCATTTGGGGTCGCATGCACATAGGTGCAATGCGCTTCAGCCAAAGTCAACGCGCGTTCAAATTCCATAAACGTCGGGCCAATAACCAAACCATGACGGGTGCCAAGCGCACGAGGGAGGACTGAGATCAGTTCGGCTGACCCATTGCCAATCACGAGACACGCTTCAGGAATCTTATGGATTTTCGCTAGCTGTTGTTGCAACGGCAGTACATCAATCTCAGGATAATGAACAGCAAGAGCGATGGCTTGCTGAATGGCACGGCGAACAGTAGGCGACAATCCCAGAGGATTAATGCTGGCACTGAAGTCAAGCACTCTATTGCTCGGTCGACCTTGAGACCGAGCAATCTTATGGACATTGCCTCCATGGCTTGGCAAAGACATCAGATCCACAAAATCCCAATGATAACGATGATCGCAAGCAAATACGCGACAGTCATGAGTTGAATCGCATGTGAAATATGAACGAGCATGAACGGTTGCATAGGGTCGCCAATCAATGGACGGGTCACCTGAATGCCGTTGTAAGTGCTGCTGCCCCCAAGTTGGACCTGGAGTGCACCGGCCATGGCAGCCTCCGGACGACCACTGTTCGGACTCGCATGCTTGCCTCCATCTCGAAGCAAGATATGCCAGGCGTGCTTGCCGGTCCCGTGTAACAGCCAAGCCGCCAAGACCAAGCACACACCACTTAAGCGCGCCGGAACCCAGTTCAGCACATCATCACATTTGGCCGAAGCCCATCCAAAATATTGATATCGTTCTGTTCGATGACCAATCATCGAATCCAGGGTATTGACGGCTTTGTACGCGAGTGCCAATGATGGGCCGCCGATTGCCAGATAACATAATGGAGCGATCACGCCGTCAGAAGTACTCTCTGCAACAGTCTCAACCGTGGCTCGAATCACGTCGGGCTCTGAAAGATTCACTGTATCCCGTCCAACGATAGACGACACAGCAATTCGTGCGATGTCCAGAGACTGGTCTTCTAACGCATGGTAGACCCGCTTGGCATGATCCGCCAAATCCTTTGCTGCTATCGTGGTATAGCCCAGCAGTATCCACACCACATCCCTAACCCCTTCATTGAATTCTGATGTGACATGCAGAATCCACTCAGCGCTGGCATAGCACAACAAGGGAAGGCCTAACGCCAAGACTGCTCCTGCGACATATCGACTCGCTTTTCCCTGGGTCCATCGCAGCAGACCCTTCTCGTACCCATGCGCAAGCAGTCCCATAAGTCGCACAGGATGAGGAAACCAACGCGGGTCTCCAATCGCCGCATCAAGTCCGCAGGCTGCCATCACTTTCAATGCGACAATCATTGGTTAGCGACAGGAGAACTCAACTTTACTACATTCGTCGGAATAGGATGGCCAGAAAGGTCAGAAAGGCAGGCAGGGCAAAGGCATTCATGATAGCGTTCAACGATCTTCCCATATTGTTGATCCGTGACCGGCATCTCACCGCACCAACAACCAAAGAGCCCGCAGATAAACGTTTGCTGACATCGTTCACATGTCTTAAGAATTCGGCGTTTCATATCCGCTTGACTCTGTTTAAACAAGCCCCATTAACGACGGAGCAGAAAGAAGGAAAATAATTTCAGTGACTTCATTAATCGTTCCGAGGATATCACCCGTCACGCCGCCAAATCTCCGAGAGGCGCCCCAAACCATCAATCGAGTTACGATCACCATACCAAGCAATAACAGAATCGCTTGAAAAGGATGAATGGCCCAAACGAGTCCAATCCCCAATATAGCTGTAGCCATCACCACATCCCGAACTGAAAGATACTGAATAAATGCAGCGGCCACACCACCTTCCGGACGAGGATAGGACACCTTCCATGAGCCAATGACCATTGACCATCGACCAATCGCAGGCATACACAGCAATACCACCTCACGGCCTCCGGGAGGAAGACTCACAAG
>BQIX01000045.1 GCA_021604145.1 Nitrospirales bacterium
TGGCATAAAGGCGGCGTTAGCGAGGCACAAAAATCGTAAGGTCTCAGCAGCATTGTATAAGACCGTATGCAGGCGTTCTTGTTTGGCAGGATCTTTGGCTAAAACCCAGGGTGCAGTCTTATCAATATATTGATTCCCTAATTGAACGAGTCCCCATATACTTTCTAGCGCGCGATTAAATTCAATCCGTTCGGGACTCAAATAGTGGGGCAGCGTGGTTTGAAGAAGCGTTTGGGCTTCGGCGTGTATTTCTCGATCAAGTCCATCTTCGGTTGAACGAATCGGCGCAGGAATGGTGCCGTTGGCAAAACGTTGAATGAGGGTCACCGTCCGGCTGAGCAGATTCCCTAAGCCGTTGGCGAGGTCACTATTGTTTCGACCAATTAGAGCCTCTTGGGAGTAATCGCCGTCTTGGCCAAAGGGAACTTCACGAAGGATGAAATATCGAAAAGCATCAATGCCGAATTCATCCACGACGGCATTGGGGTTGACAACGTTCCCACGACTTTTTGACATTTTTTCCCCACTCGCAGTCCACCAGCCATGCGCAAAAATGGTCTGAGGAAGTGGAAGCTCAAGAGCCATGAGCATCGTAGACCAATAGACCGCATGAGTCGTCAAGATATCTTTGCCCACCAAATGAACCGTTGCTGGCCAATATCGATCTCTGGATGGAGATAGAGGTAGATAGTCTAACGCAGAAATATAATTCGTTAAGGCGTCAAACCATACGTATGTGACATAGTCGGCATCGAAGGGGAGTTCGATACCCCAGGTCAGACGAGATTTTGGTCGAGAAATCGAGAGATCCTCTAAGGGTTTTTCAAGGAACCCAAGAACTTCATTTCGTCGAGAGACCGGTCGAATAAACTCAGGATGATCTTTGATGTGGGCTTTGAGACGATCTTGAAACTGACTCATTCTGAAGAAATAATTATTTTCGCTCAATTGTTCGACCGGACGTTGACAGTCAGGACATAGCCCGCCCTCGACATCCTTCTCAGTCCAAAACCGTTCGTCGAATGTACAGTACCACCCGGTGTATTCCGCTCGGTAAATCAGGTCGTTGTCATACAGCGTCTGAAGGAAATGTTGAACAACGGTTTGATGTTGTGGATCTGTTGTTCGAATGAACCCGTCATGACTCATCATGAGTTTTTCCCACAATTTTTTGAATTGTGGGGTCAGCCGGTCACAGTGGGCTTGCGGAGCAATATTGGCTTTGGCCGCAGCCTGCTGGACTTTTTGTCCATGCTCATCAAGGCCTGTGAGGAAAAAGACGTCATCGCCGTGTAAACGGCGAAATCTCGCGAGGACATCAGCTGCAATTGTGGTGTAGGCCTGTCCAATATGGGGAACATCATTTACGTAATAAATCGGGGTGGTGATATAAAATGGTTGTGTCATAATAAATGTATTGAGTCGGTATCGCGTGCGATGCGTGCTGTGGATTACTGTTGTTCTGTTGAATGGTGATTAAATCGAACGATGTTCATCCTTATCGTCTTATGAAGGAGGAATGGCTTCCCGTAGGCGCAGAAAAAACTGCTCAAATCGTAGTTGCACATTGAGGTTTCGCTGAAGTCCTTGCTCCAATTGTTGCAGTGTATCAAGCAGGCCTAAGATCTTCTGTGGTGAAGTTCGTTGGGCTAATTCTCGAAGTTTGGGAAGATGATCTTCATGGAAAAGAAACTCCGTTGGAGCTTGGGTTGCGACAAGCAGTATGTCACGTAAGCCAGTCCAAATCCACAAGAGGGTTTCTGGTATTTGTCCGGATTTGGATAAGGCCTCAGCGGATTCAAAGCTTCCAGAGATTGAGCTTCGGGAGTTTTCAAATAATAGCGAAAAAAACTCGTGTTGCTTGGCCTTGGTGTCCTCTAGATTAAGGTTCAGGGCTTCTCCTAACCGTGCATTCGTGAGGAAGCTGATAAATCGTGCATCGGCTTTTGAAAACCCCCGTTCTTGCATGAGGCAGTCAATGGCCTGTTCCTGAGAAGGAGGAGAAAATCTTACGGTCAGGCAACGGGATTTGAGTGTCGTCAAAAGGGCTGAGGGTCGGCTGGTGATGAGGAGAAATAAACAATGGTCTGGAGGTTCTTCAAGTGTCTTGAGGAGAGCATTAGCCGCACCGATCGTGAGGCGATCTGCGTTGTCAATCATGCAAATTTTTCTCATCCCCAGAAGTGGACGATAAATGACGTGATGTTCGATTTCTCGAACCCGTTCGATTTTGATTTGCGGGTGTTGGCCTTGTCCGTCTTCGGGGTAAATGAAGAGGACGTCAGGATGAATGTGTGCCATGATTTGTTGACAGGATCTGCAGGTCCCGCATGCGTCGGGTATTGGGGAGTCCGCATGGGTGTCGCAATTCATGGCTTGAATGAACTGCATGGCCGTCATACGTTTGCCAATGGCCTCGTCGCCTATCAATACATAGGCGTGGGCGAGATGATTTGACTGGATGGCATTACGCAGCCATGTGATGGGAGTTGCGTGTCCGATGATGTCTTGAAAAGGCATGAATAAATGAGGTTTTAGGTCGTCGGGTGATAATTTGAGATATGTCTCAGGTCGATCTGTTGGCCCGTGATCTTCTATGTAACAGGTTGATGACCTTGTGCTCAATTGTTTTGGCAATATTTTCTGGACTCTCCTGTCCATTGATAATGGTAAACCGCTGCGGGTCTTGTGCGGCGATATTCAAAAATCCTCGACGGACACGGCTATGAAATGCCTGGGACTCTCGATCGAGACGGTTTTGGTTTTTGGCGCGTTTTCGTCTGGCAAGACCTTCCTGAATGGGAAGATCAAACAAAAAGGTCAGGTTCGGCATGAGGCCCTGAGTGACGAAATCATTAAAAGCCTTGAGGGCTTTCATATCAAGTTTTCGTCCAAAGCCTTGATAGGCAATCGTGGAATCTGTAAACCGGTCACAGAGCACGACGGTGTTCTTTAAAAGAGCTGGAAGGATTTGATGTCGAATATGTTGAGAGCGAGCTGCTAATACCAGAGCCGTTTCACATTCAGGGGTGATGGACTCTTGAACGTCAGCAGATGAGGGTTCTTGAAGAAGCAGGGCACGAATTCTTTCGGCACAACGCGTGCCTCCGGGTTCTCGTGTTTCGAGCACTGAATGACCAAGAGCAGTGAGTGTTGCCGCCAATTGATGGCATTGGGTAGTTTTTCCGGACCCTTCAATCCCTTCAAAGGTGAGGAATAAACCCAATCGTTTGCCGGATAGTCGTGTACCTCTGTTTTTGAAATACTGAGTCGTTCTCACTGAGAGATCCTAATCTAAGTTATTGAAAATCTCAAGAAAAGGCTTGCAGGGACTAGATGATATTTGTAAGATGACGTCTGCTAAATCTACCTATAGCCGTTTCAACTAACTTCCGACATGTGAGACGTATGATTTCGCTGGGGCAGTCTTAATAGCCGATTCAATGAACTTCTAATGGTTGAAGTCGTGAAATCCACTGGGTGAACCTGGTCGGCTCGTCTGGGAATTTTACCATTCGCTTCATTCAACGGGAAATTAACGGGATCTGCTATAGTATGCCAATTCCTATTATCCTTCAATTTTGGAGTCAGGTATAGAGCCTCGTTAGCTATGTCGCAGGCTTCACTCAAGCGCTATCTTCTGACAGGCTTATTGGTGATTACGCCGATTTGGGGGACGATACTTGTCCTCAAAACGCTGTTTGTGACAGTCGACAGTATCCTTGGGAATGTGTTAGCCGATTTTCTGATTCAGGAGTATTACTTCCCGGGGCTGGGAATTATTGCGCTCCTCATCCTGATTTTTCTTGCGGGAATCCTAGCGACCAATATTCTTGGGCGACGTATTGTCAAGCGGTGGGAGGGGTTTTTAGACCGTGTGCCAATTGTACGTGGGATCTATGCCACCCTCAAGTCAGTCATGGATATTCTCTCCTTTAAGCAACGTGAAAAATATGACAAAGTCGTCATGATTCAATTTCCTAAGGAAGGTAATTATTGTTTAGCGTTTGTGACCGGTGAGACCAGAGATGAAGTTCAGCGCTTAGTTCCAGAGCCACTCATTCATGTTTTTGTCCCAACGTCTCCCAACCCCACATCTGGATATTTCTTATTGGTCCCTGAACATGAAGTGATGCCTGTCGATCTTGAGGTTGAAGAAGCGATGAAGTTAATTGTCTCAGGTGGGCTCTATTCCTCGGATCGTCAGTCTAACGTTGATGAAATGGTAAGAAGAAAAGCACAAGAAACCGTGAGACCTGATGTCAAGGTCACGACTGGGTGAGGTGCCATCGAACATCATGAAGGGCGTAACGTTATGAGCTTGGTGTCCGCCGTAATTATGGCTGCAGGGCAAGGGACGCGGATGAAGTCGGCCATTCCTAAGGTTTTACATCCTGTCGCGGGGAAACCGATGGTCTGGTATATGGCGGCCTTGGCTCGTCGTCTTGCGGATTCAGCCGTGGCGATTGTGGTTGGGCATGGTGCTGAGCAAGTACGGGACTATCTTCATCAAGAGGAATCGACGCTGGCCCCATTTTCTATCGTCGAGCAGACACAACAACTCGGAACAGGGCATGCGGTCCAACAGGCTCAGTCTGCTGTCTTGAGTGATCAGGAGTCCGTGGCAGATCACTGTCTGATTTTGAATGGCGATACGCCGTTACTGACTGAAGCCACTGTTCGTGCCTTACTCGATTATCACGACTCGAGTCAGGCAACCGTGACGATTTTAACAGCAATATTAGAACACCCACAGGGATATGGCCGAGTTGTTCGTGGGCCAGAAAACCAAGTGCTCAACATCGTTGAAGATCGTGATGCGAGTGCGGATGAGAAATCCATTCAAGAAGTCAATGTTGGCACATACATTGTGAGTACCAAGTTTCTTTTTGAGAGCCTTGAAACATTGAAGCCACAGAATGTCCAGGGAGAGTATTACTTGACAGATATTATTGGTATGGCTGTCTCGCAAAAGCTTCGCGTCTCAGCACTGGTGGCGACAGATACGAATGAAACCATTGGGATCAATAATCGAGAGCATTTAGCCTTGGCTGAACAAGAAATGCGTAAACGTCTGTGCCGGTTATGGATGCAGAATGGTGTCACATTGCTTGACCCGAATCGAACGAGTATTGATGCGGATGTTGTGATTGGGCGGGACAGCGTTCTCTATCCAGATGTTCGACTAGAAGGCCGGACGACTATTGGTGAAGACTGCGTTGTGCGTTCACACACCAGAATCACCAATAGTATCTTAGGGGATCGGGTTCAGGTGCAAGACTGTTGTGTCGTCAATGAGGCGGAGATTGACCAAGCGGCAAGTATTGGCCCATTTGCTCACCTGAGACCTGGGACTAAAATACGGTCGCGTGCCAAGGTGGGAAATTTCGTGGAGCTTAAAAAAACCGAATTAGGTGAGGGTTCCAAGGCTAATCATTTAAGTTATCTTGGAGACACGGTCATTGGGCGAGACGTGAACATTGGTGCAGGGACTATCACCTGTAACTACGATGGATATCGAAAAGCCCAAACGGTGATAGAAGATCATGTGTTCATTGGAAGTGATACCCAATTAATTGCACCTATTCGGGTGGGTCGTGGCGCCATCATTGCCGCAGGCACCACGTTGACGCAGGACGTCCCATCGGATGCGTTAGGAATTTCTCGACCCGTTCAACTGAATAAAGAGGGGGCCGCTAAGCGTAAGCGGGACTTGCGGAACCTGAGGTCCTCAGACTCGATCAGCAACACCTCTAGCCAAAACAGTCAGGACGAAGATTCTTCTTTTCATAAAGACGAGTTGTAATCGCCTATCGCTTGTGATTTCATTCCTCGGTGCGGTATAGGCTATAGATTTGTGCAACAACGACCGACATAATGAAGAAAACGTGTCATAATCATCACAGACGGATCATAATCGAGGATTGATCATGTGTGGCATTATTGGATATATCGGAAAAGAGAATGCAACGCCAATTCTGATCGATGGATTAAAGCGATTAGAGTATCGCGGATACGATTCTGCCGGAATTGCACTTCTCCATGGAGGAGAACTGGCTGTCAAGCGTAGCGTTGGCAAGCTCATTAACCTCGAGCAACTGGTGGAACGAGAGCATCTTGATGGATCGCTTGGGATTGGACATACACGATGGGCGACACATGGGAAGCCTTCTGAGCAAAATGCCCATCCGCATCGTTCAGGCAATTTAGTGCTCGTCCATAATGGCATAATTGAAAATTTTCTTTCTCTGAAACATCGTTTGGAAACCGAAGGCTATCGGTTTTCTTCAGAAACCGACACGGAAGTCATCGCGCACTTATTGGAGTCGTATATGAAGAAAGGACTCTCGCTGCGGGAAGCCTTACGAGCGGCGGATTCGGATTTGCGCGGGAGTTATGCCGTGGCTGCCATCTGTGTGTCAGAGCCAGATGTCATTGTGACCACGCGATCTGGTTGTCCTCTGGTGATTGGGAAGAATGGAAAAGGATCGTTCTTAGCGTCTGATGTCACGCCTTTATTGGCGCACACGCGAAATGTGGTCTTTTTGGAGGATGGCGACATTGGTATTTTAACGTCTTCAGATATTTCCGTGATCGGATCCGATGCTCAAATCGTGAATCGGGCAAGTGTCACCATTGACTGGGATGCGGACGCTGCCGAAAAGGGCGGCTATCCCGATTTTATGCTAAAAGAGATTCATGAACAGCCTCAGGTCATCATGGATACACTTCGGGGACGCTTTAATTATGAGACCGGCGAGGCTGATCTTCCTGATTTATCCATGACGGCTCAAGAATTGATTGAAGCTCGCCGGATTTGGATTGTGGCATGCGGTACCTCCTGGCATTCAGGATTGGTTGGAAAATATCTTTTTGAAGAAATGATTCGGAAACCGGTGCAAGTCGACATTGGTTCAGAATTCCGCTATCGGGAGCCCATGATTCAAAAAGATGATCTCTTTATTGCAATTTCCCAATCTGGCGAAACGGCAGATACCTTGGCAGCTGCCAGAGAGGCCAAAAAGCGGGGAGCTCGGGTTTTATCCATCGTGAATGTCGTAGGCAGTACGTTGGCGCGAGAGTCTGATGGTGTTATCTATACACGATGTGGTCCTGAAATTAGTGTCGCCTCAACAAAAGCTTTTACCGGACAAGTGATGGCCTTGTATCTCCTGGCGCTTCACGTTGGCCGTGTGCGCGAAGTGTTAAGTGCAGAAGAAGGCCGATGGTGGTTAGATCAATATACAGCCCTTCCCGGCCGGGTAGAGGCGGTGCTCAAGCAGGAAGCAGATATTGTCCGTATTGCTGAGCAATATTATTCGAAAAATAATTTTCTGTACCTGGGCCGTGGGATTAACTATCCGATTGCGTTGGAAGGCGCCTTAAAATTAAAAGAAATTTCATACATTCACGCCGAAGGTTATGCGGCGGGAGAAATGAAGCATGGACCGATTGCTCTGGTTGATGAAGATATGCCTGTCGTCGTGCTGGCTCCTCGTGATCGACTCTATGAGAAGACGGTTAATAATCTGATGGAAGTTCGAGCCCGAAGTGCACCAGTTATTGCGTTTGGATTCGAAGGTGATCAGGAATTGAGTCGAGTGTCAGAAGTGGTCGTGCCAATTCCGGAAGTTCACCCATTGTTGACTCCAATCTTGTTTGCTGTGGGTTTGCAATTGTTGGCGTATCATATTGCCGTGTTTCGCGGGCTGGATGTTGATCGCCCTCGAAATTTAGCCAAAAGTGTGACGGTTGAATAACGTCATCCTTCCGTGTTCGTGCACACTCACGCGGCTGTTGTATGAAGTCGTGAGTTTATTTTTATTTTCAAGGCACGTTCAAATTTTTCTTATCTATTCCTAAACTATTCGAACGAATTTTTGTTTGTCTAGATTTACGTCACAGTCTTTTTGCCCAACTGTTTTTAGACTCCAGATTGTATTAAACGATGTTCCATCTTTGAGTATTTTTTCGATTGTCACAACGAAAGCCGAGAACGTGTGAGCAAACCGAATCCATCAATTATCGTCACAGGCGGTGCAGGGTTCATTGGAGCCAATTTTGTGCGGTTGCTGCTTTCTCGATCAACCGCTGACTTGGTAATCATTGACAAGTTGACGTATGCCGGAAATATGTTGAACCTCCACAGTCTGTTACCTCATGACCGGGTCACATTTATTCAGGCTGACATTGCAGATCGGGTGTCGATGAGTCGAATTTTTGCAGAGCAGCGACCCCAGGCTATCGTCAATTTTGCAGCTGAATCGCACGTTGACCGTTCAATTGATGGTCCAATGGCATTTCTTGAAACCAATACGATTGGAACATGTGTGTTGCTTGAGGAAGCTCGACACTATTGGCGGGACTTGCCTAGCGAGCATCAACAGCATTTTCGTTTTCTTCAGGTGTCAACCGATGAAGTGTATGGAACCTTGGGTGCGGAAGGCCTCTTTTCTGAAGAGACTCCTTATGCCCCGAATTCTCCCTACGCGGCTTCCAAAGCGTCGGCTGATCATTTCGTTCGTGCGTATTTCCATACCTATGCTTTTCCGACGATCATCACCAATTGTTCCAATAATTACGGACCTTTTCAATTTCCTGAAAAATTGATTCCGCTCATGCTGCTTAACGCCTTAGAGGCGAAGCCTCTCCCAATCTATGGCGATGGTCAACATGTTCGAGACTGGCTCTATGTCGAAGATCACTGTGAAGGCCTTTGGCTTGTTTTGACCAACGGACAACCGGGGACGAAATATAATCTCGGAGGTCAGAACGAACAGACCAATCTCGAATTAGTAAATACACTCATACACATATTAGAAGAATTGGTTCCGGCGTCACACAATCAAAGACTGCTGGATCAATCGATCACGACGTATGAAGCGTTGAAATCGTTTGTGACTGATCGACCTGGACATGACCGTCGTTATGCCATAGATGCGACAAAAGTGAGGTCTGAACTCGGATGGAAGCCAAAGTACGGTCTTAAAGATGGCTTGCGTCGTACGGTGCAATGGTATCTTGATCACCGAGAGTGGTGCCAGGCTGTCCAAGCCAATCAGGACAAGCGTGTACGGTTAGGACTGCAATCCGTAGTACGTGATGTATGATTTTGTCATGTGGAGATTGGCCGCATTATTCAGTCATGATCTTCACGTGCGAGAAGGAGCGTGTGTAAGATGAAAGGGATCATTTTGGCTGGAGGGGCCGGCTCACGGTTGTATCCCTTGAGTTATGCTGTGAGCAAACAATTGATGCCGGTCTATGACAAGCCCATGATCTATTATCCTTTGTCTACGTTGATGCTGGCCGGCATTCAAACGATCCTGATTATTACCACTCCGCACGAACAAGATGGATTCGTCAGACTGCTCGGCGATGGCAGCCATTTAGGCTTAAATATTCACTATGCCATTCAACCTCAACCCGGTGGGATTGCACAGGCATTTCTCATTGCGCGAGACTTTATCGGGGACGAAGCTGTCGCCTTGATTTTAGGAGACAATATTTTCTATGGACATGGTCTCCCAAATTATTTGCGCAAAGCTGTTGAACGGCCGTCTGGAGCAACCGTGTTTGCGTATCAGGTTCGTGATCCTCAACGCTACGGTGTCGTGAGTTTTGATCAGCAGGGGAATGCTATGTGTCTGGAAGAAAAACCAAAAGTACCACAGTCTTCCTATGCCGTGACCGGACTTTACTTTTATGATAATCGTGTTGTTGAAATTGCCGAATCCTTGAAAGCCTCTCCTCGCGGAGAACTTGAAATTACCGATGTGAATATCGAATACTTAGGCTCTGGACAGTTGCATGTTGTGCCATTGGGGCGAGGGATTGCGTGGCTCGACACAGGAACTCATGAATCGCTTCTGCAGGCCGCTCATTATATACAGGTTCTGCAGGAACGTCAGGGATTGATGGTGTCGTGTCCAGAAGAAATCGCCTATGACATGGGATATATTAGCGCTCAGGATGTGAAGCAGTTAGCAGAGACGATGAAAGACAATGCGTACGGTCAATATCTGTTATCGATTCTCGGGCAACCCATGAGGAGAATATTGTGAATATTCTTCAAACATCATTGCCTGGTGTGGTCATTCTTGAACCAGATGTCTATCGAGATGGACGAGGGTTTTTTTTAGAGACCTATCATCGAGAAAAATATGTGAAGGCTGGTCTTCCTCAAACATTTGTCCAAGACAATTACTCACGGTCAGGTCGTGGCTCTCTTCGAGGTCTGCATGCACAGATTCATTATCCTCAAGGAAAACTTATTCGCGTGAGTCAAGGAGAAGTCTTTGATGTTGCTGTGGATATTCGTCGAGGGTCCCCGACATTTGCGCAGTGGGTTGGCGTGACATTGACCGGCGAAAACTTTAAACAAATTTATATTCCTCCTGGTTTTGCTCATGGATTCTGCGTGATGAGTGAGGTGGCAGATGTGGAATATAAATGTACGGAATTGTATCACCCCGAAGATGAGATCGTGATTTCCTGGCAAGACCCGGTTCTGAATATTACCTGGCCTCTTACGAATCCAATCATTTCCCCCAAAGATGCGGCTGCATTGAGTGTCGATGAAGAACGGACCCGCCTTCCGGTGTATCAAGACGCATACGTATGAAAGTGTTACTGGTCGGAGCCTACGGGCAGCTTGGTCATGCGCTTCAACAGTCGTTGACGGTTCATGATGTGCGTGCTTACGGAAAAGATGCACTGGATATTTCCAATCGAGAGCGTACGAGGCAATTGGTCGAAGAGGTCAATCCAGACATCGTGATCAATGCTGCGGCCTATACCCAGGTTGATCAAGCTGAGTCAGATGGCAGCATGGCCTACCGTATGAATGCGGTTGGTCCACAAAATCTTGCATTGACAGCAGAAGCTCTGGGCATCCCGCTCGTCCACATTTCGACTGATTATGTGTTTGATGGCACCCAGACGGAACCCTATCATGAGTTTGATCGTCCAAACCCGCGTTCGATGTATGGAAAAAGTAAATTAGCGGGAGAAGAAATTGTTCGAGCGACTGCTCGGCGTCATTTTATCATTCGAACGGCATGGCTCTATCACACCGTTGGACATAATTTCCCCAAAACGATCTGTAATGTAGCACAGCGGTCTGACGTGCGTGTGGTGAATGACCAATTTGGTTCACCGACGTTTGCGCCTCACCTCGCAACAGCGATTGAGCGATTGCTGACGACGCATGCGTATGGGACCTATCACCTTGCCGGGGCAGGCGGAACGAGTTGGTTTGAGTTTACGCAAGAATTGTTTGCGCAGATGAATATTCAAACGTCAATTACCCCGGTGTCTACGAAAGAGTTTCCCCGACCGGCGCCTCGTCCAGCTTATGCCATCTTGACGACGGTGCAAGATCCTTTCATACTCCTGCCGCCATGGAAACAAGGGGTCGCCGAGTTTGCACAGCACTATTCGCCACAATTTCATGAAAAACTTCTGGGATAAGACGAAGAAACACATTTAAGCATTGTGATAGAGGGTTCTTCGTCATATACGATTCATCTGTCAGGGCACGCAACAAGAAATCCCATTAACAAATACAAGTATTGAGTAAGGAGTCACTGTGGGTTATGTAGAGGCTATTGTTCTGGCTGTCCTTCAGGGGTTAACGGAATTCCTTCCGGTTTCGTCGTCCGGCCATCTTGTGCTGGCCCAATATTGGTTTGGTCACGTCGAGGAAACAGGCCTGTTGTTTGACATCATGTTGCATTGTGCGACGGTCGTGGCCATTCTGGTCTATTTTCGAAATGATTGGCTGGCATTAGCTCGAGGCCTGTTGGGGTATCAACCGGTAGTAAATGAGGCTAGTGTGTTTGCCGGAGCTGAATGGCGGACGGTCCTGATGGTCATTGTTGCGTCGATACCGACGGCGATTTTAGGGCTGAGCATTCAGAGAATGGGGTTAGAACTGTTTTCACGTCCCGATATTGTTGGTGGGTTGCTCATCTTCACGGGGGTGGTGTTGTGGGTTGGACGTGGAAAGTCGATTGGTCGCGGGATTCAAGAGATGAACATTTCTGATGCTCTGATAATTGGGTTGGTTCAAGGTATTGCAGTTTTGCCGGGTATTTCTCGGTCAGGCTCAACAATAGCTGGAGGATTACTACTTGGGCTCGAACGAGAGTTAATCGTCAGGTTTTCATTACTCATTTCTATTCCAGCTATTCTCGGGGCTATGCTGTTGGAAATGCTCAAGATGATGGATCAGGTTGATATGATGACCGGTCCCTATCTTGTCGGAATGAGTGTGGCAGCCTTGGTCGGATATTGGTCAATCGGCATTATCCTGCGTCTCGTCAAACAAAATCATTTCCATTTATTCTCGTATTACCTTTGGCCAGTAGGGATTGCGATTATTCTCTGGATGCATGTTCTCTAATGTTTAGACCGCGTTTTGGGATTGCGCGTGATTTTGGCGTTCCCCTTCCTCACGATCTTCACGCTTTGACCGTTCGTCGTGCGACGCCATGTTCGACGCCAGCCTTGGCTACCGCTTTGGCAATGTGGGATACCACCTTTTTATTAAACACACTGGGAATGATGTACTCTTCATTGAGGGCTGTGGGTGGGACGAGATTGGCGAGCGCGTGGGCGGCAGCGAGCAGCATGGGTTCATGAATTGTCTTGGCTTGGATATCTAAGGCTCCACGAAAGATCCCAGGAAAGGCTAACAGGTTATTGCATTGGTTGGGGTAATCAGACCGGCCACTGGCATAGACCCGACAATAGGGTACCGCATCCAGTGGTGAAATCTCTGGGTCAGGATTGGCCAAAGCAAAGACAATTGGATCTTTCGCCATCAGGGATAAATCTTCAGGCCTCAATGCATGTTGGCTTGAGAGGCCAATAACAACGTGAGCGTCTTTCACCGCGTCTTGGAGGGTTCCCGTCGGATGGTCATAGTGAATGAGCGTATGGAGATTGTGAGCATGATCTCGAAGGACTTGAATGGGTTGGTCGAGGACCAGACCGTTTTTATCGCAGCCTTTGATCGCAGTTGCCCCAGCTTCTATTAGGAGCTTACAGCAGGCAGTTCCAGCAGCACCAAGTCCCACGACCGCAATATTGACTTCATTGAGCTGGCGTCTTGTGACCTTTAGCGCGTTATATAACGCGGCAAGCACAACAACGGCTGTCCCATGTTGATCGTCATGCATCACGGGTATGTCTAAAGTCTGGCGAAGGCGTTGTTCAATATCGAAGCAGCGAGGGGCACTGATATCTTCGAGATTAATGCCCCCAAACCCTGGGGCCAAGGCGGTAATGGTTCGGACAATCTCGTCTGGGTCCTGGGTGTTGAGGCAAATAGGCCATGCATCAATGTTGGCAAACTGATGGAGAAGCATGACCTTGCCTTCCATGACCGGAAGGGCAGCTTCCGGTCCAAGGTTGCCTAGCCCAAGAATAGCTGACCCATCGGTGACGACGGCAATGCTATTCTGTTTACTTGTAAAGGTATAGGCTTTGTCTCGATCCTGCGCAATGGCTTTTACAACCCGGCCTACGCCCGGGGTATAGACCATGGAGAGCGTGTTGCGGGTTTTAATAGGAAATTTGCTTTCGACTCGGATTTTCCCGCCTAAATGCATCATGAAGATATTGTCCGAGGCGGCAACGACCTGAACGTCTGGCAATTGGTTCAAGCGTTGAAGGATCTGTTCGCCGTGCTCCTCACTTTGCGCATCAAAGGTCACATCTCGGATTACGGATGTTTTTGTTGCGGAAATGAGGTCAACCGCCCCGACACTTGCCCCTTCTTCTGCTAGAGCGGTCGCTAATTGTGCAAACACTCCTGGGCGTTGTGTGAGTTCTAATCTGACGGCCATACGGTAATTGGAATAGGGACCTCCATCTTCTGGAGATAGACGTTGTCTTTTCTGGCGGGCAATAATCTTGGGAGTCATGGTTTGATAGTCAGGGAGAATACTCCTCTCACTTGTATGATTTAAGAAGGGTAAGCCATCCGTATACTTCATTATAATATGCTTTTCGGATAAAATCTGCTGGAAATAAAATCTCCATGCCGGGGAAGTGAGATAGAGGATGGGATGGATGATCCTGAGGGGGAGATGATCGGCGGAAAGTGGACCGAAAGGATTTGTTACCGATCAAGCGGAATGGTGATCACGATTCCTCCTAATACGCTGTTGAGTTTGAAATCGCGCTTAGGACTGAGCGGATGTGAATTGTGGCAGTGAATGCAAGCTTTTGTGACAGCTTTATCGGCAAAGATAGCCTGGAAATAGCGTTTTTTTCCACTAACGACTTGACCCATGTATGGGGTATCTGGATTCTTGCTGACGGTTTCCAGGCCTTGGCGTTCGAAGTCTGTTGCGGGGCCATTTCGGCGATAGATTGGCCAGAGACTGATTAAGCGGTAACGGATTCCGCTTCCTTTTTCAGCCACCAGTCGTCCTGCACGTTGGAGGAACTGAGCAGGTAAGGGGAGAGCATTTTGTTGTTCCCAATGTTCAGTTGCGTTGACAATGCCTTTATCCTGCATCCTGTTGACGACATGTGTCGTATAGACGGTACGGTCGGCCTCGATAATCGAGTGGGCATAGAGGGCCACCTGTTCCGGTGAGATCCCAGGATCTATAGGTTTTTTTTCACCGAATGAGAGCGACACCCAGTTCGTGACGACGAAACAGCCGCACAATATTCCCATCCATCCTAAGTGTATACCGAGTCTGCTCACGATGCCTCCTCCTGTATCGGTTCTTGAATTTGAAAGGTAATGTGACAGGATGTGCCTTCGCCTTCTTGACTTTTTACTTGAATCTGTCCGCCATACTTCTGGATGATTCGGCGGGCAATCGTTAGCCCAAGCCCCGCACCTTTCCCCTGTTGTTTTGTCGTAAAAAAGGGGTCAAAAACTTTCGATAATTGCGTGCGCGGTATGCCGGGGCCGGTGTCCTCAATTGTGATATGTGGCATGTTTTCTGTGAATCCTGTTGTGATGGTCAGCGTTCCTCCCTTCTCCATTGCTTGAATCGCATTTGCAAGGATATGGGCGAGAGCTTGTGAGAATTCTTGAGGAATGACTTTAATCCCAGGAAGA
>BQIX01000046.1 GCA_021604145.1 Nitrospirales bacterium
GTTGGTATTGGTCACGGCGCCAAAGGCGGTCCACCCACTGCCGGCATTATACTGCCAGGTGCCGTTGGTATCGTCGACGCCGATGACGGCCAGGCCTTCGACGGCGCCGGTATCGACATCGGTGATGCGGTTGCCCCCGGCAGAGGCAATGATGGCCGCCACGGTATCGCCGGCAGACGAGGTGTCATCCTCGGCAATATTGGTCAAGACCATGGTGCCGGTGTTATCCAACACGGGGGCATCATTGACGGCGGTGACGGTAATTGTCGCGGTTGCGGTGTCGGTCCCTCCATTACCATCACTAACTTGATAGGTAAAAGTATCAGTTCCCGTAAAGTTGGCTACCGGTGTATAGGTAAATGATCCATCAGGGTTTAATGTAAAGGCGGAAGCATTGGAAGGCCCCGCTACTAAAGATGCAGTAAGCCCATCCCCATCGGCATCGGTGTCATTGTTTAACACACCTTCACTGGCGCTGACGCTCAACATTCCATCTTCAAGTACGGGATAGGCTTGCACTCCTGTGGCGTATAAATTTTGGATCGATGCGGCATTCAGTTGAGTTCCAAAAATCGCCACTTCATCTATTAATCCCCCAAAATATTGAGTTAGGGGCGTTGCAACCAAATCATCACTTGATCGGCTACTGGCACCAATGACGATCGGTTCAAAGTTCCCAATGTCTCCGGAGGTCGCGCCAAGTCCTCCAGTATAGATATTGGTATCTTCGAGTGCGCCATCCAAATGCAGTGTCATGCCACTGGCTCCGAAAGTCACCACAACGTGATGCCATGATTCGGCAGACACAGTGTTCGTGGATGTCACTAGATTGTCGCCAACATTACTTTGCAGTCGAGCTTCAATTCTTCCATTGGCCAAGATGTGAATATTGAGGTGACCGCCAGTATCAAAGCCTTCCGATTCTTTGGAAAATAGCGTTTCAATATTCCCAATATTATCGGCTTTAAACCAGAGTTGAACCGATCCGTTATCGAGTAAATAGCCAGGGTCGTGAGCGATTTCGATGTAATCTGACCATCCATTGAATTCTACAGCCGTATTGGCATCTCCATTGAGAGCGCCAGGTTGACCGAGTGTGACTCCATTATAGGTTCCGTTGTTTCCCAGGGAGCCATCATCAGCGGCGGACCCACCCGCACCTTCACCAAGTCGCCAGTAGCTCAAAGGGTTTAGAGCAGTGACTGTTGAATTAAAGTCACCTGGATCGTCAGTGGCAATCGGGGCGTCGTTGTCCCCACTGACCGTCACGGTGGTATCGTAGTTAGCTGAAGTCCCGCCATCGCCATCGGTCACCACATAGCGGACGGTGCGGTCACCGGTGGTGGGGTTATCGGTATCGGTGTTCTCATAGGTGATGTTTTGCACCAAGGCACTGACGGCGGTGGGGGTGGCATCACTGTCAAAGGTAATGACGAGGTTGCTGCCGCTACTGCCGCCGGTGAACGTGCCGATCTGGGTGCCTTCATAACTGACGGCACTGCCCGCCACACTAATTTGGCCGGCGCCGGTTCCGACGTTCTGAATGGCCAGCACGTCTTCGTCACTGTCAGAGCCCGCCGTGAAGCTGACGGTCAAGGTGCCGGTATCGAAGTTGGTCGAGTCGACGTCCGTCACTGCCGCGTTGGTGGACTGATCAATGACCTGGGCGCCATCGCCTTCGGTATAGGCCAGGGTATCGCCGCCCAAGTTGGTGATAACGGGGACGTCATTGGCGGCGGCAAAGGTGACGGTAGTGTTGCGAATGGTTGCCCCACCGTCGCCGTCGTTTAAAGTGAAGCGAACTGACCGCGAACCGGTCGTCGGATTATCGGTGTCAGTGTTTTGGTAGGTTATATTCTTAATTAACGCGGTGGTGGCGGTGGGGGTAGCATCACTATCGAAGGTAATGACCAAGTTGCTGCCGCTACTGCCGCCGGTGAACGTGCCAATCTGGATGCCTTCATAACTGACGGCACTGCCACTGACGCTAATTTGGCCGGCACCAGTGCCGACGTTCTGAATCGCCAGCACGTCTTCGGCCGAGTCGCTGCCAGATGTAAACTGGACGGTGAGACTTCCCGTATCGAAGTCAGCCGAGTCGACATCGGTGACTACCACATCATCACCTTGTTCAATAATCGCTGCGCCATCGCCTTCGGTATAAGCTAACGTATCGCCAGAGAGATTAGTCACGGAGGCTGTATCGTTAACAGCGTTGACAGTGATGGCAATATTGTCTGTATCGGTCGAGGGGGCTTCCAACGCTAAATTCGCTATTTCGGTGGCTGTCAGTGCTCGATCATAAATCCGGGCGTCATCAATCAAACCATTGAAATCAAAATCATTGTCGGTGTCGCTGGCATTGGCTCCGATTCGGGTATTGGCTCCCTGGTTATACGTGATGGATTCGGTAGCGTTTCCTGAACCCGCTAAGACTCCATTGATGTAGAGCGCCTGGGCATTGCCTGCATCATCGAATGTGAACGCAATATGATGCCAATTACCGTCGGCAAGGCTCATACTGGAGTCGATATACTGCCAAGTCGTGCCATCGAAAAACACTCCCGTGACCCCTCTGACTCCATTATCAACACGAAGCATGACGTTGTTGCCAAGCGAAATGACTTCGCCGCCTAATGTATCAGCACTGGAATAGTTGACCCATGCGGATAGCGTAAGGTCGGCTGGCGAACCAAACAATGCGCTGGCTCCTGTAATATCGATATAGTCATCATTTCCGTCCAGAGAAAGAACATTCCCACGTGTGGCATCGTTGTTGGTGACGGCGCCATTCGTGGTCCCATTCTGGCCTCCCGCAGGGCTATCGTCATTGCCAAGATCGCCAGTGTCATCAAATGTGTAGTAGCCAAGCAGGCTCGTGTCTTCGTTCAGTGAGGTGAGTGTGAGGTCGTCGGTGATAATTTGGATGTTAGCGGCACCGGTGAAGTTTTGGTCCCCAAGAAAACTAATTCCGTCCAGGGCGGCATTGATATTGGCGAGTGTGCCTTCAAAGACTATCGTGGCGTCGGCTGTGCCGTCTCCAGTGTTAAATGTGAGATCAGTGGTTTGCGAAAGGGTCACGGTGCCGTTGGTGGCGGTTAAGGTGACGCGTAAGGGATTGTTGCCCGCATCAGCATCGCTGATCGAAATCAGGTTACCATTCGCGGCGTTAAAGATGAGGGCCGTGTCTTCATTGACCATTTGTGCCCCCGGAACCGTGTTTGCCGGTGCATCGTTTTCAGCGTTGACGGTAACGGTGGAGTCGTAATTGGCGCTGGTCCCGCCGTCGCCGTCGGTGAGGACGTAGCGGACGGTGCGCACCCCGGTGGTGGGATTGTCCGTGTCAGTGTTCTCATAGGTAATGTTTTGGACGAGCGCCGTGACGGCGGCGGCATCGGCGTTGCTGTTGAGCGTAATGACGAGATTGGTGCCGCTGGTACCCCCGGTGAAGGTGCCGATGGTGGTGCCGGCATAGGTGACGTTCGAGCCACTGACCCCAATCTGCCCGGCGCCGGTGCCTTGGTTCTGAATAGCCAGCACGTCTTCGGCACTGTCACTGCCGGCGGTAAACGAGACAGTCAGGGTGCCGGTATCGAAATCGGCAGAGTCGGCATCAGTGACCACAGCATTTGTGCTTTGATCGATGACTACCGCGCCGTCGCCTTCGGTATAGGCCAGGGCATCGTCGCCCAGGTTGGTAATGGATGGAGCCGTGTTTCCAGTATAGTTATAAAGTTCGGTGATGTCCGCAGATGAGAGCGCTCGATCGTAGAGTCGGATGTCATCGAGTTTTCCATCAAAATCGGTACTCGTGTTGGAACCCAAAAAGAGAGTTTCTGTATTATCGATATTCCCGATAGTAGCACCCGAATCGACGTCGTGCACTGAGGCACCGTCAATGAAGAGTTCAATGTCATTGCCATTCCGTACGCCAACAATATGGTGCCAGTTGCCATCATCAGGTGTGTCGAAAAAAGCTGTCCTTAAACCCGAATCTCCGTCGACCGAGAACGAAAGATGTGGAACGTTATTGGTAAAGAAAATCCATCCATTAGTGCCGGCGTATTGTCCAAGTACTCGAGTTGCGCCACCCGGCGTCTGCGTCGAATTGTACCAGAAGGCGACGGTAAAATCGCCGCTGCCAAAGTCCAGCGACGTGTCGTCTGCGACTTCCACCCGGCTATTGCTCCCGGTGTCCGTGGAGAGGTCTAATGCTCCGCTCCCAATCTTGCCGGCCACATGTGAGGGCGAGCCTTGGTGGGTGCCGTCGTTACTGTTGGCGGTGGAGTCGGTGGCCGTCGTGCCTGCCCCCTCATCGAATTCGTAGTGTGCGACTAAATCGCTGGTAATATCCAAGACCCCGGCCCAGTTGGCTTGGGCCGCTTCCGCAACCGCTGTCGCAGTCTCGATCCGTCCTGTGGCGACTTCCAGATCCCAATCGCCGCCAAGCGCGGCGCTGCCGGTACGGTCGTTGCTGGCGGCGATGTCCGCACCCGTCAGTTGAGCTAAGCGTGTTGCCGCGGCTTGTCCAGTTTGCCCTTCACCGAAGTTGCATCCATAAATAAGAAGGTCTGCATCGTTGGATAGCGCTTGCTTGATCACTGAGAGCTCATCCGCATATTCTCCAGTCATGGAATTCAGCGTGAGTCTCCCTGTTCCGAGCTGTAGTTCCCCTTGACTGCCGTGGGAGATGAGATGGATGGCATCAATCCCAGTGCGGGTGCGTAGGGCATTGGCAATTTGTTCGATTCCATCGCGCGTCGTATCCAATAGCACGATTTCCGCATTGAGATTTATACCTGCGAGCAGGCGTTGATACTCCTCAATACTGGTGTCGAGAAACACGAGTTCTCGTCGATCCGACGGCGTCTCCAACGTCATGAGAGAGTCGAATACGGTTTTTTGAGAATGTGTCTTGTTTGGGGCCTCTTGTGCTTGGGGTTCAGAGGTATTCGGTGTCTCGGCTTCTTGTTGGGCGAGTTGTTCATTGGCGACTTCCGCGCCAGTGATGAGTGCAGCCCCGTCAAACAACACACGTGGTTCTAGGACCAGTAATGACTCAGTCAGCCGTCCAGTGTCTTGATGGTGCTGATTATTTAAGTAAGATTTTGGCTGACTCGTCTTTAGTGAAACGTTTTGCCGAGCCTGTCTTTTTGTACGCATCGTTGTATGATGTCCAGTGACTTGTTGTGAGATTGTGAGACTTATTGGTCAAGCTCAACGTCTTTGCTGGAGTTCTGCCGGACATGCTGCTGACATGTCAGGCAGAGGTCTGTTCTCTCTCTGTTTGAGATCACTCTTCTCTTTTCTCTTCGGTCGGCCCATGATGAAGTTGACGGATATTTTGCGAGCCTCGAATTCATGAAATACGGTGATGCTGTAACAAGCGGAGAAATCCAGAAACGGCTATTAAGAGGTGAGAAAGACAGTCACGTCAGAAGTCGATGCTTGAAGAATGGTAAATAATCTTGCGGTTCCAGAGAATGATGAGTCTTCGAGATATGAGGCACATTCAGCAAGGGCTGATTAAAATCCCATTTCTCGTATCAGGACACGCATGATCAGATCTCGGATTCGTTCGATAAGACTTTGCGGATTTCCTTGGACATGAACGAGGCCTTTGACGACTTGATTGTCTCGTAATTGAACAGGCTGAGGTGTCAGTGTTACACGGTACATCGCGGTTTCGGGAAGAAGATTCCCGTCGGCATCTTCACGTACCGGAATGTTACCGCCAAACACAGAAGCGAGGTATGGAATGTCTAGCGTGGCTTCATCAACATGCCGAATGTCCGTAATGGTTGCCTGTTCAATAGGACGTGTCAGATCATCGGGAATAAACGCCGCGATTTGACCAATCTGTAGGCGAGAGAGTTCCGTTTCGGGAGTCAACGCCACAAGTTCCAGATGATCCGGTTGAATAATTCTCGCCAGCGGCAATTGTTCATTGATCCATCGTTCAGGGTGCAGTGAACTTTGAACATCGACCACGATTCCAGAAAACGGGGCTTTGAGTTCGAGATTCTCGTGCATCTCCAGCAGTCCCTGATATTTGGATCGTTCGGTGTTGAGTTCTTCATTGAGGACGTGCGTATCAGCCAGGCCTTTCGGGTTTTTGGTCCGTGTTCGCAGTTGCAGGGTTAACGCTTCGATGCGCGTGTGTGTTTGATGGAGCTGTTGTTGAATATCGGGAGAATCCAATTGCGCCAGGATTTCCCCTTTACTAACGGTTTGTCCATTTCGGATCTTGGCTTCCATCACTTGGGCTGACCCCGGAGCAAAGATGGTCGTATGCACTTTGGTGTGTCGTATGGCTGGAATGGCGACTCGCGTTTGCCAGGGAATGCACAGGGCCATCACGGTCAGCGTCAGCAGGGCCGCCGATATCCAGGCTCGATACGGTCGTCGTGTGTGTGCTCTCAGTTTCCACCACACAAGGATTTCGTGAACGATTGGCCGTATGATGAAATACACAATTTCGAGTGCAAACAAGATGATGCCCAAGAGTTTAAAGAAGAAATAATAGACGAGGACGGCAATTCCCAGAAAAAGAAAAAACCTAAACACCCAGACAGACCAGGCATAAAGGATGAGGATGTGTCGAACACGCGGCGTGGTCTGTTCAGGGGGAGTCATGTCAAGGCCGAAGAGTAGTTCTCGGAGTTTCCAGCAACCAAACGCAAAGGCCCGTTGTTGAAGATTCGGTATGCCGAGGAAGTCGGAGAGCAAGTAGTAGCCGTCAAACCGTAACAGCGGATTGAGGTTGATGGTGAGTGACATCATCCAGCTCGTGGTGGCTAAGATAAAGGCCATGCTGCGAATCATGCCGTCTGGCAAAAAATTCCAGAGAAAGGTCGCACACATGGCAATCCCGAGTTCCGTGATGATCCCAGCCGCTCCAATAAACAACCGTTGTCGGCGGGATGTCAGGCGCCAGGTATCCGTCGTGTCTGTGTACAACACCGGAAACAGCACCAAAAAGGCGACACCCATGGTATGGACCCGGCATCCGTATCGAGTGGTGGTATACGCATGCCCTAATTCATGCAAGATCTTTATGCCGCAAAGCGCGAGGCTCAATGCCGCCATGCCCTCCCAAGTGAAGAGGTAGACAAAGGTGTTGGTGAACGTCTCCCATTGACGACTGACGAGGTACAGACCGAGAAGGCCGATGCCGAGGATGACGGCTGCAAAGGTGTTGGTCATCAAGGGGGTGATATAGGGCAATGTGGCCCGGAGCAGGTGATCTGGCCGTACTAACGGAATTTTAAAAAAGAGGTAATGATGCATGAGGGCTTTGAGCCAATGCTGTTTGTCCGCGTCAGCTTTCGCGATGAATGATGCCGTCCCGCCATCTTGAGGTTGTTGAGTTAAATGGTTGTCGTAAAGAAACGCGATGAAGGCTTGGACTTCTTCTTGGATGACGGGATAGGTTGTTTCGGCTTCGACTCTTTTTACGAGTTGTTCCGGCGTTCCGGCGTTCCATCGCGAGAGGATTTGGAAGGCTCCCCATCCAATTTGAAAGTATGTATTTCTTATAGGATCGATCATGGTCCAGGTCGACTCTCCCTGGAGTGTCGGCATGCCTTTGACAACTTGGATATCATCTCGCAAGGGAGGCAGTGGGAGATCTGGTTGAGCGTTCTGTGACATTTAGTACCCCAACATTTGCCGGATCGTCGAGAGGGGACGTCGAAATAACAGAAAGAAGACGGTTGTTTGATCACCGTAAATTTTGGCCGTGCCCCGCCATCCGATTCGAATATCAGGCGGGATCTGCTGTAACGTCCCAGTGACTCGATACGCCAGGATGTGCTCAGGTAATGGGACGGCTTGATAGCTAGCGTGGGTGAGCGTCGCGGTTAATGTTTCGAGAGGTTTCGCATCAAGAAAGACCTCAATGTCGGCTTGTTCTTTCAAGACAATGGCGTCTTCAACGGGAAGATCAATTTTCAATTCAATCTGTTCAGGATTGGCAATCTCCATGATGCGTTCTCCGGCTTTGATGGGACGGCCGCTCCAGTCGGATTGATCTGAGTATAAGAGTAGTCCTGATTGAGTCGCCCGAACCTCAATTTGATTGAGACGCTCCAGCGCGTAATCGCGTTCGGTTTCCCGCAACTGTACGTCCGCTTTGAGTAGCGAGACGTGCGTTTCATGTTCTACCTCTGACAAGGCTTGCTGTGTGGCTTTTCGATATTCCACGATGGCTTTAGAGAGGTTTTGCTCTGCGACGAGATATTGATTGCGAAGCGTGGTGTCTTCATAGGTGAAAATCGTTTGGCCTTTCGTGACCGGTGAATTTGGAGAAACAATGATTTCAGCAATCATCCCTTCCATCGGCGCACTGACAATAGCCGGATCTTTGGCCACAATCTCGACAGGGGCGAGGGTGGACATATGAATGGGCAGGGCCATGACCAATAGACTCATCGCGAGCGCAAGCCAGAGCCACCTTGAAGAGATTCGTCTATACGTGACAACTGATTTTTTGCCGAGTAAGGCTCCCCACGCATGGGCATAGGTATCAGAGAGTCGTTGAGCTACTATGGCTTCACTCTCCTGCCATGGAACGTCTTTCCCAAGCCAGAGGCCTCCAAGGAATGTGTGGTCAGGTAAGGAAAAGGGGCACCATAAGACATGAGAAAATGAAAAATCCTTCCAGTCGGATTTGATCGCAGATGAACAGTCGGCCTCAGAAAAGCGTTGTGTGGTTCGATAGTCTTCTTTGTGTCGTAATGTGTGCAGGGTGCGTTCCAGCCACTGAGTGAGTGGAGCCTCGCGTTGGACAATGGGAACACTGGAGGCGGCTTCAAGGCGACAGGGTTTTTGGGGTGTCGTTCCTGCCTTGAAGACGAATGCTTGTCGATACGGAAGAAGCCGTCGTGTTTCATTCACGATAAGAAAGTGAAGTTCTTTGACGCTTTGCGCTGATCGAGCTTGAGGCTCAAGCTGAAGTAAGGTGAAAATGGCCTGACTTTCAAGTGGCGGACCATGTTGTGGCTGCTCGTTTGAGGAAGAGATAGGCTGAGCCGGCGCAGGCGAGGTCTGTTCGGCTTCCTTTTCGATTACGCAGTGTTTGGAATCCTGTTTCATAGTCATGGTGAAATGTTATCGTGCGATGTCGCGGTAGATGAGTTTGACGATATTTGTTACTGTTTTATGGTTGAGAGGGATTGGCTCCGATTGGTCCGCCTCATGAGTCTCGAAGGTTGTGTCTGGCCTTTGTTTGCTTGGGACGATGTGAGATTTTCGGGATTGTCTGGGAATGTGGCGCTGCCGCTCATCCCGGACAAGATGGATTTTCCTGAGTTGAGAAATACACTCGTCACACGAATGGTCTGGCTGACCGGGTCAATGCTTGCTCCGAGTTCAGTCACACGGGCCTTGAACGTCTCTTGGGTTTCGTCAACGGTAAATTGAAAGGGCATGCCCTTTTTCAGCCAACGCAATGAAGATGACGGCAGAATGAGTTCAATTTCAAAGCGACGATCATCCAGGATGCTGAACAGTTCATCATATGGATTGACGCTTTCATATTGGTTCACCAGTGTTTTGACGACTCTTCCAGAGAAGGGAGCTCGAATACGGCAGTGTGTGATATTGATTTTTGCCATATAGATGGATGCGATCGCTTTTTTAATGTCAACCTTGGAAATATCCACTTCTAACTGTCCTATGGCGTTGAGCTTTAATAGCTCCAAGTTATTTTCTAACGTCTTAAGTCTGGCTTCATATTCTGCTCGTGCGGCATGGAGTTCGGCTTTGTACTTTGAACAATCGAACTGCACCAATATTTGACCTTTACGAAAGCGTTGCCCGTCTTTAAACGGAAGGTGACTGATCCGTGCTTGGATTTCACTGGAAATCGTTGCACTGACAGCGGGTTTGATGATTCCGCGAATGGTGTCTAACTCTGAGGCCTGGGTCTGCAGAGGCGGCGTGCTCTTTGCTTCGGACATTGTCGGCGTGATGAGCAGAAAAATGAGTCCGAAAACGTTCAGGATTGCGATGAGGTGAAGAGCGTATTTCAATCGACGATTCATGACGGTTGTGTTGTGCCTTTGTCGGTCTCAGCCATTTCGACTAGCATCTCCCAGCGCGAACGTAAGGCGTTGGCTAATTCGGTCATACTAGAGTCTGGTGTCACGAGCGGGATGGGGTCTTCGCCGACAGCCCCCAAGAGGTTGGCGTAGGCGGCTTCAAGGTCAGCCATGGCCACATAATATCGAATTTCAGCAAGCAAGTTATTCAGCCGTTCTCGAATGACGGTCTGTTCGCTCAATCGCTTGGTGACCCAAAACGTTTGCACCTGTTCACTAATCTTCTGCTGTGTCTCGTGGTAGCGTTTGGTGTTGTACACTTCCAATTGGGCGGCGGTAAGCTGTGCCATGCTGACATGGACTTGTGTCATGACCGCCATGGTTAAGGCGAGGCTTTGCGCATCTAGCACTTCCTTTTGGGCTTCGAGCATTTTGAAATGCGCGGGATGTCTGAACAGGTTCAAAAGATTCCAACTCACCTTGGCCCCGTACGTCAGCCAATGATTGTTAAACAGAAATGAGTTGCTATTGTAGTTTGGTCCGAATTGCAAATTGAGATTTGGCAACAGTTCCAAGATGGCCGCTTTCGTTTCTTTGGCCTGGATGCGTTTACGATAATCGATGGTTCTCAGTTCAGGTCGATTTTCCAATGCCTGTCGTTCTAACGTTTCCAGAGCAATCGTCATGTTCGGTATGGTAGCCGGGTGCTCGGGTAGCACGAGTTCATAGGTTTCTCCCGGTGAAAGATTCATGAGTGTAGCCAGATCAATTCTGGCCAAAGATAATTTGTGATGCAGCTTTTGAATTTCGTTGTGCGTCGTCATGAGTTCTCGTTGGTATTGGAGAGAGGCCAGCGGCGAATCTAAACGACGCTGATGGATGGCTCGCGCGTTCTTGAGCGCTTTAGTGACCCAATCATCAAGATGGGCCAATGGGCCTAACATGCGATCGGCACTTACTGCACGCCAGTAAGCCTTGCGAACGTCTTGCACGACTCGATGGGCGACACGACGTTTCTCTTCTTCCGCAATTAACACGTCATCGGCTGCTTGTTGGGCGCGAACATAGGACAACCCAAAATCTAGGACATCCCAGCTTAATGACAGGTCTGCGCTGAACAGGTTTTTATCTGAGGATGTTGATGGTTCTAACGATGTTTGTCCGCTAAGTAAGGACCGGCTGCGAGCGCCGCTGAAATTGCTTCTCCCATCATAACCGGTATTCGCGACGAGTCGTGGCAAAAGATCGTAGTGTGCCAGATCAAGATTTTGATGCGCCAGCATGGTTTTCATAACTTCAACTTTGGCTTCGAGATTGTATTTCAGTGCACGAGCCATCGCCTCGTAGAGATCAATCGGCTCGAGGACAGGTGCCTGATTGCTGGTGAGTTGTTGGAGATCACGATCAACCCGTGTGTCTATTTCTGTCCTAGTCAGGACAGTCGGGGTCACGAGACATCCTGTCAGAAGACAGAAGAGTCCTGTAAGGCAGAAAATTTTCAGATACGTCACGATTGATTGCCTCGACGTTGCATTGGGTACAACATGTCCTTCTCAATAGTGTTTGTCAGTCAATTGAGGTGTTGATGAAAATACGTAGATATTTTTATTTATCTGAAGTCGCTTCTATTCCTATATCTCATCGGTTGTTATCCGTTGAAGATTGATTATCCTTAATTTGTTGAATCTATTGGCTAATGTACGATGTGCATAACGGAAAAGAACGACATGCAATAGGCTGTAATGTCCCATACGTTACTTTTAGACTGAATCTGGTGATCTGTCAGTTCAGTGAAACGTGGCTTCAGCGTCTATTTCGGTATGGTGCGTTCATGATGACGAATCCACTCTTCGGCGTACAAAAAGGGATTAGGCCTAACAGAGCTGTTGAGTTTTTGGTATGGATCTGCCATCAGTGTGTGGTGTGTCGGGCAGTGAGGAGGAGTGAGGTAGGTCAATCTCTTGTTCGTGGTTTCACTTGATTCCCGGCCATTCGAATCATCATCGTCCGCGGGAGAAACCGCGAGAACCTATCGGATAGCCAACCTTGCCATCCAACGGTAATGCGAGAGTGGTGTTTGTCGAGACCCGTGAGAGATGCCTGCACCACGTCTTGAACCGTCTGCGATCCCAATGGATTGGCTGGGCGATGACCTGCGGTGTTGTGAAAATTTGTATCGGTGGAACCTGGGCAGCAGGTTTGAATCGTGATTCCTGCTTCTCGCACTTCTTCGGCGAGCGCTTCGGAAAAAGAAATCAGAAACGCTTTGGTGGCGGCATACTCAGCCATAAAGGGAATGGGGAGGAACCCAGCCACTGATGCGACATTGATAATGGCCCCTGATCGGCGTTCAATCATGGCCGGCAAAAAAAGTCGTGTGCTTTCGACAACGGTATTGATATGGAGTTGAAGCATTTCTCGAATGCGTGACATTGGCATGTCCGTAAATGCCCCGTACATGCCAAAGCCTGCATTATTAACCAGCATGTCTATATGCGTCTTGTGTTGCTGGGCAAGCGCAAAGAGTTGGTGGGACGCTCCAGCGACAGAAAGATCCAAGCATTCGGCGATGACCTCTACGTGATAATCACGTATGAGCCTTTCCCTGACTTGGTGTAGTTGATCCTTATCCCTTCCGACCAGTAAGAGTGGGTAGCCACGGTCTGCAAGTCTTTGGGCATATTCGGCTCCGATTCCTCGAGAGCCGCCTGTCACAATCGCTAATCCTTGATGCTGGTTTCGAGACATGATGTCTTGTCCTTTTAATATGAGTTGTGAGTGTCAGACGTCATGTTATTTTTTTCCGTTCTTAGAGCGCGATGTGTCTGTCGGATGTCGCAACAGGTTGTGGGCGGAATGGACATCTTGCCGAGTGGTCGCCAGATCATTGTATCTCTCTCAGGTTGAAGAGGAAACTCAGGCCTGAATGAGCTTAAGCTGAAATCGCCCAAGACGCATCAGTATTGGTGAAGACAAGGCATCTGGGAACATCAGCATTTGATGTTGTTGACCGGAAAGATGCGCAACTCACTGTTCATTGCCAAAGAGATGGCACTGACTGTTTCTTGTATTATGCCAAATTCTCGATTCCGTTTTTAACACACGTACATGAACCGCATCCAATACTCTTGTTGCTATTCTACATGTTGTCTTTGTCATCATGTCTTGCATGTCTCTCAATGTTCATGGTCTGATGAGGACTATGATTCGTCTTGGGGTGCAACTGATTTCCATCTTGGGATTGATCCTTGGGATGTCTTTGTGGGCACAGTCTGAGGACTTGAAGCCAAAGACGATGTTGAAACAGCCTGTTGCGACTGTTCATCATCCCACACCGCGACTTCTCGATGGCTTTGGGATGTCCGCGATGGAGTCCCGCGGGCAGGTGTTAGTGGGAGCTCCGTATGCGAACGGTGCCGGACAAGATTCCGGTCAGACGTATCTCTTTAATGCCCGGGGGCAATTAGTGCATACCTATGACATTCCAATCGGGACGACGGGGGCGTTGTTTGGTCAATCTGTGGCACTCACTGAACAGCGTGTCATTGTCGGGGCCCCGCATGGGCGAGATGCGGTAAGAACACAAACCGGCGCGGTGTATGTCTTTGACCGAAAAACGACCGCATTGCGGTTCACGTTAGATAATCCTCAGCCGACAAGCGGGGTGTTTGGTCATGTCTTAGCTGTTCAGGGTAATCGAATATTGGTTGGTGATCCTCAAGCGAGTACATCAACAGTGTTTCGTGCCGGTGCGGCCTATCTGTTTGATGAAACCACTGGGGTCTTACAGCGGACATTGCATTCGATGGCTGATGACGCCAAACTGCCGACGCAGTTTGGACATGCTGTGGCGTTGGTCGGTCCGTCCATATTTGTCAGTGCACCGTTTGGACATGTTGCTCAGCACGAGGCCGGAGTGGTGTATCTCTATAATGCAAAAACAGGAAATCTGGTACGCACCTTTAAACCTCCAAACCCTTCGAGTTCCTTAATGTTTGGATGGGCATTGGCTGCAAATGCCCGAGTGGTTTTGATCGGAGCCCTTGGTTTTCATGATCGCTACCGTGAAGAAGGCGTAGCGTATCTTTTTGAGGTTCAGTCTGGGGACTTGTTACATATCTTACACAATCCCAGCCCAACGGAACGCGCACGTTTTGGGCAATCAGTCGCACTTCTCGAAGACTATTTAGTGGTTGCCGCTCCTGGTGACCGAATTCATGAAACCGGGAAAATTGAAGGTGGCGTGGTGTATGTCTTTGATCAGGATACCGGGAAACTTCTTCACAGGCTTGGTGGTCCTCTTCCGTCAACTGGAGCCAGTGATGTGTTTGGAGAAATGCTTTTTGCATATGGCAAGCGTCTTGTCGTTGGGGCACCATTCGGTGGAACCGGGGCAGAGCTTGATGCCGGTCTTATTTATCGATTTGATATGCACTAGCCTCAGTAACTCATGTCGTTGCGATTACGTGTTTCGCTTATCCTTTTCTGCGTATGATCTTTCCCTCCGTTTCAGGTGTCATGAGTCACAACGGCGTGTCAGAAAACGCCATAACTCATGAAGACGTGACGTCACGCTAGCGGATCCAACTGGCAGCAAAACCCCGTGCAACATACTGAAAGCCAGAAGGAATCTCAATGTCCTTGTCAATGACGGCTTCACGATTCCTTCGGCATATCCTTTGCTCAGGTTATACGGAGTATGGAGTCCTTACGTATTTATATGTCATTTGCGAGGTGGTTCATGAAACGGCTCTTACCGATTGGTATGAAAGAGAGTGAAATGATGACAGAAGAGTGGTGGGCGT
>BQIX01000047.1 GCA_021604145.1 Nitrospirales bacterium
GGAATGTGAAGGTCTTTCCACGATTCCCTACCGACACGGCTCATTAACTCAGGCGATTGAGTGGGAAGTCCTAAAACTGCAAACACGGATTCATTCGACTGTCAGTTGTCAGACAACACCATCGGTTCCCTTATTTCGAGAGCGTCACGTACACATCGGGACGCTTATTCAATGGTGGCAGCGTCTTTCTCTCGAAACGGAACATGAATTAGCTAAGCAGGGGTATGAAACCTTATTGGATGTGGGGCCGTGGGGTGGATTCAATTTTGCCGTTCAAGAGGATGGCTATACCCGCATGCCCTTTGCCCGCTTGACGCTGGCGATTGGAAGTCCTCCCAATACCCCCATCGAGGAGCAGGGTGGGCCTTTCTATGAAGATTTCTTGCCTCGATATTTAGTGGCGCTTGAGGCTCATGGTGTCACCATTCCTCACGAGTTTGAATATCAACACCATAGATATGACAACTCCGGTCGACTTCAAGAGCTGTCCTGCACGTATCATTTCCCACATCATACGTATGAGCGGCGGTCGTTTGTGAAAATTCGCCTGTCCCGAGCCTTTGAGACGGTGGAAGAAATTACCCTACATGACTTCCTGGGATTGCTGGAGCGATTGCATTTCACCACCGATTGGGATGCGTATCGAGAACAGACCCAGGACATTGATGCTCGATTCGATCTGCAAGACTTTATTTCATTGAGTCATATCGCTGAAGGGGTTTACCAACGGACGCATGCCGAGGAAGATTTATTGGTGGAGATTAAGGATGCTTTTCGAGGAGCCATTCGGGAGCGGAAAGTCCTGTATCAATACTTGGATGCCGTGAAACAATCCAAATGGATTGAAAACCTGTATTGGGGAATTGCCGAGGCCGCGCTTGGAATCAGAAAATACCAAAGACCTGTTTCGTTCAGCCGAGACGTCTGTTCCCAGATGCCTCCACGGCTGCTCATTCCCACTCGACGCCATCTCCAAGACTATCATGCACGACTTGGGTCGACACCAGTCTCGTCATCCTGTTGAGAATGCTATCACCGCTTAGTCGCTTCTAGCGTGCCGATGCTTCCTGTAATCGGGTGCCGTCGAAATTTCCCAAACCCCTCAGATTGTAACCACGTCTCAACTTCCGACCAGCTATAACACCTTCCTGTGTCCGTAAAGGCGTACATGAGGAGGGAAAAGACCGTTGCCTCAACCGGCTTGGCTTCCGTGTTATCGAGGAAAAACTCCACGATAAACACTTTCCCTCCAGGTCGGAGCGCGTCTCGAATCCGACGAAGGAGGAGTTGATTTTCTTGTGCATTAAAATCATGAAAGATATTCGCGGCTAATGCGGCATCACTGTCTTTTGGGAAGGGTGCTGAAAAGACATTGCCTTTGCAAACGGACAGACGATGTTCAAAGCCTTGGTGTTTGATTAAACGTCTCGCGACTGAGACTGACTGATCAATAAGCACACCGCTCAATTTGGGATAGCGTTGTGCGAGAGCAATGGAATAGGCTCCGGAGCCACAGGCCAAGTCAAAAAACCTTGTGGCTCCACGCGGCATTCGACAGGTCCGAACGGTGAGTGGACCCAAGGCCAGGCTTCGCTCTTCCATCGCTAACGCAAATCGTCGACGAAAACTTGGAGTTTCGGTCAGAGACGTCCACCCGAAGCGCCCATTTTTAATCGTCACCGCCATATCGGTCCAATTCGACCAATGATGGTTCAGTAACCACAGCAGATTAGTGATGGCCGTTGGGCTCTTCGCGTCAAGAAATTTTCGTGCAAGGGTTGTGTTCCAATATTTCCCCGCGCGCAGATGAATCAATCCGAGTCCCGTCAGAGCGTTTAAGAGTAAGCGCATGCCTTCCAGGTCAGAGCGACAGGATTGCGCAACCTCTTCAGCGGTATGCTTCGTCTTTCCAAGAGCTGTGAAGACGCCCAGTTCATTGGCGACGAGCAAGACTTTGGAGTCGGCATAACCATTGGCGAGTTGCATCAAGTCTCGATAGGTCATTAGCAACAATTCAATTTAACAAGCGCCGCTTTGTATCGTGTATAGATTGTGGCCTATGTCAGATGTGGTTTGTCTCTCTCTAAGCTTAACCCGCTTTTTTCTCGTAAGTTAGCCCGAAGATCATATCCGTCATCCAGCGTCGGAATGAATCGTTGTCCATAAATTGCTTAAAGAGTTCGGTGTCATCCTTCAGCACAGCCGTCATTACGCGTGCTAATGCCTTGTCGTGTTCGATGCGGGCATTTTGTTTATCTGAATTCTGAATAGCATTTTGGTAGGCGGTGTCAGCCGAAACGCGGTTTGGTATGTCCTCCGTGATCAGCTTGTGCACACGGTCAGTATCTGTCCAAGCAATGTTTCCGAACTGATCGTTGAAGGTTTTGATGATGTTTGAAAGACGGTCAAGTTCGGGCTCAGTCTTGCCTCCCCCACCTGCTGTTGGGACTGGTGTGATAGCTGAATCTGCATCCGGAAGCTGAATGTGCATCGTTGCTTGTTTCTCAACTCGATAACTGTCCATATCGATAGAATCGAGAATGCCTTTTGATAAATCCTCCTCAACCGGTGCCGGCAGCTTCGGGATCAGAAAGTTTAAAAAGATTGAAAGTTTCTCCCAATCACTATTCGTGTAGGGCAGAACCTGGGTGAGAAACCCATAGGTTCGTGTAAATGCCTTTGCTTTACCTTTAAACTCCACCTGGCCATCTTCATCGAGCTGAGCATTGTAGACAGCGACGCAGGCGTCGAGGATCGGGTCAAGACGATCGCGGTCTGCACCGTCAAGATAAAATGTCACAAGCTCGGCGAGCTGAATATCTGTATAAACCTGATACCCATCGAGTTTGGCTTTGAGGTCGTGCAACTTATTTGGGTCGGTTTCTTCCGAAAGGATCGTCGTCCGATAATAATTGGCGAAGGCGTCTCGAATTGTATCCGTATCATTTATGAAATCGAGGACAAACACATCGTGCTTTTTCGGATGTGCACGATTCAACCGTGAGAGCGTCTGCACCGCTTTGATATCGGAGAGCACCTTATCCACATACATGGTGTGCAAGAGTGGCTCGTCGTAGCCGGTCTGGAACTTGTCGGCGCAGATAAGGAATCGATAGGGATCTTCTTGGATCTTGTCGGCAATTGTATTCGATGGAAAGCCATTCATGGATGCCTCGGTGACCTTTGTCCCCCCATAGTCATGCTCCCCTGAAAAGGCGACAATGGCACGGTACCGGCTCTTGCGTTCCCCCAGATAGCTGCTGATTTCGTGATAATACTGAATTGCGCGTTCAATACTCCCTGTCACGACCATCGCTCGTGCCTGTCCGCCAATTTTGTTGAGGGCCAAGACCTGCTCGTGAAAGTGATCCACCATGATCTCGGCTTTGAGTCGAATCGCGTGATCGTGATTCTCCACATATCGTCGTAGCTTCTTTTTTGCACGTTTCGTGTCGAATTCCGGGTCGCCTTCGGTGGTCTTGACGAGTCGATAGTAACTGTTCACAGAGGTGTAATGTCGCAGCACGTCCAGGATGAAACCCTCTTGGATCGCCTGTTTCATCGTATAACTGTGAAACGGGCGGTGACGCACCTTCCCGTCCGGTTGCGGATCCGGCTCGCCGAAAATCTCCAAGGTCTTGTTTTTCGGGGTTGCGGTGAAGGCAAAGTAGCTGGCGTTGGGCAAGAGTTTTTTCGCTTCGATGAGCCGGTTGATCTTGTCTTCCAGCTCCTCTTCCTCGCCGGGTTCCGCTCCAGCCTCTGATAAAGAAAGGGACATCTTCGCCGAGGTCCGTCCGCCCTGACTGGAGTGCGCTTCGTCAATGATAATGGCAAAACGGCGACCCCGGTGATCGGCACCGATCTCGTCCAAGATAAACGGGAATTTCTGCACCGTGGAGATAATGATCTTCTTTCCCTCCGCGATATACTTGCGAAGGTCACCAGAACGCTCGGCATGCCCCACCGTTGCGCTAACCTGTGCAAACTGTTTAATGGTATCCCGGATCTGTTTATCCAAAATGCGCCGATCGGTGACGACAATGATCGAATCAAAGACAATCGCGCTATCCTTTTCCAGACCGATCAATTGATGCGCAAGCCAGGCGATTGAATTTGACTTGCCACTTCCGGCAGAATGCTGAATCAGATAGCGTTTCCCTGCGCCATGACGACCGGCATCCGCTAAGAGTGTGCGCACCACATCGAGTTGATGAAAGCGCGGCCAGATCTGCACTTTCTTTTTGCGTCCGGTTTTTTCATCTTTTGTCGTAACAACCTGTGCATAGTTTTCAAGGATATTGGTCAATGCGTCACGGGTAAGGATGTGCTTCCACAAATAGTCGGTCTTAAGGCCATTTGGATTGGGCGGATTGCCTGCTCCATCCACCCATCCTTGGTTAAATGGCAGAAACCAGGAAGCTTTCCCCTTTAGGTACGTGCAGAAGTACACCTCGTGGTCGTCGACAGCAAAATGCACGATACAACGACCAAACTCGAAGAGTTTTTCACGAGGATCACGATCGCGTTGGTACTGTTGGATCGCATCCGCGACAGTCTGCTTTGTTAAACTATTTTTGAGTTCGAACGTGACAATCGGCAAACCATTGATGAACAGGGCAAGATCGAGGGCAAGCTGAGTCTCTTCTCGGCTGTAGCGAAGTTGACGGGTGACGCTGAAGCGGTTAGCGGCATACTGCTTCTGCGCTTTCACATTACCAGGCGAGGGTGTTCCGTAGAAAAGGTCGAGATGGTATGGTCCATGCTTGATGCCGGTTCGCAAGACATCGATCGTGCCTCGCTTCGTGATCTCACCTTGGAGGCGCGCTAGGAACTTTCGGCGAGTCGGACTATCGTGTTGAAGATCCAAGGCTTCATAGACCTCGGGTCGCGTCTCTTGTAAGAAATTTGAAAGTTTCGCCAGGTCTACACAATATTCACGATCATAGTCATGGGCCTGTCCGCCAATCCATCCAGCACCGTAGACAGCAGGCCGTTCGTGCGTTTCGACTCCTGGGGGTAATGGGTCGCACGGATGGCCGGTCAGGGCCGTGCAGATTAACCGTTCGAAGCCACGTTCGCTGGTGTCGGTGGTCATACCTGATTCGATACACTCACGTTCTCAAGCCAGTGTTTCTGTGAGAGCACGTTCATGGCAAGCTCGATCTGGCGTCTGGAGAACTGTTGCTTGCGATCACTCCAGGCGTGGGTTTTCGTGACCACGTCGTCTATCGATTGAACCGGTTCTTGAGTGGCTACCCAGTGAACCGTAGACAGTAATTCCAAGCCAAAGGGTGATTCGAATCCTTCTACGAGATCGGAAACTCGTTCTAGGTGGGTCTGAGTATCAGGTTGTTTTTTGAGGAAGGCATTCACATCGTCCAACGCACCGGGGACAAGCTGAAGCTGCTTATCCGGCCTATCACCTCCATCGGCGTAGCCAGATATCAAGTGTCCTTCGACGGAGTTCAATACATGTCGAAGATTTTCAGCATAGGGGCCATAAGGACCTTTTTGAAAATTCAATCGATCCAATGGCTCTCCAGCATTTTTCATAAAATACATGAGTTTATGAATTTCCAGTAACGTCACGAACGGATCCAATAAACCACGAAGGTACCGATCCATGAGGCCAACCAGCGCCGCTCGAGTCGGAGTCAGTTGAGGTACATCCGTCGAGTGGTTAACTCGCTTATCTATTGCCGACCCTCCCGGCTCAAAAATCACAACATTGAGGTCGCTGATCTCCTTCAGCGCGGCTTCGATACGTGGGCGCACTTGCGTCCATTTCAAACCTCCCAGTCCGCTTCCTAGAGGTGGTATTGCTATCGATTGGATATGGCGCGTACGAATTTCCTTTGTCAGTGCGATGAGACCCGCATCGATATCTTCCAACCGGCTCTTACCTTTCCAATGGCGTTTGGTTGGGAAATTAATGATATAGCGTGGATTCGTCAGTTGGTTGGTTTCAAAGACAAACATGCGACCTGGTTGGACCTCATTCCGTTTACAGGAAACAGCATAGGCATTGAAATTTCCAGGAAACGCATTCTTAAATTGTAGGGCGATGCCGCGTCCCATGACGCCAACGCAGTTGACGGTATTCACGAGGGCCTCGACGTCTTCAGTGAGGATGTCACCTTTTTTGTAAGCGATCATAACAACCTCCCATTATCTCAATAATACCATTCCGATCGTATTTCGACACCCGGTTTATACTCAGCAGCTCGTAATGCCGTCGTGACTTGTTCGTAAATTGAATAAGAGCATACACCAATACGCGTGATCAATTCCCAAGGGAACTGTTTTTCTATTAGGAATTCGGCTTGTTTGCCTTCCTTGCGGTGACTCCAGCTTATTGCATGAACTGCGTTCCAATCAATTTCATCTAATCGCGAGAGATCACACCGGTCTTCAAAGTAACCTGAACCCGCATTCGAAAGGGTAAACGCCCAACGCAGTCTGTTTTGCTCGGCCCACGAAATTGTCCCATAAAAATCTGCCTCAAGGTGTACTATAGGATCTTGCCCTCCTACATAAGTTAGCTCAGCATCATTAGCTTTATGAATTAGATATAGCATGACTGATCGCGGGCAGAAATAGAAGGGCACACAGTCACCGACAAACAACCCGGGATGGCTGTTTAAGCTCAACTCGTTGAGGCGTCGCTGTTTAATGTGATTCATCCCAATTGTTGTGCCAGGAGGAGGAGATCGAACAATTTCCGCGTCACACCAGAGCCAACCGTCGGAAATGATCGAGGGCAACCGGTCAGCATGGACAATGTGATAAATCTTTGGCTCTGCAGGTACCGGCATACTCAATCTTCCGGTTCATCCATTGCGTCGGTCTCGTTGTCCATATCACTCCACCCTTCCGCTTCCTCAACCTTCCCATTGAACAACCGAGGATTCCTCGGTTGTTGCCCGTTCTTTCAATTCTCCTTCTTTGAAGACATTGCGGATATGCAGCCCAATGGTGTCGGTATTTTTACCGAACAACAACGACATTTGCTTTTGATTCAGCCAAACCGTGTCTTCCGAAAGTGTGACATCGAGCGCAACCTTCCCATCCGGCGACCGATAAAACACCACTTTCCCACCAGAACTTTTGCCGCTATCTCTACTAGCTCTGGCTGACGATTGCCCCGATCTCGTTTTTTGTCCCTGGTGCTTAGTCGCCAAGACTCGTCTCCAGCTCAGAATCAATAGCTTCTTCTCTCTCTTCTATTGGCTCTTCAAATTCTTCGGATATATTATCTTTTTCCGCGTCTTCAGGCAGATTCGCCGCTGCTTCGCGCACGTCCAGCTTGCCAGTAACCACGTCGGCAATCAGCCGGGTACGGTATTCGCGGAGGAGGGAGATTTCCTGATGGGCTTGAGCTATTGTGGTCACGATCGCGGATGTCTGCACCTCAAGTCTTACGAGAATTTTTCGCTGCTCATCCAAGGAAGGTAAAGAGAGCCAGAGGTTCCGGACAACATCCTGTCCAATATTCTGCATAGAATCGCTGGCGCCATTTGTGCTGCTTTCGATTTGGGCACGACTTGTTTTTTGCCTAATTGCATATACAAGAAATTGAGGATCGATCCGTTTGGACTTTACTCGGAATCGAAACAGCTTGTCGCAAAGCATTAGCCTTTGGCGTGGATTAACTACCAGAGTAGCAAGCCCGAGAAGTTCACGTGTATTGGCTCTGCTTACAAGGATATCACCGTCCTGAACTTCTAGTTCCGGAATCGGTGTTAGCGTAGAGGGAAGTTTTTTGTTTTGGCCCTCGTCAAATTTATCACCGTTGACACAACCAACTTTGAGAACTCCCCATTCATGTTCTGCTGCTGACCAAGCATCACATTGTGGCGACCAACCTTGCTCAATAGGAGTCGTAACTTCTTTCAATCGCCTCACTTCCCAATGCTCCGGGATATCGCCGAGCCAGTCTACGCCGGAGGGCTTGAGACGGACGTTGGGATCGAGGCCACGAGTGACGGCACGATGGATGATCGCCTGCTTCTGCTCCTCCAGTAGTTTGATCAGCTTCTGCTTGGCCCGAATATACCGCCGAATCTTCCGGTCATAGTGATCGAGAAAACGAACGATGGCGGTTTGTTCGGAAAGGGACGGAATTGCAAATCCAATCTCCCGCATGCGAGCTTCCGCTAGATCCCACTGGCCAGTACGGACACCATCGGAGGCCTGGGTAAAAGATGGGACGTATGCGCGTGAGCGAATCGCTGAGTGAAAGAACCGCCCGTCAACTCCTGACAGATTGAAGACGTAGTAGGCCGGACTGACAATACCCTTGAATTGGGACACGCCATATGACCCTTGCCATGCCTTCATCTTATTCATGGCGAACTGCCCTACCTGGACAACTTTGTAATTGGTGAGATCGTCAGGAATGTAGTTATGGTTCTCAGCCTCGTTCGTGATGTCACGACGAATAACACCTCTCTCGCGAACCACGGATAGCAGCGGTAGATCGGGCCGATTCCGTTCTGTGACACGTCGCAAGATCCCTCGCAACTTCCGTACTTCCCAATGCTTCGGCACCTTCCCCAACCATGGCACGCCGGAATTCTTGTACGCAGAATAGGGTCGCAACTTAAAATTCATGATAGTTCAACTACTAGGTTGCAAAGCGGTATGTCGCTATGAAATAAACTCGCCAATTAATGACGCGACCCTTGTGACGAATGTTGCGCAACCGTTAATCGCGGAGGCTCCCTTGACGGTTTCCCATGCCGCTGTAACGATGTTTCGATTGGGTGCTGGCTTTGCTAATTGAGACTGTATTGTCTCAATGTCTGCTACGTAGGTGAGCTTTTCCGCCTCCGCGACATCTGCGTCCGTTATAGCTTTTCGCAGATCTGCTAAAGCTTCCCCGATATTGCCGAATTTCGAATCGATCTGATTGCCATCGCCGACCGTGATGATGTTTTGGCCGGTAGCCTCAATTTTAATGCCGTGGAACTTGTCCATTGTGAATTCTCCTGGCCCATCAATCTTGTCGATCCCAGCCGCTGTGATGACGTAGTAATTAGTGACCGATGAAACAACGCTGCCACCTTTTGGCGTGAAGGTCTTTGCAATGGGTTTTTCTTCAACCCATCCCTGACTCAACAGATAGGTCAAATTGCTCTGCACTTCTTTTTGCAACAGACCATGCGCAGCCTTCAATTCTGATTTTAAATCGCTGGTTTTAACTGCAGAACCCTTCTTGCCCATCATGCTTGTGGCGTTTTTGTTGCGATCATAGAAATATCGTAACATGATCCTCCGAATCTCTTCGTCGGTGCGGGCCACAAACGGTTTCTTCGTTCTAGCCATGAGATCTTTTCCGATGCTTCAGATTGGGTTTAATTAGCGTTTTCAATTGAGTACCGCATCGAGCAGGCCCTCCGTTTCCTTCTCTAGTGCGTGCATGTCAGCCAGGAATTCTTCCAGTGTATCTAAAGGTTGTAGTTTGAAGATCGCCAGCGCGATTGTAGTCGTTATGGTGTCAGAGAAAACATTTGGCTTAAGTTGAAATGCCAATGCCGATCGCACGTTTGTGATGAAAGGCCATTCTGCAAGAGTAATCAAGGTAGAATAAGAGAAGTGGTGTTCCATCAAACAGTGATGAAAAAGTAACCCGCCGGTTTGAGGGTACTCGGAAGAGCATAGCCTTGGCGGGTTTTGTTACTCACCACTATACCCCGGTAGAATAAAAATGCAACCGATTGATCGGGTAAGTGGCCGCCAATAGTTTAAATAATTTATTGCGTGGCGAGGTTCGAACATCCGATGGCCGTTGCCAGAGACTGGGCCGAAATTCTCCGTTTGGTCTCACGTTTTCTTTAATATAAGTGATGGAAGTGTCCAGATTAAAGGCTGCGTTTATTATGGAGAGTAATTGGAGTCTTATAAAAGGCAGGGTTTCATAACGGATTGCTCGCTACTTTCCAATGATCTCCTCCAATAGTCCCTCCGTTTCTTTTTCCAATGCAAGGATATCAGTGCGGATTTCTTCCAGGGTACGCAATGGTTTTGGCTTGTAAAAGTACCGCGTAAAGCTGATTTCATAACCGGTTTTCACACTGTCTGGAACGTACCAGGCGTCAGGGACGTGGGATAGGACTTCTCGTTGTAGAAATGCCTCGATGCCGCCATCTTCTAATAGTGGGATTTGCTCAGTGTCGCGCAATTCAGAATCTGGCTCGTACTCCATCACGACGGGCTTGCCGTCAATCTTGACTTCGAACAAACCTCGAAGTGGATCAGGTTTCGTGCCTTTCTTATGGATTTTCTTGATGACCGGCGGCGCGTCCTCTGCACGCTCGGAACGTTCTTTGAGTGTTTTAATTTCCTTGGCAGAATACACACGGTCTGGTTCGATGCCCTTGATGCGCACCGGTCGTTCGACGGTTACCTTCCAATAGCCGAAAGCCTTGTTGGGGAAGACTTTCGACTGTTCAGTATCTTTGAAGTCGATAAAGGTGTCGCAAATGCGTTGAATATCTTCATCCGACAGTTCGCAGTTCTTTTTGCCAAGGTTTTTACGCAATGGCTTAAACCATTGGGTGGCGTCGATAAGTTGTACCGTACCCTTGCGCTGTTCGGGTTTCCGGTTCGTGAGGACCCAGATGTAGGTCGCAATGCCGGTGTTGTAGAACATGTTCAGAGGCAGGGCAACAATGGCTTCCAACCAGTCGTTTTCGATGATCCACCGGCGGATGTTGCTTTCACCTTGCCCAGCATCTCCGGTAAAGAGCGAACTGCCGTTGTGGACTTCGGCAATACGGCTGCCCAGTTTGGTGCGATGTTTCATCTTGCTCAGCATGTTGGCCAGAAAGAGCATTTGGCCGTCGCTCGAGCGAGTGATGAGTGAGAACTCCGGATCGTCCGCATGCTCGATGACAAATCGCGGGTCCTTGATATCCTTTTTCCCACCCATGCGTTCCTGGTCACTTTTCCAGCTCTTCCCATAGGGCGGATTACTGAGCATGAAATCAAATTCGCGTGAGGGAAATGCGTCGTTTGAGAGGGTCGAGTGCTCCGGTCCCCCGACGATGTTGTCCGCCGCGTCGCCTTCGCCTTTGAGCAGCAAGTCGGCTTTGCAGATCGCGTACGTCTCCCCATTGATTTCCTGCCCGTAGAGGTGAGTGGCCACTTGTTTGCCGTGGGGAGTGGCGAGGTTCTGCAACGTTTCTTCAGCGACCGTCAGCATGCCGCCGGTTCCACAGGCTCCGTCGTAGAGCAAGTACGTGCCGGATTCGATCTTATCGACAATTGGAAGGAATATCAGTTGAGCCATGAGTTTGACGGCATCTCGCGGTGTCCAGTGTTCACCTGCCTCTTCATTGTTTTCTTCGTTGAACCGACGCACAAGTTCCTCGAAGAGTGTTCCCATCGCATGATTGTCGAGGCCGGGGAGCTTTATCGAGCCATCTGCCTTCTTCACAGGATGAGGGCTTAGATTTATATCCGGCGAGAGAAGCTTTTCGATCAACGAGCCAAGCGCGTCGGCTTTTGAAAGCCGTGGAACCTGGTTACGGAATTCGAAATTTTCGAGAATGTCCTGAACGTTCGGCGAGAACCCATCAAGATACGCTTCAAAGTCGGATTTGAGTTGTTGCCGGCTGGCCCGAGCCTTAAGGTCGCGCAAGGTGAAATTCGACGTGTTGTAAAAGGCCTGGCCAGCTGCTTGTCGTAGTGCTTGATCTTGATGGATGACTTTCGACTTGTCGAGCGAGGCCTTCATCTCGAGGACCGCTTGCTTTGTCGGCTCTAATACCGCGTCGAACCGGCGAAGGACGGTCATCGGGAGTATCACATCCCGGTACTTCCCTCGGACATACAAGTCCCGAAGCACATCGTCTGCGATGCCCCAGATAAAATTCACGATCCAGTTGAGGTCTCCATTACCCATAGCGCGGCTATGCTACCCAAGCCCTCGGAAAAAGTACAGTTTCGCGAAATCAAAATCTATTTACACGTCATGATGAACGAGTGAGTGCAGTATACATATCCTAAAACAGAATTCAGGAGCATACTGAGAAGTCCCGATGCCTGTGAACTTTTCGCGATAGGCTTGGTATGACGATTCTCACCATGATGCCTATGTATTCGTTCGATGTGGTAATTCGTGGATTTGCTATCCCTCCCACATCATGTCAGCATGATTCAAAAATTTTGACACATGAATGTCGGATCTGGTTTCTCAATACTCTCTCTTATTTCTTTCCCTTCTCTCCGCTAACGACTGTCTTATTTTGAGTCACATACTCTTTGGTTGAGGTGTGACGAAATAGGTCAGCCGGCATGTAAAACCTTTCTGTTGTTTTAATTCCATAATCAGGAATTTTTATAAAAATTCACATGTTTGAATAGTTTTCTTTCTGTCAGTGATAAGAAATGCCGTGCGGCACTCATGTTGCTTTTCCTGTAAATGATGGAACTTCTCACTCAAATTTTTGTGGTTTGCATGAGAAAGTGGAAAGTTTTAACGGTCTTATAGAGGCAGTCATCATTCATATTTTTAAAATATTCAAGGGAACGATTCGATGGATTTTCTATTTTGGAATAATTGGCTATTGCTGGCAGGGCTTACACCTGCATTGTGGGCGGTGTCTTGTTTGATTGATGTGTGTTGTATTGGCGAGCGTGTTTTTCAGTATCCGTCAGATGGGCCGATCATCTCTGGGCTCTTCTGTGTCCTTCCGCTCGCTCTGCTATGTGTGGAACCGGGCAGCTGGGAAGCGGTGACGTTTTCCTTAGCTTGGCCTGCCCTATTAGCCGGCATGTGTTATTTCCTTCACCTCTATTTCGTTTTTCGAGCACTCTTTACGATCAACGATGCGACCTGTTCGGAGATCTTTAATACGTTAACGGTGTTCGTTGTTCCGGTCATGGCGTTTGGCATGCTCGGTGAACGCTTGGCGCCGATTTCTTACGTCGCCATTGTCCTTGCCGTGCTCGGTATTCTTGTGTTGATTCGGTATCACTTCTCCCGTCTCCATCGACAGGCAACTGCGTGGTTAACCCTCGCAGTTCTGAGTATTTCCCTAACGATGGTTTTACAGGCCTGGGTGTTCGAGCGCATAGCATACTGGAATGGAATCGTGCTGTTTGCGATGGGTACATTCATGACGGCGCTGTTTATCTGTAGTCTCCAACGGACACGGCTCCAGCGCATTGTCGGATTGTGTCGGCGTTTCTGGAAAATTTTTCTCTTGGCAGAACTTCTTCAACTTGCAGCAGTGTTGGCCTCGCAGCGCGCGACGGATATTGGACCATCGGTATCCTTTGTGGCGGTGGTGGAATGTAGCCTTCCGCTATTTGTGATGTTGTTTAGCAGCGGATTGCTCTTGATTTCGGAACGATGGAAGGCGATGAGTCAGGAGTCTCACGACACCTTGTTGCTTCAAACAACTTCCATCCCGGTCAAATTGACGTCAGTCGCGTTCATCTTATGTGCGATTGTCATGGTGCAAGCCAAGGCCAGCTAAGGATTCATATTGAGAGAAAGGAAAGTATGGTGATGAATATTTGTACTTACCCAATCAACATAAAAATTTATACATCAAAAGGAGGGAATCATGCGTATCAATAATCATGTTTTGGATCAGCCCATCGTTCACTCGATGGCTCAGTTTATCTGGCTCTCGGTGATGGTCATGGCGGTATGCGTGTTGTGTCTTGTATGGACACCGCAACAGGCAAATGCTCAGACGATTGACGACTCAGCAGTCAAGGTAAAGATTAAAGAGAATAAATTTATCTTTGATGGCCGTGTGCTCTGGAGTATCGACGACGGAGAGGTACGGCCTAGTCTTTCGGGCGAGCTGGACTTGAAAGATGCTGGAGGGCTCTGCGGCCGCATGCGCATGGATTTCTATGCGGAGGGCCATGTCTTCCTGCTCTCGAAATATGGTGGGGAAGTCTGTGCGATAGGGGATAGTCGACAATCGTGGTCGGTCTCTCTTGATCCGTACGACAGCAATAAACTGAATGAGCTTAAGGTTTCTATTGAAAAGAAAACCGCGAGTAAAGACTGGACCATCATTGGGTCTGAGACTGTGAAACTCAAAACTATTCATCATAAAGTCAAGATTACTGAAGATGGGTTTGATTTTGGTGGCAAATCCTTTGCCCTCGGCGCTCCGACAGAGTCTGGTGATGTGACGTGGTCATGGAGTGGCGGGAAAATCACACCTCGTGTGACTGGCACCATGCACATTAACAATGCTGCGAGTGCTTGTGCCCGATTGCAGATTAAATATTTCTCGATTGACGGAGACCTCCTTGAGACAAAAGTTGGAGGAAAGTTTTGTGCCTCTGATAATTCGCATTGGTATAAAAACGTCGATCTCAGCAAATACAGTGACTGGAAGATTGCGTCTATTCAAGTCAATCTTCAAACCCTTCGGTCAGACAATTCCTGGCGCACGGTAGGTCAGAGTTCCAGTCGGTACGCCCACAATTCGAGCAATTCATCTTTTCGACTCACGGGAGGGAGGCTTTGATTGTGTTCATGCCAAAATTCATTGCGTTGAGGGTTTCACATCTTCATGAATCATTTAATTTTTTGGATACATGTACATAAAAAAAGAGACAGAATTAGCAGGTGAAGCAATTATTCTGATGAGTGCATTTTTGTCCGACGTATCACGAGGTCAAGTTATTCAACAGATAGAG
>BQIX01000048.1 GCA_021604145.1 Nitrospirales bacterium
ATCTCTCACACGTTTTTGACGTATACCTCTGACGACAAAAATCGGACTTCCCCCGACAAGACAAAACAGGATCCACGGAAGACCCGATACCATGACCTCTAATCCCCATCCGAAACTACCTGGCACCCTCGCAATCGATTGTGTAAATGCATTCATGATTTCGAAATAGTACAACATTAAGAGAAAGGCAAGGCCTATCCAGGTCGAGAGCACCATGGAACTGAGAAACAAGAAAGGTGCCGAAGAATGACGAAACCCAGACAAGACAAGCCATCGCCTTAGCCAACTTCGGCGTTCTCTTGAACTTGTGACGTCTTCGCCTCTCAACGACACAGAAAACTCGACGATCCGCTTTAAACTTTGTTGACGACGATATAAGGAAAGAATGCTCATGCCACAGATCAGAGCACTCAAGGTGAGCGTCAGAATAATAATCGAGTGAATCATCGCTTGGTCTTAATACTTGATTTCACTTAACTTAGAAATCCATATAATCCCGATAGTCTGGGCAATGATAGCCCCAGCTCCAAGGTACGATCCGATTGTTGAGAATAAAAACGTCTCCATGCTCGTGGGATTGACATGCCACATCATGAACGAAAGCCCATAGGTGATCAGGAGAATGGAGAGGACAGACAGTTGCGACTCGACGCTTTGCGTTCTGATTCGTTGATCTAATTCTATTCGACTTCGCACAATCGCACTGACATTTACGAGAGTCGTTGACAAACTGCCTCCACTCCACCATTGAACCGAGAGTACCGAGGAAAATAATTGAAATGTTTCCAGAGGGATTTGTTTGGCCAGTTGCTGAATCACCGTGGACGGATCATCGCCTAAACGTATCCTTCCAACCATATCGGCAAGGTAATGTTTAAATGGGTGCTTTGTCTCGTGCATAGCCGCTTCTAATGCTTTCGGTAAAGTCATGCCACTTTGTAAAAGGCTGAGGATGAGATCGATGGAATCAGCTAATTGGTGTTCGATTGCATTTAATTGCCGTTGAATAATATGAGTCTCAATTAGATATCCCACCACCCCTGAAAGTAATCCCGCAGCACAGGCAAACGGGAGCGGAACCTCCCCAAGAATCAATAATACAAAAATGGCTCCACCCAAGAAGAGCGGAACAAACCGATATCGTCTGGGAAACGTATGAATTCGTCGTTGATGAAGTGGTTCACGAATGGAAGAGAAGAACCCATCCAATCGTCGAACATAGCGGCGTCTGATTTGAATATCTCGCCAGGCATAGCTGGCGACGCATGCCAACCCAAGAAAAACGATGAGAAGGCTGACTTCATACCACTGCATGATGATGCTTCAACTCAAATAACGAAAGAGGGACCGCGAAGCCTAATTCCTCAAAGTGGGAAAGCATCTTGGGAACAACACCACTGGAAATAAAGTATCCCTGTCCACCTGGATTTTGAACGCCAGGGCGTTGATAGTGGAAAATATTCTGCATGAGAATGTTCGTACCTTCACGACCAACGACTTCGGAAATTCCCTCAACACGTCGCAAACCATCTTCAAAACGTCGAACATGAACAACCAAATGAATGGCTGAAATAATTTGTTCTCGAATAGCAAAAGACGGCAAATCTGAACCAGCCATCATGACCATCGTCTCCAAACGTGACAAGGCGTCAGGAGGTGAGTTCGCATGGATGGTGCTCATACTACCTTCATGGCCAGTATTTAAGGCTTGCAGCATATCGACCGCTTCATCGCCGCGAACTTCGCCGACAATAATACGATCGGGCCGCATACGCAGTGTATTAATCAACAGATCCCGTGTGCTGATTTTCCCTCGCCCTTCTACATTGGCCGGTCGATTTTCCAAACGCACGACATGTTCTTGATCGAGGTTCAATTCCACCGTGTCTTCAATGGTGACGATTCGTTCACAAGCAGGAATAGATTCCACCATGGCACCAAGCAAGGTCGATTTCCCCGCTCCCGTTCCACCAGATATGAGAATATTTCGTTTCGCGCGAACCGCAAAGTCTAAAAACAAGGCCATTTCGGAGGACATCATTTCCAACATCAACAGATCATGCTTTCGTAACCGCTGTCGACCAAATCGTCGTATGGATAATGTCGGACTGTCAGTCGAGACTGGAGGTAAGGTCGCATTGACCCGAGTTCCATCAGTGAGACGTAAGTCGGCCATGGGCCATGATGCATCAATGCGTCGCCCCATCTGCGCGGCAATTCGCTCAATCACTCTAGCAATATGCTCGCGATTCAAAAATTTGACTTCCGTCCGTTCCAGTCGACCGAATCGCTCGACATAGACATGTTCAGGACCATTCACAAGAATGTCGGTAACCGCAGGATCTGTTAACAAGGGAGCCAGTGGACCTAATCCGATGGTTTCTTCCGTTAATTCATCGGCAAGACTACGGCGCTCCTCCTCATTAAGTGGAATGTGTTCTTGAGTCAGAATGCGTGCGGTAAAATCCTGAATGGCACGAGTCACGTCTTGACTGCTTCCGCCATAGAGGTTTTGCTCACCAATTTCCAACAACATACGTTCCTGCAGCATTGATTTAATGGTAATGTAATTAGCCTGAGGCCGCTGTAAGACTCTTCTCTCTTTTTCTGGCACATCACCGAGAAAACTGGTCGAAGAAGTTCTTCGTGTTGTCCGAATTCGTGCGGCAAGGCCAGCAGTAAATGATCGATTAAGGCGCTCTCGATAGAATTGCCTTGCGCCCATGGCCTTTTCGTCTTCAGACTTATCCACGCCACCATCTCCCCATAAGTTCTACAAGATACTGCCAGCCTGGTTCAGTGTGAGCCTTGAGCCGATGCCTAGTCGTGGAAGTATTCAACAGTTCGATCTCAGCAATAAGCTGCATCAGGCTTCGGGAAAAGCCAAATCGAGTTGCCCCTCCAAGACTATAAGGAATTCCGGCATTGGCCGCCGCTAAGATTCCTTTTTGGTACGGAAATATATAATCAAATTGCCGCGTTAAACGTTCTGCAATATCCGCAGGACTCAGATTACCCGTAAATGATCGATAATTTTGATTCAGAAGCAGCCGCTGCTTTTCTCTCCCCACTCCAAGTCCTTCTAAAATCGGAAGAAACTTGGACGTCGCGATCACGTTGGGTGCCGTTCCCTGCATCACGATATACACGAGATCCGAAAGATCAAGGACTGATAACACCGTACTATCAAGAATGGGGAAGGTATCAATAATGACATAGTCAAATGCACGCCGTGCAAAATTCAATATGCGATAAACGGCTTCGTCATCAATCTCCGAACCCTCTAGGGCATCACTTGGAGCCGCTAATACTTGAAGTCCACAGGTGTGGCTTGTCGTGAGTTGACGAAGCAAGGTTTCGTCTAAACGGTCTTTCTCTCTCACGGCATCGACCAACGATGTCGTGGGGAGCATATCGAGCATGACAGAACACACGCCAAGTTGAAGAGAGGCGTCGATCAATAAGACTCGGCCTGGATGGCGTGTCGCAAGAAGGCAGGCCGCATTGACGGCTAATGTGGACTTCCCGACCCCCCCTTTATTACTCACAAAAGAAACTAACTTCCCCGAAGATGCCGGTGTCGCGATCCGAGGAGTATACAGACGATCAAGTAATTGCCTCAGTTCTGTACTCGACAGTGGATGTCGTAAGAAATCTTGAATTTTTGCGCGAACCCCATCGATCACCACTGCACTCTCTGAGCGCTCACCGCTAAATTGATCCGGCCGATACATCGCAGCTACTGTCGTTTCTGGGAGCATCTGATGCATCTCATGAGTAAACCTCTTGAGGTCATCAAAGTTTTTTTCCATATCAACACAAATTAAATTTGGTTGCCGATTCAATGCCATTTCTTCAGCTCGCCGATAGTCAGATGCATAGGACGTGATGCAATGACGATGACTCACACCTTGAAGGGCAGCCTCAAATTCTCCCTGCAATCCTTCATCTTCACCAACGACTAAAATCTGTATATTCTGATCCATTCTGTTTCCCTTAGATGAGAGTGGGAGCAAGGACGGCTCCCTGGAGTTTGCGATTGATGGAAAACACTTGGGCAAGATCTTGTTGACGTAACCTTGGTCGCTCACCGGTTAACTGTGTCGATGCATTGTGACTCCTTGTCGTGCTCACTTGCTTGCGAAGCCACACATGGGGATAGGTGCCGTACATTTGAACACGTCCAAACCCTACCACACGATTAATCTTTCCAATTTTTGTGAAAATTGGAACATATCCTTCGAGACGTACTTGCAGGGGTTGGAGTGCCTGAGGATCAGACACAGCCTGTCCGATATGTGTCAGGAGCTGACCAAACTGACCAATATTCTTTCCTTGAAAATAGATTTCGCCTAATGAATTGACCAGCACAGCGACCGGGGTCTGATCAGGCATGGACTCCCAAGCCGCTTTGCCTAAAGTGCAGGGCAAGGCACCGAGTAGCCTGTTATGACCTGATTGCGGCAAGCCAACCTGCCTAGCGGGAAGCAATTGCGCCGTAGCTGAGCTGACAACTCCCAAAACGGTGGATGGTTGATGAACAGTATTTCCTCTCAATAATGACGGTAACGGCCATCCAATATCTTTGGCGAGTCGTATTTGGGTGACGCCCGGGCTGGAAAAGATTTCTTCCACTTTTGTCGTTGAATTGTTGCCCATGATCATTCTGACAATCGCTTCTTTCTTCATTTGATTTTGGGTACGGGAAAATGAGTCGAGAACTAAAAATTGAGCGGTCGTGTATAAACGAGCTTGTGCCCATGCACCATATCCCCACTCCACTCCCACCATGCCAATACTCAGAATGGTCCAAGCCAAAACTGTGATGGCGAGAAAAATCATAATTTCGTCGTCCCCGTGGCTACTGGCAGATAACTGTTCATGACCTGACGCATCTCCCTGAACACTCTTCACATCAATAGATAGTTACTGAAATACTTCTCGCCGAAAAACGGCTTGAGCAGAGAGAACATGCGGATACTCCTTCAATGTGCCATGGATATTTAAGCGGGAACTGTCACGATTTGGCGTATGTGTAAAAGACGGTTCTCCGACTTGTCGTTCACGAGCCTCAGGAGGATCAGATGAAAAAGAGGAGTTTCCTGCAGACGAAATGGTCACAGAGTCCGGCAGGACAGATTGGGGAAGCCAATTCATAAACATTGGCTGAAATGGATAATTGATTCGTAACGCGACGAGGCCTGCAAGTGCTCCCTGTTGAGATGGCTGCAAGCTAAATGATCCAGAGTTCGGATCTTCAGGATTTCCTCTGACCTCCTCCAAGACCGGCTTCCAATTGAGATGTTCACCATTCGCCCCACCCGTCAGTCCTCCATATGGCACATTGACAGACCAGGAATTCAAGTCGGATTGCCCTGTACGGTCTTGTACGAGAATTCCTGGAAAACGAAGAACTTTTCGTGTACTTCCGTCGAGCATGATGTGTTCAACGTTCATTAAGGGACGAAGCATGCGATTGACAATTGGCAATCCATCTAAAAACTTTTCCAGTCGGTAGGAGTCTGTAAAGTGATCGATTTCAATGACTAACGCTGCAGAATCATATATTCGACTCTTCACTTGCGGGTATTGTAGCGCTTGTTCAAACGTCATGACTGGAGACAACGGAAACAGGGAAAGCTCTCGAGCTGCGACTCTGACTGTCTCTTGTAACAGTTGAGAGACGAAAACCATTCGTGCCACATCAACAACCAGGGCAATCAACAAGGATAGACTGACAGCAATAAGAGAAAATTCGACGAATACTGAACCGCGTTCATTCACTCCAGTCCCACGTCTTGCGTGTTTTACGCTCACGTTATTCTTCATAAAAAACACACAAAACTTCTCGAACTATTCCTTGAAACCATTGGATTACTTATCCTGCGATTCGTCGCTCAAGAGCACCTTATCGCGAATCCAAATCATGAGAAGTAGGCAGACTTGGACGCAATAAACCGAAAGGCCTCAGGCTTTTGACATGCCATCAACACGAGCACCCGAGTAACCCTATCGACGTTTGCTTGAGAGGTGTCCAAGTCCAGTCGCGCCAGTCTGACAAACTGAGGGTAATGACCGACACCAAGTATTGGAAATTCATTGAATCGGCCATAATGACGAAAATCAATCTGCACGGACAGACGCCGTTCGATGAGATCTGGTTCAAGCTTTATGCCAAGGATGAGGAACTGGGAATATTGAAGAAGATTCAGCAGGATTTGCGAATACTAAGAGAAACACCAATATACCAGGCAAGAATTTCCTTTGTTCTAGGCAATTTTGACGAAATCACAGAAAAAACCTTCTAGATATTCTACCATTTACGGAACAAAATACTTACGTCACTCGCGAAGAAGGCTAGGAAATTCCACATGAAAGAATTAAGCACTGGAATTGATCAACCGAGGAGAACGGTAGGTTTATTATCACTTCATGAATCCGTCCTGACCTCGACAGAAACAAATAATCCCATTGAATATGTCAATGATGAATACTCCCTTCATTCGCTGGGCTATCGTTTTCGCCATTCTTGTATTAGGTCAGCACTATGTCTTGAAACAATGGGGATGGGGACCTGAGACATTAGAAAACCTTGATCTCGATACCGTTGCGGCCGCGCTATCCAATTCCAAGAAACAGACAACGACAGTAACGAGTGATTTTGAAGAAGACGTCATTGTTCCACTCGAAAAAATTGGAGGAGGATGGATCATTGCCGTTGAACTCAATGGGCTATACTCTGCCAACCTACTCGTCGATACGGGCGCTACCGTGACCAGCCTATCCGAGAACTTAGCTTTTGACATGGGCCTGACGGCTGATCCACGCTATGCACCGATTTCGGCCGAAACAGCCAATGGGACCACCACCGCTTGGCTCACTCAAGTCCAGACAATTCGATCTGGCGAGGCAGAACTCAAAAACCTGCAGGTTGCCATTCTGGACTTTTCCAACTTATCCCAGAAAAATATTAGCGGTCTCTTAGGACTAAACTTTTTGAATAACTTTGAATGGCAGCTTGATCCCGAGCATGAGAGATTAATTCTCAAGCTCAAATCCTAAGATTTTTCTTCTATACATGTTTAGGATTTCAAAAGTCCGTACTTTTTCACCGTCGGCAGACGTTCCTCCTGACACTACCTATTCAGTGGACTAATCTCCCAATCTCCTGAAAAAATCTCGAGAAGTCTGTATATTCTTGACAATTCTAGAAGGCACTGTGGTAATAGTAGACGCACAGTAATATTCACTAGACTTGCGACTGATACTATGAAATTTTTTGTATATGCAGACAATCTCAATCCCGTTCAGCTAAAACGTCGAGCTCCGGAGCACAAATGGCTCTATCACGCCTATCTACCTGACCATACTATTCAATTTTCTCGATGGTCTTCACAGTGGCGCTGTGGATTAGCCACCATCATGCCTTCTCAAGGGGAGCGGGTCTGGGGAGCCGTCTTTGATATCACGGAAGAAGACCTTACAGAACTCGATAAATTTGAAGGTGACCTTCCTGAAGGTGCATTTCGACATTTAGAAGTAAATGTCGTTAAAGAAGATGAACAGAAAGAGTTAGTTATCACTCATTTTGCACTGGCCATAGGGAAATTTAAAGCTAAAGAACATTATTTAGATTGGATTCTTACTGGAGTCCGACATTGGAAGCTCCCGGATGAATGTCTAGAAATGTGGCAAATCTTTCGCCCTCGCTAACAACCAGCCTAGGACGATATGGTTTTCCTATCGTCCATCACCGCATAGGAATGTACCCATTCACGTATTCCTAAGTCATAGTTCCAAATAAAGGAGAATCTCTTATGCCGAAACCTAAATATCATATCTTAGTCTGTACAAACTCTCGTCCCCCAGGCCATCCTAAACCGTCATGTGGTGCTGCTGGATCTCAGAATCTCATCATGACCTTAAATATGGGATTGATCGAACGAGGGGTGCAACCAGGTGAGGTTTTGGTATCGGGGTCAACATGCCTTGGACCTTGTGAACAAGGTCCAACGGTCGTGGTCTACCCAGATGGAACCTGGTATTCACAAGTTAAAGAAACTGATGTGGCGAAAATCCTTGATGAGCATATTAAAGGTGGAAAGCCTGTCGCTGACTTAAAGCCAGATGCCGTCTGGGGGTAATTGTCTAGGACAGCCATGCCTGATCATTCCCACACCCACAGTTCACCGACACCTGGTCATTCGGAAAATCCGTCGCACGTTGAACATAAAGACCAGGGGCCTCATGAGATTGGATGCATGGTCATTACCTGTAGCGACACTCGTACTCCAGAAACGGATACGAGTGGTCAACTTATTCAACAACTACTCAACCAACGTCGGCATCGTGTGAGTTCCTATACGATCATCAAAGACGAACCGGAAGAAATTAGACGCTTATTAAGCGAGGCGGTCTCGAATGATTCGATAGAAACCGTTATCATCAACGGTGGAACTGGCATCTCACGCCGCGATGCGACGTTTGAAGCGATTGATGGGTTACTTGAAAAACGACTTGACGGATTCGGTGAGATTTTTCGCTACTTGAGCTACAAAGAAATCGGCTCACCTGCCATGTTGAGCCGAGCGACGGCAGGACTCTATAAAGGGAAGGTGATTTTTTCAGTCCCTGGCTCCAAAGGGGCTGTACAGCTTGCCATGGAAGAACTGATCCTTCCAGAAATGGGGCACATTGTCGGCGAAATGCGAAAGTAGTGAATTGGAGTTTAATGCACAATTGACTCTGACAACATTCAATACATCACCTTTCCTTCAGCCACCATTACCACTTGTCCTCCAACTTTGACGGATTGAATCATATCATCATCAGAAAATACCTGAATGATGATTCGTGACGGTCGATCGATTTCATACCCTTGTTCTGCGATAATTTCTGTCGTGGGGCCCACCTCGACGACGCCATTTTTCACTAGATAGGCTCCCAGCGCGCCGCTCGCACTTCCCGTTGCCGGATCTTCATCAATCCCAATTGGTGAGGCAAACATACGCGTGTGGACGGTCGAGGCGTCATCAACGGTCATCGAGCTGTAGGTCATGATGCCGTTTGTTCCAAAACGTTCACAAATATCAATGATCGCATTATGATTAGGAACGATCGATTTAACTGCGGTTAACGATCGAATCGGGACGATAAGAACCGGCAAGCCGGTGGAGACAACTTCAATGGGAAACTGGCTATGGTTGACCGAGGTATTCTTAAGACCCAGTGCCTGAGCGATATCAAACTGATCTTCTACCTTTTCAACCACTTCAAGAAATTGAGGCGCAGGCTGGGACATCACAACCCGATCAATGGTTCCCTTGAGAACATAGAGTTCGGCAGGGAAAACCCCGATATTGCACTCGTAATGTATACGTGTGATGGGTTCTTCAATGGCAAGAACCCGTTGCGAACCCAAGACAAAACACGTTCCCAACACAGGATGGCCGGCAAATGGAATTTCATGTGTCGGAGTAAAAATGCGAAGCTTAAAATTCGCGTCAGACTGACTCGGTGGCAACACAAACACCGTCTCAGAAAGATTCATCTCTCTGGCAATCTGCTGAAATTCTCTAGTTGATAGATCTAAGGCTTGAGGAAACACCGCAACAGGATTGCCACCAAAGGCCACATCCGTAAAGACATCAGCTTGGTAAAAAGGCAGGTAGCGAGTAGTTGAGTCCATCTTGGACCGAGAAGAATCGAGTGACAATTCCTCTATGTGTGCATTAATAACCTGGAATGGGCTTTCGTGATTAAACTATCATACAGAATTCTACTCAAACCAGCAAAGTTTTTAGCGTTGAGTTTCTTATGAATGGATAGAGAATTTCCAGAGACGCCATGAGACTGTTTCATGTTTCTACAGAAAGAAGATCTCGTCCATTTATTGACAGAGGAAGAATTACTTTGCGAGGATTTCTCTGGAGGATCAGCAATGAATACTGTCAGCATTCAACAAGCCTTAGAGCTTTTTGAACTTTCACAAACGATAACCCAGGATCGGCTGAACGAACGATACCGGAAGCTGCTGCACACGTGGCATCCCAATCGTTATGCCAGCTTGACCAATAATCCGAAAAAATACATGGAAATGTACAAAAAAGGAGAAGACAAAACCAAAGAAATTCACTCGGCGTATCACGTTCTCAAAGATTGGCTACACAACGAGAAAAAAACCGTATCCTAGAAGCATCATCGAGATTAGGGCGTCGCATGACTCACCACCCGGCTCATCCCAGCATCGCCATCTTTTTCAGAAGAATCCGCTTTGGTCATCGGCCAGGTGATCAGACCCTGCACTCCATCAGTTCGCTGAATCTCACGGCCGGCTTTCGTCGCATAGATTTGAGGAAGATAGTTGGAACCATATTTTGAAATATACAGAAAGACATGTTCTCTCGCGTTGACTCGAACAGCCCAGGGTTCAAAGTCATTTTGGTAGAACTCTTCACACAGCTGCATTGCATCGATGCAGCTCACTCCAGTTGGATCATTGAGCGTGTAATAATAATCTAATGGGATATCGTATTCTTCTTGTTTGTGAATCGTAATTCCGAATTTTTCAGGCTGACGAACCATGGGTGTATGGCGATAGGCGACAAAGTAGAAGAGTTCCGTTGAATGAATGTACTGTTTATTATCGAGAAGGAATTGCCGTGTATCTTCGGCTTCTTCCCGGGTCTCGCCTGGAAACCCGTAAAATGCCATCACATGATTCCAGATCCCGGCTTTGGCAGCTTCTCGTAAGTTATTTTCAATCACACTTTTTTTCGCGTGCTTATCCATGAGCTCAAGTACCCGCTCATTCGCCGATTCCATCCCATAGTAGAGCGTACAACAGCCGGCCTTGACCGCCTGTTTCCAAATTTCCGGATCTTGTAATGATTCTTCGAATCGAATCAAGGTTGTCCATTTGATCCCGACATCCTGTTCAACGAGCATCTGCACGACTTTCTTGAAGAGAGCAGGAGGATAGGATTCATCAGCAAACAAAAAGTGCTCGGCATGATACTTTTCTTTTAATGCCGCGACCTCACGAATGACGTCATGAGCCGGTTTTCCGCGATACTGGTCAAAATATCCCTGACCATGATCACAAAACGTACACTTCCCCCAATAACAGCCGCGCGTGGCCAGATACGGCAGAATACGAACTGGCACAAAATAGGAATCTAACGGCAACCCGTCAAAGTCCGGCAACGGGAGCGCTGTCGTCTTTTCGGTATAGACCTCCTCGCTTACCTGGACACCCTTCTGACCTCGATACATGAGATTCGGCACAGCACTCCACTCTCGTTCTCCGGCTAAGGCTTCCAGCAACCAGAGTAAGGCATGTTCGCCTTCATACATAATGGCGGAATCAAAAAGGTCGATGAAAAATTCTTCTTTTTGGGAAATTTCTTCTTGTAACCGCGTAATGACATTCCCGCCGACCGTAACATGAATATGCGGGAACGTCGCCTTGATCATTTTACAAAACGTCAAACCAGCCATGAGCTGCATTTGCGTGCCAATCGATACCCCAACCACATCAGGAGCTTCTTTGCTGACTGCGGGAAGAACTAATTGTTGGCAGACATCTCGGTAGACATTCACTTGTTCATCGTCCAAACAGGCAAACACCTCTTTGGACACACCAGGCCGGTAGCCTAAATTACTTTCCATTGGGTAAAAAACAAGCGAGGCGGGATAGTAGGCTGCCGAAATGTAATGCATGACTTCTCGAAAGACATTCAACGCAGACTCGAGTTTCTCTGCATCGTAGAATTCTTCTCCACGCGTCACGGACTTCGCCCATTCCGCACGACTTGCCAAATCCATCACATCCACTTCAGCTTTCGCCTTGAGGACATCCAGTTGTCCGGTTTCTTGCTCAGATAATGGCTTGCCAGACTGTTCCATGTGCTCAAGCAATTTTTGTTGCTGATCCATCCGCATTTTTACCCAAATGAGAAATGTATCGGTAAAAAACCAATCGTACATTTCAATATTGATATCTTTTTGGATGACCTGATGCCCCTGTTCACGAAGTACAGCCGTGAGGCTCGGCAAGGCCAGATAGGGAGCAGTCGGGACCCATTCCGGAGGAAAGAGCAACATTGTCTTCATCGTCTTTCTGGATTTTTGAGAAACAGACGATGTGTCGACTTGGATTAAACTCGATGACATAGTGTGGTCCTACAGAGTTAAAGCCGCTTCAATTGAAAGGCAATCATTAGAAGCGGAAAGCAAAGCCAATCTTGCCATGACTATTCTTCCAGTGTTTATCCATATTCGCTCTCATCATGAGACCGAAGCCAGCGTCGTGTCCTCCGGCGCTATCTTGAACTGTAATTCAGGGATCTTGTTCGTGCCAAAATGAGCGACATAGAGAAACACATATTCACGAATGAAAATCTTGAGATCCCATCCTTCATAATGATCACGTTCAAACTCTTCAAATACCCGCTCAGCGTCTTCAACACCCAATCCGTCTTTGACCGTAAAGTAATAATCAAGCGCCAAATCCCATTCAGGATTCTTATAAAACGTCACGCCAAATTTTTCAGGATTTTTGGCAACCGGTGTATGCTTGCTCAAATCAAAGGTCCCAAAGCCGATTGAATGAACATGCTCCTTATTATCTTCAAGGAGTTGCGTGGAGACCTTCGCGTCCTCGTAGCGCTCACCCGGAAATCCAAAAAATCCCATAATATGGTTCCAAACCCCATGACGAGAAGACAGTTCTAAGCTTCGCTGAATCACATCCCGAGTCGTGGCTTTGTCCATAAGTTGAAGCACTCTCTCGCTTCCCGATTCGTAGCCCATATGTAGGTACTTGCACCCCGATTCCTGTGCTGTTTTCCAGACCTCATCATCCAGCAAACTTTTTTCAAACCGAATATGGGTTGTCCAGGCAATATCCATCTTATGTTCAACCAGCGAATTCGTGAGCTTTCGAAACAGGGCTGGCGGATAGGATTCATCGGTAAAATGGAAATGGCGGGTTTGATATTTTTTCTTGAGGTATGAAATTTCCTGAATAATTTCTTGAATTTTCTTTGTCCGATAGCCTGCCGTGTAACCTTCTCCGTGATCACAAAATTCACATCGCCCCCAGTAGCAGCCTCGAGTCGCCAAGTAAGGCAGGACGCGATCAGGAACAAAATACTTTTCTAGCGGTAATCCATCGAAATCCGGAGGAGGCAGTTCCGACATATTTTCAGCATAGGTGGCTGCGCTCACATGAATGCCACCCGCGTCTCGGTAAATCAAATTCGGAACATCGGCCAGCGCACTCTTGGTCCCAATCGCCTCGATGAGTCGCAGGAACGCGGTTTCTCCCTCATAGACAACTGCGCTATCGAACAGCGCGAACAATTTGGGCGACTGCGGCAGCACATCGCGCAGCCGTGTGACCGTATTACCGCCAATGGTGACATGAATATGTGGAAAATGTTCTTTAATCAAGGCGCAGAATGTCATGGATGAAAAAAGCTGTTGCTGTAGAACAATGGAAATACCAATTATTTCCGGTCGTTCGGCTTCAATAGCTGGCTTGAGAATATGCTCAAACACATCTCGATACACATTGACTTGCGTATCCTCGACGGCTTCAAGAATCTCAGACGACATAAAGACTTTATAGGACAAATCTGTTTCCATCGGCGGCATACAGATTCTGGCAGGAGCGTAGACTAAAGAAATCGTGGCGGTGACTTCTCGAAACACATTGATGGCCCACTCCAATTTATTAATGTCATAGAGATCAGGACTGCGAACAATGCGCTTGGCTTCTTCGGCTTTTTCCGCCAACTCTCCTATACGGTTTCTGGTGCATTCGCATAGGGCGATCTGAAGATCCACCTCAGCTTCTGTGAGATCACGAACACGTGAAAGCTTTTTCAGTCTATCCAATTGTTGTGGAACACGCTTCAGGACTCTTCGTAAAAAGTCCTCGCTGAAATACCAGTCATACATTTCAAGGTTCACGTCTTTTTGGACTACCTCATGACCCGCCGCTCGGATAAAGGCTGTCAGGGTTGGAAGGCTCAAATACGGCTCTGAGGGAAACCAATCTGGCGGAAACACCAACATGACCTTACTGGGACGTTCCGGCACCTGCTTATCCACAGCTCGCGCAGGCTGAATCAATGTCGGTGTTAATAAGCCTCCTTTATTGTAATCAATCCTCATAAGGTAACCCTTCTACAACAATAAATTAAGTCAGATTAAACGACGACCGATACGATAGAATGACCATGAAATATCAACGAGTGATTTCTATTCAGAAATTCTACTGATGGCCCATTCTATGTCCGAAGAAAATACATGGTCAAGGCCCAAAGAAGACTCCGCATTTTGGGTCAAATTTCATTGACAGAGTCAGGAAT
>BQIX01000049.1 GCA_021604145.1 Nitrospirales bacterium
AGTCCATACCGGGGTTGCCGTCATTCAACAATCAACAAATTATTCCGTAAGTTTTGTCGAAACCGCACACGTCTGGATCAAAGACTTTAACAATGGCGAATTAGAGCATTACCTCGACACCAAAGAAAGCCTCGGAAAAGCTGGAGCTTATTCGATTCAAGGGGAGGGGGCAAATCTGATAGAAAAAATTAAAGGAGATTATCCGACAATCGTTGGACTGCCACTGTACAGAACGGCAAAATTACTTGAAGAACGGGGGCTTACCCTATCCAATACAATTGAAGAGATTTACCGATTAAAGCCGTATGCGAATTGGAAGGATTTTTCATAGCCGGGTCTCGGCCCGGCAGCCGAGGCACTTTTATTTTGGCAAAAGTGCCCAAAACCACTTTCGCCCGTGCGTGGCCCTGCGGGTCCCTTCGCCACAGCACTGAATCATAATGGCTGCGGAACTCGCTTCGCTCAGACAGTCCTCGCCAAAGAAGTCGATTCGGTGCTGCGGCTCAGCCACGCCCGAAGGCGGGTAGTTAATTAAGAAACTTCCGCCTGACCAGGGGATGCATTCAACAAAAATTCATCCATAAACTAGACAAACTGGGACAAGAAAAAGTGACAAAAGACCTTTTAGAGAAAAAATGCTGGCAAGATTTGATACGAGGAGACTCATCCCGTCTTTTAACTTTCATGAGGATAAAGCCAAAAATAAGACTCTCTATTGCTTCCAAAATGATTTAATAATCTTCAGAGCCTTGTGTTGTTCATTCCTTGCATGTTTGGGAACATACCTAATTTTTGTTGGAAAATCGCTGGTCGCTTCAATTAACACTTCTAAACCCTCACCTTCAGAATCTCTTACGAATGAATATAAGGCTTCCCTTGGTTTTTTTGACGTTTCTATTCCAAGACGAGCTGCAATATATTGGGGATAAATCAAATCGTATGGAGTAGCGCCAGCTATCAACTGAATGGGTGATATTTGGCTGATATCAAACAAAACTGAATTGTGCATATTAGATAATTTCGCTAATGGTTGAAAAAATTCTGAAATATAAAAAGGTTCATTATCTTCAATCCAGCGATCAATTTCCTCTGATCGTATTTTTGAAGAACACCAAAAAAAAGCCATTTCGTCTGCCGATAACCTATTTAAATCTAAATTATTTGCCAGAAGAAAGATAGTTTCTGGTTCAGGAATAATATTGTGTATTAACCAACTTCTACGGTGTTCCAAAAGCAATTTAGAGTAAGGATCGCTAAAATAGTTCTTAACTATATCTGGTAATCCCACCAATATTCTTTTTAGACCCTTACCCTCTATTGTGTGAATAGCATAACTTTTATTACTAGCTATCTTTTCGATCCAAGTCCTAGCATTATTGGACAAATATGAACTAATAAAAAAAACAAGGTGCTGAGGGTTTTCTGCATCAGCCCAAGTAATCTTTGAATTAAGTTTTTCTGGAGGGATCCCCTTCTCAAATCTCTTACACTCAAAAAACCATTTTTCATGATATGATCCAATAAGAGGATTGTTAACAGTTCTTCTACCTTCTATATCCCGCCCACTATCAGAACCACCCTGCCTCCAAACTAAACCCTGATAGTCCATGGAAAGCAACAAGTCAAAGCAAAGCTCCTCAAATTGGCGATCTGTCAAATTTAAGAAATCAATGTCGTTTTCATCATAGATCATTAGAAAATATTTCCAATTTTCAACTCAACCGTAACTAGGGATAGCCTTGATTTATTCTAGCAATGAATTACGGGATAGCAGTATAGGCTGTCAATTTAGGTGTGACAATGGCAAGAGATTCCGCCTTCGAGCGCAGCTGAGACATGGAGGAAAATTTGGGAAAAGAGCGAGGACTGTCTGAGCGAAGCGAGTTCCGCAGCTCCCGGATTTTTCTCGATGTCGCAGGGAACCTCGAAGAAGACGTACACGGGCGGACATGGTTATGGGTCCTCGTGTCACAATTCAAGCATCATGTTACATATGACATATTTTTTTGAATGAAGACCCTGGGAGACTTAATATGTTGAAGAACTGAATCTACATTCTTGCACTTTGGAATTGGCCCGAGTGCAGAAACAAAAGGACCTCGGCTGCCGGGACGAAACCCGGCATGTGAACATCGCGCAGAGGGCGGCAACCGAACAGCGCAGGGCCTTCCTGCTCCTCCAGAATCTCTTTGGCATCCCCTCCTAAGCCACATGTGCTATATCAAAGTCTGGGAAAAGAATCACAGCCGGGTGAACTTTCAATACTTTCGCCAATATCAACGCTCGCTCTCGACCTATTTGGCTGACATTGTTTTCCATCGCAGAAATATTGGATTGCGAAATACCTGTTACATCAGCAAGGTCTTTTTGTGTCATTTCCTGTAACTCCCTTAACGTCCGTAACATCTCACCAGGCGTAATCTTGCGATTCACTCTGGCTCGCACAAAATCTTTTTTATTCAGAGTCATATTTGTTCTCCTGACTTAATAGGTGTGAGGCATGACTTCAACAACGAACACTTCGAGTTGCTCTTTCGAAATTTGGTAGATCACACGCCATTTCCTCCCTAATCTAGAAGATCGAAAGCCTTTCCAGTCTCCCCTTAAGACTTCGTCGTGAAACCCCTTGATAAATCGAAGACCAATCGGCCCCTCTAACTCAACAATCCTTTTCCACGCCTCATACTTCAATAAAACATCAGGAGGAAGTCGATCGAGGACTTTCAGGACCGACTTCTTTTCATAGATCATCCACATTTTAATATATATAATAACATATATATATTAAAATGTATATCTCCAGAGAAACTTACAGAATTGCTTATAACTGCTTCCATAAAAGAACGTACCGATTAATACCTTTCAGCAATTGGAATAACTCATATGAAAAGCTAGACCTATAGCCGTTTCAATTATAGTGAAACCCCATTACGTGCACCGAATTGACAGCACGGACACAGCGCAACCATACACGTCGTACAAGCGAATGTTCAAAGGTACGGCTATAACTTCCGATTGTTTGTAGTGAGTAATTGCGCGAGGTTAGTTGAGATGCCTCAGCTGGACACTTATTGGGATTCGCAATAGTTTTTGAATGAATGCAGACACTGAATAAAAAAACACAAAAAAGGCGGCTCTTAGAAAAGAGCCGCCTTTTAGGACTGGGTTTTTTGGACTATGGCCGTTTCAAAGAACTTCCTCACGTTGAATTTCGAACAGCGCGAAGAACATTCAACGAAACAACTGAAGTGTATTCTGATTCGCTATAGCTACATAAACTTCATAAACTTCTCTTTTGCCGCTTCCATGAGTTCTGCCGAGATGGATGTCGCGCCTTGCTCCTTCGCTAACCGTTCAATTTCCTTTTTCGCCATTGGCTGAATGAAGTCAGGAATATTACTCAGACGCTCTTTGGCTTCGGGCGACCATTCCATGCCATCAGTTGCATTCTTCGAATCATCCATAACTTGGAGAGTAATTTTTTCAAAGCCATTTTTTCGCGCATAGGCTTCCACGCTACCGCGAACCATCGGGGCCACAAACGACGGAAGTTTGTCTAACCGTTCTTGCGCATCAGCCGTCCAGGTCAATGGTGGACCAGCGGGAGCTGACGTCCCCTCCGTCCCCGACGACCCGAGACCCATTTGCGCGACCATCGCGGAAAATGGACACCCGCCTTCTGTCGTTTCTCCAGCTTGCCCAGGAGCGCCGGACACCGCAGCCGGAGCTGCGGCTGCAGGAGCAGGGGATTCGCCGGCTTGAATCTTTTCATTGAGATAGGCAGCCATTTGACCAGCACCGGCACCCGCTTCATCCTTTAACCCACCGCGTGTCATCTCCAATGGAGTCGGGGCCACCGTTCTGCCTCCAAGTTGGACTCCGAGAGAACTCACCATTTGCGTCTCGCCTGGATTCGTCACCATCGAAAACTTGGCATCACATGAAGGACATTTGAAAAAGACCCCAAGTGACCCTTCGGCTGGCTGCTCAACCTTCTCAAACCCCATATACGTTTCACAATTTAAGCAGACAAATTTCATACGTTTCCTCTCACATCACCCTGCCAAACGTCTCGCAGGGAATCAATTATGATTTTTCAGACAATTCCTTTTTATAGTCTAAAAGAGTCTGAACCTTTCGCGCAATCTCTTGGAACTTTTGAATCGTGGGGTAGGCTTCATCGAGAAGCGGATTCCCTTTATCAAACGTTTTAGCAAACGTGCGATCAAACGGAATACGTCCTAATAGAGGAAGGCCCAATGCGTCACACATCGTCTCCGTGTCGCCTTCAAACAGCGGGTTTTCTTCGCCACAGGAGGGACAACGGTATTGGCTCATATTCTCTATCACACCAAGTACTTCAATGCCGACTTCCTGTGCATACGCAATAGATTTTTGAACGACATTAGAGGCCACTTCCGACGGCGTGGTCACCACTACAGCACCAGCGAGATCGGAGATTAACCCTGATAACAGTGGCGGCTTATCGGCTGCGGCTCCTGGAGGAAGGTCGGCTAATAAATAATCTAACTCTCCCCATACAATATCTGAAAGAAACTCCCGAATGACATTCATTTCCGTCATGCCCAACCAGACCGGACTTAAATCCATCGGCCCCTTCCATCGAACGGGCGCATTGGTATTAATTAAGAAATCCATCGACGCCACTTTTATGCCTAACGGACCAATTGGAGGAAAAGCCCCTTCAGGCCCATAGGTCAGCGCCTGTCCGCGAATGCCCAACATCTGTGGAACGCATGGCCCATTTAAGTCCACATCAACGAGGCCCACACGCTGCCCGCTACGCGCCAGAGCAAGCGCCAGATTGACAGTGGTCATGCTCTTCCCGACCCCGCCTTTCCCACTCATCACCACGACTTTATTGCGAATCCCCTTTAATCGAGCCTTCACGACTTGCGTTTGTGCGGCAATTTGCTCAACTACCCGCGCATCGTCAGTGTAGTCAAGTTTATCTAAGATACTTTTAAGGTTTTGTTCTGGTGCCATAAGAAAATTCCCTGAAAAATCAGTTAATTATTGTGAGTACTATGAGGCAAACAAAAGACGATACCACAGCATTTTTTGGAGCGTCAAACGAACGACTTACGGTCAAGACAGTTGCTGACCCTCAATGCACAAACGCTTGCAACGAAGGATCCTTGACTATATCCACATTTGTGGGCGCGATTTGATTAAACACCTTGACCACACGAGGTCCCCAATGAAGACAGCAATGAGAAAAGACGATACACTCAAAGTACGAATGGATCGCATGACGCTCATCCTGTTAAAGCGGGCAAGCTCCTACGTCAACGTCGATAAAAGCACATTCATCCGGCAAAGCATTCAAGAAAAAGCCGCGTCGGTCATTGCAGAAAATGAGAAGACCCGTTTTACCAAGAAAGATTGGTTTCGTTTTTTCGAAATGATTGATCATCCTCCTCAGCCCACTCCTCGCATGAAGAAGGCAACCCGCAAATATAAGGCCATCACCTCGGCTGATGAAGTTTGAGCCGCTACAGCCTAAGAAACACTATTGTCATCAGTTTGATTGTGGTGTGGAGACGTTGAACCTGTATTTGCAGAAGTTTGCCAATCAGGATCAAAAGCGAAACCTCACCAAAGTGTATGTCCTTGCTGAGGGAGAAAGAGTGATGGCTATTATTCTATTAGCGCTCATTCTGTAGCAAGAGACGATCTACCAGAGGATAGACAATTGGGAGGATATCATGAAATCCCCTTCCTTCTCCTCGGCAGATTAGCCGTGGATCGTCAGTATCAAAGATTGGGATATGGTGTGCATTGATCTTTCATGCCTTTATCACAGCAATGGAAGTCGCTCAGAAAGTCGGTATTATGGGCATGGTCGTAGATGCCAAAAATGACAAAGCTGCGGCCTTTTATGAGGGACTTGGGTTTAAGCGGTATCGTCCACAAAGAACCGACTTGTTCTGCCAATGTCAACTCTGGCGAAATTGATCAACCATTAAGGGAGCTATCGAATAATACCGCAAACAAGTCCAACCATATTCAATCCCGCTACATGAAATAAGCTTTCGTGCAGCAAACGTTATATTTTGTATCCTATTGTTAAAAACGTTCTCAATCTTTCTGTCACGAGTGACATTCCTCGTTTTTATCCCATCTCACATCTCCTATTTTCGCTTGCCGTTTTTTGATTGACAGCTTATATATAAGAGGCCAACATTTTTTATTCCTTCATTCTTGCCTAGATGGCCCTAATAATCATCAGATAGAAGCGAAACCAGTTTCCTTCTGCTGACTTCTTCTTCGGTTTGACAGTCAACCTCCTAAATCCTATAGTTTCATTCAATCCGTCACGATATACAGGCCGTTAAGGAGACAATCCTATGGCCGAAAATTGAGAGCACAATTGCATGTTTCCTTTTCGTCAAAAGGAAAGCCCATGTAGTTGTGCTTTTTTGTATGTGAAAATTCTGCATGAAAGGAATAACCAAACTGAAAGCAGTTATCCATTTAGATACAAATCGTATCTAAATGGATACGACGAAAAACTTTCCTGAATACGGAATTTTCTATTAATTGACTGCCAGGCAATAAATTGGAAGAAGAGAGAATTGAATTAGCAGAGGGTATCATAATTGCGTATTTTAGGAAATAAATAAAGTTCTGAATCGGAATCTGAAAATCGATTCGAGACTTACTCGTCTTATCAGGTAAAAGATTTTTGATCATCAGAACTGTATCACACCCATTAACATTCAAATTCTCTAAACCTTGGAGGTGTTGTTATGCCGCACGGAACTGGGGGAATGCAGAGATTATTCTTTTTGTCGTCAACAACGCAACCCAGAGATGAGCGTATCGTACAGGGAATTTTAAAAACTCAAATTTATTGTGGATGCACAGCAATAGAGATTGAGATCTGCCCAGGTACTAACCTAACTCTTAAAACCAATGAATGGACTCATGTCAATGCTGAAATCCATGAACTGGTGGAAGTGACAATCATAGTCGGACAAGACTGTGTTGTGAAAGATGTATCAAAATTGAATGATGGAAAAATGATTTCAGAACTCCCTCATAAAACATCAGCAAACATTTGAAAAGATGCTACTCTGCAAAGAATGCCGTCCTTACCCAAACATACATTACGAATAGCTCTAAAGCTCAATTGATCAACGACACTGTTTCCTAGAATTGTTACCCATTACTGATTTATTTGTGACAAAGTCGCGCTACCATGAAGAAATATCGAGTGTCGAGTGAACGAAGTCGATTACTGCTGTGGATATATGCTTAGAAAACAAGTTATGTAGCAAAAAAATCTGGTCAAGTGAGTAATGAGGGTATTGGGGGTGGTAGGGAAAAAACGAAATTTCATTCTACCCATTCTGGGGATAATACTAACTCAAACAATGATCCAAAGGTTGGTCATTTATGAAAAGAAAGCTTAACTAATAGAGGGCTCTAATGATTCACCTTTGGCATCAAAATTTGACTCAATTCCTTCTTTTGCCTCAGAGACTTTTCTTTCTAGTAATATTCCTAGCAGTCCTCCCCATCGTATGCGAGGGACAGGTGACAACTGCTATCACTTCAGATAATACCTTAGGGTCACAGATCTCTTCGACTGGAAACGTACATAACATCACCGGAGGAACTAGGCCAGGGGATGGGCCGAATCTCTTTCACAGCTTCGGTCAATTCAATGTAGCCAAGGGTGAAATAGCAAACTTCTTGAACGACTCTGGGTTAAATACTTCGAATATTCTTGGTCGAATAACTGAAGGCGAACCTTCTTATATTATGGGGACCATCAAAACTATTGATGTCACACAAGGATTCGGTGATGCAAATTTGTATCTGATGAATCCTCAAGGAATTATTTTTGGGCCAAATGCGAATCTCAATATTGGTGGATCATTCTACGCTACAACGGCCAACAAAATTGAGTTCACAGATAATATTCAATTCTCCGCGGTACCTGGCCTAGATGATGTTGCCATCCTCACATCCGCACCTCCTAAAGCCTTTGGGTTTTTGGCAGAGAACCCTGCTGATATTACTATTAACCAGAGCTCTTTAAATGTCCCAGAAGGAAAATCCCTTTCATTAATTGGAGGAGACATCAGAATATTGGGAAATCTGGATCAAGGTGCCAATGAAACTACACCGAGCCTTAAAACCAAGGGGGGACGAATAAACCTTATCAGCGTAGCCTCGAAGGGAGCAGTAGTACTAAATACCTTGGATAAACCATCAGATATAGCTATCAGTGTTAACTCTTTTGAGCAACTTGGAGAAATCACAATCTCTGGGAATGCATCAGTAGATACTAGTGGTAATGGTGGTGGAACGGTGGTCATTCGTGCTGGTCGTCTTATGATCGATAAGTCAAAAATTTATGCCAACACCATAGGAGCTGCCAAAGATGGGCCCGCACCAAGTCAGTTAGGAAAGGGTATTGATATTCAGGTTGCAGGAGAATTACTGATTGACAATAGATCAGGACTTGAAACCAACCTGGAGTCTGATTTACCAGAAGGGACGGCGGCTGGGGGAGGGGTACGTGTGATGGCTGATCATTTGGAGATTCGAAATGATTCCTATGTTGAGTCTAGCGTCTTCTCTGGAAGCACCAGAGGAAAAAGTGGAAACATTGACTTAGAGGCAAACTCTATCCGCATACAAGGTGGAGACTCTGAGAATGGTACGGTCAGAGCTCATACGAACGGCTCAGCTGATAGTGGAGATATTATCATTACAGCTAACAGAAATCTGGAAGTGAGAGATGGTGCTCAGATTTTGACTTTCGCCCTTGCCGAGTCGGGTAATGCAGGAGACATTGAGATAAGCGGGGGTAACATACTTCTGTCTGGAACTCCCGAAACTCTCACTGGAATTTCGAGCCAGACAAATCCCTTAGATACAGATGCATCCATAAAAGGGAACTCAGGAAATATTCGCATGACCGTAAATCGTTTGGAAATGCTCGAAACATTCATTTCAACCGTATCTTTGAGTGATGGAAATCCAGGTAATGTAGAGATAGATGCCGAGCAAGGGGATGTGTTTATCTCTGGTTCCCACGAACCTAATGCACCATTTTTTGGAATTTTTGCCAATACTTTCGCTAGTAGGCCCGGGGGAAACCTAAATATCACAGCAAAAAACTTGAAGCTAACCAAGCAGGCTAGCCTTCAGGCTTCAACAAATAATACTGGCAATGCGGGTAATATAACACTTACCCTTACCGGTGTGTTGGATGTTGAGGATAATTCATTTATCCAAGTGGCATCTTTAAGTCCTGATACTTCTGCTGGTGATGCTGGTGACTTAATACTCACAGCTAAGAATATTGAGATTAGAGGACAAACGAATGACTCTTCCGCAACGGGTTTAAGCGCTGCTACAAGAGCAGGGAAAGGAGGAAGTATTACTATCTTTACTGACAGCCTGCTAGTGACGGATCGAGGTTTTATCACTAGTAGAGCATTAGCATCTGGGAACGGAGGAAGTATTAATGCCAAGGTGCAAAATCTCACCCTCAATAACGATAGCGCTATAACCGCCGGGAGTATCTCATCAGGAAATGCCGGAAGCGTAAAGCTAAATGTGAACGACCTTACAAGCAATGGTAATGCAGAAGTATCTAGTAGTAGTAATAGTCAAGAACCCGATGCCGGAGGAGGAGGAACAATCGATGTAACTGCATCAAACTCTTTGAATCTCACCGACACAACCATATCTACATCCGTCGCAGGAGGCAGCAAACCAGGTGGCAACATCACTCTAAAAGCTGATCGAGTTGTGGGCCTAAATGATGAAACGACGGTCACGGCTCAAAGTTCCGGGGCGGGAAATGCGGGAAACATTAATATTGAAGCCCGTGAAACGATTCAGATAGACAACAGTAGTGTGACAACCCAAGCCGCACTGGCCTCAGGAGGCGATATCAAGTTAGATGCCGACAATATGATTCGTCTCACTAACAGCACTATTGAAAGCTCGGTACAGGGCAATCAAACTACCACTGGCGGAGGCATTAGTCTGGATCCGCAGTTTGTCATTCTTCAAAATAGCAGAATCCTAGCCACGGCCACTTCAGGATTTGGAGGTAATATAGAAATCGTCGGAGACCTGGTGTTGGCCGATCCGTTTAGTCTTAATCCTGAGAATCTATCAGCAACATCCATAGCCGGCCCTCAATTTAGCGGAAATGTAGATATCAGAGCACCCATCCAAAATCTCAGTGAGTCTATTGCTCCACTTCCAGAGGCATTGATAAAAATCGCTGCATTATTTGCGGCGCGCTGTGCAGCGCAGAAAGGTGGGAACTTTAGTAGTTTTGTACCAGGCGGATTTGGCGGCGCGCCTCCTGGTTTTTCTGGACTTTTACCTAGTCCATTGACGTTTTTTCACTCAACTTCTGACGGTAGTACAACCATAGTCTCACGAATTGGCTTCGACGATAATCAAGAAGACACTGAGTGGAAATTGTTTAATATTTCCCAAGCAACAGAATTTAGCCATGATTGCTCAACAGCTTTTGTGTCTCCCTCATAAGCATTTCTCTTAAAACCCCATCTCTAAAAACTCAATTCCCCAAATTCATACCCTGAATATTGACTCATTGAGAGAAGCGTTATTTTCTTCTTCTCATATTGTGCCTTTTTGCTGATTTCAAATTCAGTTTGACAGCCTACCCTCTAAATTCTATAGTTCCATTCAATCCGTCATGACATAGAGGCCGTTGAGGGAGATAAACCTATGGCCGAAATTTGAAAGCGCAATCGCGGGGCTACTTTCTGTAAAAAAGTGGTGTCCTTGCCATTGCGCTTTTTTGGTTATGGAGAGGTTAAGAAGGAAAAGAAGAAAATTTTGAGGAGAAAAGATCAAACAGTGGGGCTATAGGCTTTGAGTTGTAGAAATTCTCACAATTAACTTTCACATCAAAGACGTATCTAAAAGGATAACTTTGTTATCTAAACAGATACAGCTAAAGAATTTATACCAAGTATTGGCATGTAACAAGAATTTTTAAAATATTAGATAAAAATTCTCGTAATTGAGGCATTTCTCTTCATGGCATTGGCTTTGCTGTATCTAGCAAGCATCCCTGGAAATGCCCCTGCAATGCAATAAATCGTCGAGAAGGAAAGGGGTTATGAATCATAGTCTAAAAGCCAAACGAATTTCTCAGTCTTCTTTTGTCTTCACCTTGATAATAACTTTGATGATTAATACCACACTTAATTCGATGGGTCAGACACAGGCACAAACAAACATCAGCTCTTCAGGATTGGGAACTACGGTGTCACAACCCGATGGTGGAGTCACAAACATAACTGGAGGAACCAGACAAGGCCTCAACCTGTTTCACAGTTTCGGAGAATTCAATGTCCCGGAAGGAAAGATAGCTAACTTTCAAAATGAAGCTGGAGCTCCTCAAACTGACAATATTCTAAGCCGAGTGACAGGAAGCAATTCCTCTAATATATTTGGCACTCTTCAAACTACCGATTTTGGAAACGCAAATCTATTTCTCATGAACCCGAAAGGCATTATATTTGGTCCAAAATCTGCGCTAAACATAGGTGGTTCATTCTACGCTACCACTGCAAATATTATTGAATTTACAGATGGTATGCAGTTCAGTGCTGTGCCTGGTCCCGATGATGCGTCCCTCCTCACCTCGGCGTCTCCTGAAGCCTTTGGATTTTTGGGACAGGAAACACCCACAATAAACCTAAACGGAACAATCGAAAATACAGCAGCTGTCCGGATTGAAGGTCTTGATTCTAAGGGAAGCGATATAGTCATCGTAGCTCGGGATGCTTTCTCAGAAGAAAAAAACGGTATTGTCGACGGTGTAAAAATTACAGGAACACTTTTAACTCAAGGTGGAAAATTTGAATTGGCAAGTGTGGCTTCACCGGGAAGAACAGTACTAGAGCCGGTAAATTTGAATGACTTTAATAACCAAGGTCGGCTTACGCTTGTCGAAGGATCGGAAATTAACACTAAAGGAAATTTTGTAGGCAACAACGGCGGAAAAGTTCTGATTCAAGGAGGTGAAATCAAGTTAGAAATCAACTCCAAAATCATCACCAGTCCTAGGGAAGGATTGCCACCTGCACCACCCACCTTTATACCGAATCCAAGTTTAGGAGAAGGTGGAGATATCGAAATTAACGGGACTGAATCAGTTACAGTTGCAGGTTCTTTTGTTAGTACGTCTTCTGTATTAACTTCCGGTGGTGGTGGTTCCATAACCTTAGCTGCACCAACTGTAAGCCTTATCGATAATTCCATAATCCAGACTAGCGCTGCGTTTTTTGGTTCAAGTGGCTCTGTTGTCATTAAAACGACTGATTCAGCACCTTTATCCATAAAAGACTCTCAAATCAACACTACTGCCTTTGGACCTGCCGTAGGAGATGGAGGCAACATCACACTTAACGCACCACAAGTACACATAGATGGAAGTAATATTAGTTCTAATACGGGGTCAACTACGGCAAGCGCTGGAACAATTGAATTTAATGTAGGAGATATAACTTTAACCAACAGCACTCAAGTAGATAGTAGTGCTGCTTTGGGAACAAGTCAGGCAGGTAACATAAGAGTTCAGGGAATGAATGCAAGCGGGTCTTCGGCAAACTCCGTGTTAATTGATTCCGATTCAACACTTTCGACTACAAGTGGAAACATTAGCGCAGACGCAGTTGGAGGATCCATTAACATTAATGCCAAACAAGTGGCTCTTCTAAATGGTGGTGGGCTGAATGCTAACGGAAGAAGTGGCGAGGCAGGACTTATTTCAGTCACAGCTTCTGAAGGTGTCACAATTTCCGGAACTTCTTCAACTGGAAGTAGTAGCCAGATAAGCGTAATAAGGCAAGATGGGGGAAACTCAGGGATAACCAGCCCATCGGTACAAATCAATACGGCTAATTTATCCATTTTGGGAGGAAATATAACCCTAACAAATGAAGGAAATGGGCCAGGAGGGAATTTATTGGTACAAGGAGTAGATGGAAATGGAGCTATGGCTAGATCTATTTCAATTTCTGGCCAAAGTACTAAGGACAATCCAGCAGGTCTATTCACCACAACTAGCGGAAAGGGACCAGGGGGGAATACAACATTAATTGCCAATCAAGTCATAGTAAGAAATAATGCAGAGGTAACATCTTCAAGCACCTCGTCCAATACAGGGGCTGGCGCTGCCGGGTCAGTGACGGTTCGAACTACGAATTCTATTTTCCTTAATGGAGCTACAATTGCAACTGAAGCCGTAGAAGGCAACGGAAACGAAATTCAACTTATTGCAGGACAAAATGTGGAATTAAATAACCAAGCAGAGGTGACTGCAAAAAGCATAGCAGGAAATGCGGGAGACATCAGTGTTGAGGCAAAAGACTCAATCCTCATCACCGACAGCTTTGTAACCACTTCCTCTGGTGGAGGGGATGGTGGAAATATTGATTTCTCCGCAAATAATTTAATTTTTGTAGATCCAAGTGTGATTAGTAGCTCGGTTGGAAATGGCTTAGGGGGGAACGTTTCGATGAATGCCGACTCGATTGTATTTCAAGCTAGTCAAGTACTTGCAAATGCAACCAGTGGACAAGGAGGAAAAATTACAATGTCAGCGAATGTTGTCCTTCAGGATCTTTCTAGTAAATTTGATGCTTCGGCTGGACCTACAGGCATCGATGGCGAGGTGAACATACGTGCGCCAATTCAAAACTTAAATGGGACGATTGCACCTCTTCCTGAAAATATTCTCAGTGCGACTACACTCTATTCTCAGCGTTGTGTTGCTCAAAAAAATGGGCAATTCAGTTCCTTTTCACGAGGTGGAGGAACTGGACCACTATCCGGGGCAAACGGACTTTTACCAAGCCCACTAGGTGCAAACTTCAGTAGTATCGATGCGTCCGTCAGTAGTCAGACTGAGTACCATATAACCATTGATCGTATTAGCAGGGGGCTCCAACCAGATTTAACGCGAGTGAGAAAGAAGGAGCTACTCTCGAACAAATCGAATTTCAATTTGTTTGAGAAAGACTGCTCATGAACATTCATAGCAAGAAATTCAATTCGATAGATCAGCAATGTTATTCCATTTGAAAAATTATCTATTATTCAAAGTGTTGCCGATGACATTAATTGCTGCCAAGAATTCCGTTAACATTCAATGGCAAGGCATTGTTAATTTAAGATATATTCTAGTTCACCGTTCCATTTGGCCATCAAGAGCCTGACCGAATACCGCAACATCCTTTCGCTTTTGCTGTAACATTTTGTTTTCCGACGGAAGCGGGCCAGAAAATGCCGAAACAA
>BQIX01000050.1 GCA_021604145.1 Nitrospirales bacterium
GCTCCAATACGATTCATTTCCTCTCGAATAATCTGTTCAACTTTTCGAATGACGCGAAGCCCCAGTGGGAGATATGAATAGATTCCGGCAGCTACTTTTCGAATCAGGCCAGACCGGAGCATGAGCCGATGGCTGATCACCTCCGCTTCTCCCGGGTCTTCCCTCAAAGTGGGAATAAACATGTGTGTGGTGCGCATTAGGTATCCTCAGTTGAAACTATGAATGTGGTCTTAAACGAGTGGCGAGGTTCTAGTCAAGAGAGCCTGAGATATGAACGGTCGTGTTTACTGCAGAAGGCGTGAAACGTCATTCCATGTCGCGTAAACCATAATGCAGAGAAGCAAGACCATCCCAACTTGCTGCGCGATTTCACGCGACCGTTCGCCAAGGGGACGTCCAAGAATCGCTTCACAGGCGAAGAAGAACAAATGTCCACCATCTAAGATCGGAATAGGTAAGAGATTAAGAATGCCTAAATTGATGCTCAAGATGGCGATGAGAAAAATTAAACTCGAAAGACCTTGCTCCGCATGATCGCCTGATACACTGGCGATCATGACTGGTCCTCCGATATTTTTTGTTGAAATCTCTCCTGTGAGGAGTTTGTAGACGCCCACAACGGTCAGTTCTGACCATTTCCAGGTGGCAATCATTCCGTCCAATGGGGCTGTCAAGATCGACTCAGTGGTAAACATTGATCGCCCTTGAACGCGAATGCCAATTTTTCCAATGACTTGAGTTTGGCCGTCCTCAGAGGTGAAATTTTCAGCGGCCGGAGTGACAGTGAGAGGAAGCGTATGCTGGTCCCGTAACACTTTTATCACAATGGGTTGGTCAGGATGACTCCGTACGACGTCCGTCATTTGCCGCCAGGTCTGAATGGACTGATCGTTAATCTCCAGGATTCGATCTCCAGCGTGAAGGCCGGCTTGCATTGCTGGGGTATTGGGAACCACATCGCCGACAACAGGCGGGATAGCTTCAATCCCTAGTCCATAGATGAGTTCGTCGGGTTGATTCGGATTGGGTTTTGATGAAGGCGTAATCACAAACGTTTTGACGGCTTCATCTCGGCTGACATCGATGGTCATTGACCGTCCATGACTGTTTGCGATGGATTCGGCGAGTTCCCCATATGTGGTAATTTCTGTCTCATTTGCGCGAAGAATACGATCCCCGACATGTAGTCCCACTTGTTCAGCAGGAGAATTTGGAATAATCGCTTGAATTTGAGGTGTGAGATCTTGAAATGTTGGGACGAACAGCGGCGACCCACTTGCGAGAAGACCAGAGAAAATCAGGTAGGTCAACAGAAAATTAAATCCAGGCCCGGCCGCCACAATGAGCGTTTTATTCGGCAACGATTGATGGGTAAAGGATCGCTGTTGTTCTTCAGGGCTGACGACTTCCGAGTCATCCTCGCCAAACATCTTCACATACCCGCCTAGGGGAACCGCCGAAATCAAATATTCGGTATCGCCCACAGTGCGGCTGAAGATTTTGGGTCCAAATCCTATAGAAAATTTTAAGACTTTGACGCCAACCCAGCGTGCAGCTAAAAAATGACCATATTCATGGAATGCGACCAACACCCCAAGCACAATAAGAAACCACCAGATTTTTTGGGCAAACACAAAAATGGCATCGGGAGAAATTGCCATGAACATGAAGGGTGAGAGATTCATGAGAGTTACTCTATTTCACTGCGACGTTTCGAAGCATGGAGGCTTTTTCTCGTGCCCAACGATCGGCTTCTAAGGCATCTTCCACCGAACGCAATTCTCGTGGGGTGTAGGCCGTCATGGTTTCTTCAATAATTTTCGGGATATCCAAGAAAGAAATTGTTTTTTCTAAGAATGCTTGAACCGCTACTTCGTTGGCGGCGTTTAATGTTGTCGGAAGCCCTCCGCCTTCTGCCAGGGCATCGTATGCTAATTGTGCACAAGGAAACTTTTCGAAATCTGGCGGTGCAAAATTCAATTGGCCGATCGTTCCCAGATCGAGGAGTGGAGGATCTAGGGATACCCGGTTGGGGTAGTTGAGTGCATAGGAAATGGGTGTCCGCATATCAGGGAGACCAAGTTGCGCCATAACTGAGCCATCACGGTATTCTACCAAAGAATGGATAATACTTTCTCGGTGAATCACGATATTTATTTGAGCAGGAGGAATATCGAATAACCATCGGGCTTCAATCACTTCCAAGCCTTTATTCATTAACGTCGCCGAATCAATGGTAATTTTCGCGCCCATTTCCCAATTGGGGTGCTTCAGCGCCTGCTCGATCGTGACATGTTTGAGTTTATCGAGTGGCCAGTCCCAAAATGGTCCTCCAGATGCCGTTAAGACTATACGGCGAACGTCTTCCCGTCGATGTCCCTCAAGTGATTGGAAGACGGCACTGTGTTCGCTGTCAATGGGGAATATTCTGGTTCCCTGTTTATGAGCTTCTTCTTGCATGAGATGTCCGGCCATCACCATGGGCTCTTTATTCGCGAGGGCCACTTGACGGCCTGCTCGAATGGCCGCCATGGTAGGCGTCAGCCCCGCTCCGCCGACTATGGCTGAAATCACTAAATCACACTCGGTGTCCCGTGCAACCGCACAGAGCCCTTCTTCTCCATCTAAGACTTCTACCGGATGGCCATTGAGCCGAGCGCGTAATGCGCGTGCAGCTGTTTGAGAGGAAAGTGCAACAACCTGTGGGTTAAATGTCCGAATTTGTTCTTCCAATTTGACGTCATTTTGACCTGCTGTAAGGCCCACAATGGAAAATTGGTCTGGGAATCTTGAGACGATGTCCAATGTACTGGCTCCGATGGACCCAGTTGAGCCAAGAATAACGATATTTTTCATGAAATAACCCTTCTACGCATTCGACCTAGAAATGTCCCGGACCATTGGTTAACAGCATATAGTAATAAAATGTGGGAGCGGTTAACAGTAAACTGTCAATTCTATCAAGAATGCCTCCATGCCCAGGTATCAATGAACCAGAATCTTTCACCCCAGCATTTCGTTTAAAAGCCGATTCAGCAAGATCCCCTAATAATCCCACACAGGCGAGCAAAATGCCAATGATGAGACAATGGTGCAATGAAATAGACGGAAGGAACCAGAAATGGCTCAGTATCGCAAGCGCAACGGAGAAGATAATTCCCCCGATAAAGCCTTCCACTGTTTTTTTCGGACTGAGTCGAGGGGCTATTGGTCGTTTTCCTATTGAAGCGCCAATATAGTAGCCACCCGTGTCGGCTGCCCATGTCACCACGATCACAAAGAAAATAAGGAGGTCACCTGATTCAAGTTGACGGATACGCAGGAGATGCCCCAGACAGAGTCCGATATAGAAAATCCCGAAAAGAACGGCCACCGGCTGTGGGAGCCGTTTCTTTAATAGTTGGGGGATGAACATAAAGATTAAAAGGAGTACGACCACAATGAAGGTAGAGATCGTGATAGGGAGGAGATAATTTGTCCACTGGAAAGCTGCTAGGAGTAGTCCGACTGAGCCGATCCAGAAGGTAGAGGAAAGAGAAGACGGAGGAGTCGGGAGGGTTACCTTTGTGAATTCCCAAAAGGCTAAGCTTGCGACAATAAAGATCAGAGCAAAAAAGGCGGCTGGTGGAAGATAGCGTATGAAAATGTAAAACAGCGGGGCAAAGATCAGTGCTGGATAGACGCGTTGCAGGGTGAATCTGTGCGGTTTGGGCTCAGCCTCTTGACTCGTTCCCCGTTGTGAGGCGAGGTTCGGATCTCTGGCGTCTTTCTTCACAGCCCATTCTGCGGGGACCCCGTGTGGGACACGCGCCCAAATCTTCGCTCACGGCTTTGATAGTCAAGGAGAGCCGCAAGCGTTTCTTGACGACGAAAGTCAGGCCAGAGGGTTTTCGTGAAATAGAGTTCGGTATAGGCGATTTGCCAAGGCAGAAAATTGCTGATGCGCGTTTCTCCGCTGGTTCGGATCAATAAGTCCGGGTCGGGAAGGCCATGTGTTGTCAGGTACCCTTCAAAGAGGTCTTCATTAATTTGCCCTTCGCCCACAATGCCGAGTTGGATATCTTTCACAAGACCTTTGACCGCGTCAATAATTTCGGCACGTCCTCCATAACTTAATGCCACAGTTAGCACATGCTCGGTAAAATGTTGTGTTTCTTCAGCAACCTCTTGGACTAAGGTTCGAACAGCGTGAGGAAGTTTCTCTAACCGCCCAATCGGGAAAAACCGAATGCCGCGTTCCATGAATGATTGGCGCTCGTGTTTCAGGTACTCATCGAGAAGCCGCATCAGCATTGAGACTTCAGCTGCAGGACGATTCCAGTTTTCATGAGAAAACGCATAAATAGTGACATGGGGAATGCCGACTTCGTGGCAAATATCCAGGACATCACGGAGCGCGGTGAGGCCCTGGCGGTGTCCTTCAATCCGAGGGAGCCCACGGAGCGCGGCCCATCGCCCATTCCCATCCATAATAATCGCGACATGGCGTGGAAGAAGATCGGCGTCTAACTGTGCCAATAGATCAGCTTCAGCGATTTGAACAGGAGACACAACTTGAGAGTTGCTCATGAATAGACTACGAGGGTCAGGAATTGGAGTAATGATACCAGGAAAGTTCTGAAGAACACGACAAATCTCAGTCTAATGAGGAATAAGATATTTGTCAAACGGGAAATGGTCTCTTATTGGAGCGCTCTACGTCTCTCTCGTCTCTATACCTCTCGAGAGGATTCAGGACAAAATTGCGCCATCAAAAGAGGATGGGCTATACTCCATTTTCTTGTCACGACCGTATAAGCACACAAAAGGACATGCAAATGGCAGATGTAACAGCACCAGGACTTCACCATTTTTCATTGCAAGAACGTGATGTTCTTCAGGCTTTGAGTCGTGTCAAGGCGCGAGATGTAGATTATGCCGATATCTATTTTGAGTCAAATATTTCTGAATCGGTCTCGATGGAAGAAGGTATTGTCAAGCGTGCAGTGAAACATATCGGTCAGGGAGCAGGAGTTCGCGCAACGGCTGGGGAGAAGACGGGCTTTGCATATTCGGATGACCTTTCCCGGAAAGACCTGGAAATCGCGGCTGATACTGCCCGGTATATCGCCAATTCTCCTCAAGGAGAAACCCCTATAGCGGTGACTCACCGTGCCGACCATTCGCAGAACCTCTACCCGCAGAAGCAACCGGTGAGTGAAATCGCAACGGAAGAACGTGTGAAACTTCTCAATCTTATTGACGCAGCCGCTCGAGAGTATGACCCACGTATTGCCAAGGTGATGGCTTCATTTACTACTGAACACAAAGTGGTGATGGTCGCGAATTCGGATGGACAGCTCGTTGGAGATGTTCAGCCATTGTCGCGTTTGCAAGTAACCTGTATTGCGGAAGAGGGGAGTAATCATCAAGTCGGGTCGTTTGGTGGAGGGGGACGTGTCGAGTTTTCGTATTACTATGAAGACGATCGAGTTCGTCAATACGCACGTGAAGCGGCTCGGCAAGCCATTCTGAATTTACAGGCGGTTGATGCACCAGCAGGTGTGATGCCTGTTGTTCTGGGTAACGGGTGGCCGGGAATTTTGTTGCATGAAGCGATTGGACATGGGTTGGAAGCTGACTTTAATCGTCGAAAGACCTCGGCGTTTAGTGATCTGATCGGTCAACGTGTGGCCTCCGAGGTCTGTACGATCGTTGATGACGGGACGTTGCCATTTCGACGCGGGTCACTCAATATGGATGATGAAGGTACACCAACCTCTCAAACCATGCTTATCGAAAAGGGCATACTTCGTGGGTATATCACGGACCGATTAAATGCCAAACTGCTTGGAATCCCGCTTACTGGAAATGGGCGACGGGAGGACTTTAGAAGCATTGTTCTTCCGCGAATGACCAATACTTTTATGTTAGCCGGAGAATCGGATCCTGAAGATATTGTCCGTTCAGTCAAAAAGGGGCTCTATGCAGTTTCGTTTGGCGGAGGGCAAGTTGATATTACAAATGGTAAGTTTGTGTTTTCGGCCAGCGAAGCCTATTTGATCGAAGATGGAAAAGTCACCAAACCCGTCAAAGGGGCCACGTTGATCGGGAGCGGTCCTGATATTCTCAAGCAGGTGTCCATGGTCGGTCATGATCTGCAACTTGATGCCGGGATTGGAACATGCGGAAAAGAGGGACAGTCTGTGCCTGTTGGAGTTGGTCTCCCCACTCTCCGTATTGATGAAATTACAGTTGGAGGTACCAGTGTTGGAAGGTAATCTCACGCGGAGCCTTTCTCAGCAAGTCGGGTGCTCTCTTTTGCTTAATCTCAGAAACTAACCGATGACGAAGTCTCTAATATTGGAACACCAGCAATTCGCCGAATTGGCCACAGAAATGCTTGATCGTGCGAAATCACTTGGGGCTACGGAAGCCGATGTCCTTGTTGCAGAAGGTGATTCAGTCTCTGTGCAAGTCAGGCTTTCGGAAGTTGACCGTCTCTCCAAGGCGCGAGAGAAAAGTTTAGGTTTGCGGGTCTTTTTTGGTAAACGGTCCGCTTCGGCTTCGACCTCTAATTTTTCTCGAGAATCGTTGTCTCGCTTGGTGGCTGATACCTGTGCCTTAGCGAAGGCTGTGGCTGAAGATGAGGTCTCTGGTCTTCCTGAAGCGAAACTAATGTCGCAGGATTTTCCAGACTTGAATGTCTACGATGCGACAACTTTGAGCGTGGACCAAGAAATCGATTTAGCACGACGAACAGAAGACGCGGCGATGTCTGCTGATTCACGAATTACCAACTCTGAAGGTGCCGATTGTGCCGTGTCCCATGGGACGGTACTCCTGGCGAATCATCATGGCTTTGTCGGTTGTCACCAAAGTTCCACATACTCGCTCTCTGTTTCTCCTATTGCAGGCGATAGCCACAACGGAGGAATGCAGCGGGATTCGTGGTATTCCGTGAAGCGGAAATATCATCAACTCGAGAGTCCAGAGGCTGTCGGGAAAGAGGCGGCTCGTCGAACTCTTCGGCGTTTAGGGGCTAAGAAGATTTCAACACAGCAAGTTCCCGTTGTTTTTGATCAAGAAACCGCACAAAGTTTATTAGGACATTTGGCAACGGCGGTTTCGGGGTACTCGCTCTATAAAGGGGCATCATTTTTATTGGGATATCTTGGTAAACGCTTGGCTCCAGACTTTGTTACCGTCTATGACGATGGTCGACTGCCAGAGGGATTAGGGTCTCGTCCGTTTGATGGTGAAGGATTGGCAACCCAAAAAACTTCAATTCTCGAAAATGGCATGTTAACGAGTTATTTATTGGATACTTACTCAGGCCGAAAGCTTGGAATGAACTCGACTGGCAATGCGTCACGTGGAGTTGGCGATAACCCCTCTGTCGGTCCAACGAATTTATACTTGGAGTCGGGAACGTCTTCTCCTGAAGAGATTATTGGCTCAGTCAAACAGGGGTTGTATGTGACCGAGTTGATTGGATTCGGGGTCAATATGCTGACTGGAGACTATTCACGCGGTGCGGCTGGATATTGGATTGAGAATGGAGAGCTTGCGTATCCGGTTGAAGAAATTACGATAGCAGGAAATCTCAAACAAATATTTTCTGACATTGCCCTTGTTGGCAATGATCTGGAGTTTAGGAGTCGCATTGCCAGCCCGACTTTGAAAATTCGAGAAATGATCGTTGCCGGTAATTAGTTCAGCTTGCGAACGGTTAACGGTATGCGTCAGGAGCCGCTGAAAATCTGTCACCTAAAAACCATATAGTAAGGTAAGGAATATATGCCGCTTGATAGCACAGATGGTGAAAAAGCTCTTCAACTCATGACCTCTCGATACAATCAACGTGAGTGGAGAAAGAAAATTGAAAAGATGCTTTCTCTCCCACCCAGCGGGTTAGAGGATGACGTTCAACGCAAAGTCTTTCTCTACTTGAAGCTTGGACTTCAAGCGTATAAATCACGCCGAGCTGATGCTCCGTCTTGGATCGTTGGTGGGTATGCGACAAAGGAAGTTATTGATCGCGCTCGCTTCAAACCCGCCGTGATTGATGAAACAATATTAGAAGACGACGTCAAACTCTTAGGCGTCGATCCAGGCGAGGAGGTCGACGAAGTCTGGTGGGACGAAATGTTAATCAGATGGTATGTGAATCCAGAAGATGAAGTATTCGATGAACTGCCAGAAGCTGATGCTGAAAATACAGAGTCTCACGAATCCGATGAGACAGCAATGCCACCTGATGAATCTCACAAACCGTCGCCCGTTTCTAAGGACTCATAGGATAGAGATTCCCTCGATTTGTTCTCCTCATAAAAACGATCATTCACAACTGTTCGGCTCGCATTGGTCATTCTATTCCAACCACAATCATCGTTCGTCATTTTCTTTACGCTTAGGTGGATTCCCAGTTCGGACTCATAGAGTTCCGTTGCGCTCATTATGGAAGGGGCTATACCCGTTTCAGTGATACCGAAACGATAAAACGCCAACCTATACAAATGTTGTATGTCCAATACGTGATATAAAATGTCAATCAGTGTCAGTTATAGCCGATTCAATGATCTTTCGTACTCTTGACACATGGGATATCGCGTTGAAAGTCCTCATGGTTTAGCTGGAACGTCTTTGTATTCGCTATAATCCAAGCGGGTATCACCTTCCGATGTTTGAGGCCTCGCATTAGGTTGCTAGGCGACTTGTAAGCAAGACGTCAAGAAGAACCGGAGGTAGGAACCTTTTCTGTCGCTTCAGTCATCTGATGGGCTTTACAGCCGTCGCCGCCCCGGTTACCGCCATATTGGATTCGCTATAGTGAAGTTTCTTGTCATGGCACGTGGCCATACTTCTGGGAACCGTCAAGGGTCATGGAAAAACCGCTCAAGCAATTCAACTGTGCCTGGCTGTCTTGGCTGAATCGACTCGTCTGTCGAATCATGTTTCGAGTGACAGGTGAACAGCCGTCTCCTCTTCCTGATAAGGGGCCAGTTTTGTTGGTTTGTGATCATTCCTCACTTGGAGACCCACTTGTTCTACTCGCCACAGCCGGACGGCACATTTCGTTTTTGATGGCACAGGAAATCTATGCGTCATGCTTTCAATGGGCCTATGAAGCCATGGACACGATTCCCGTACGTCGAGGTCGTCAAGATATCAATGCAGTTCGTGGCATGCTTCAGCGACTCCGTCAAAATCAGGTCGTTGGACTTTTTCCTGAAGGAGGTCTCGATAATTTCCGCATGGAAGAAGGGCGTCCTGGTATCGGATATCTGGCGTTAAAGACTGGGGCACCGATTGTGCCGGCCTCTGTGGTCTGGGCGAAAGAACGATCGGTGACGTCAATTATCCGCACACTTTTGATCCCTTGTCGGGCAATGGTTCGTTATGGTAAGCCGTTGATCTTTCAGAAAGAATTAAAGCCAGACCGCAATCAGATTGAGCGTGTAACCTCGCAAGTCATGAGCGAAATTAAACAGCTTCGAGAAGAGATTATGGTAAATATCGATAAGTGATGAGTAGGACTTTTAAAACAAATCCATTTGTCGAGGCTGGGTGTCTGCTTTGGTCTGAGACTCGTTGGCTTTTGGTCCTGCGAGATCTGATGAGTTGGAGGGACCTGGAGGATTCTTCATCTTGTCGAGAACAGTTTTGAGTTTTTGGAAATCTTCTTTGAGGGGAACCCGAAGATTTCCTTGATGCAGTGCTGCTGCCGGATGCAGTAATGGAAACAGCGTGAAGTCTGGGCGTTGGAATGTGCGGCCACGGACTTTAGTGATTCCTATTTTTTGGCCGAGGAGTGTCTGTGTCGCGAAGTTCCCGAGGCTACAGACGAGTTTCGGATTAATTAACTTGATCTGCTCCAAAAGGAATGGTTGACAGGTTTCAATTTCATCCGCTTGAGGGTCACGATTGTTGGGTGGACGGCATTTGACAACATTGGCAATGTAGATTTCTTGACGAGAAAGACCAACTGATTCAAGTAATTCCGTGAGTAGTTTGCCCGCAGCTCCCACAAATGGCTCGCCCTGTTTGTCTTCATAATAGCCAGGGCCCTCTCCTACAAACATGATGTCCGCATCGGGATTCCCCACGCCAAAGACGACTTGAGTGCGACCAGATGACAATCGACATTTTTGGCAATCTGTGAGTGAAATTTTGAGTTCATCCAAGGTCATACGCGCATCTTAGAGTTCGTTGAAAGGCTTGTCAATTCAGCGCTGAGCGATGGAATCAAGGACCGATTGTGTGCAGAGATTTGCACTGATGATGCTACTTTCATGTGATGGCGGAGAACCTGTGTCGGTCCACGGTCCTACTAAAAAAAAGTTTGAGAGTGGGCTTTTTTGAATAGGGCGGAATACCGAAGTCTCAGGCTGACAAGGTGTAAAGGTGCGAGTGTGTTGAATGATGGATGTGGATGACGACACGTGTATGTGTTGATTCAGTGGAGGGGGTAACATATTGGATAGTGCTGAAAGAGTGTCGTGATCAGACTTTTCATTGGCCGGCTGTTCACTGGTTGTCACGCATGATACGCGTGTACCGTTTGACGTGCGACCTAGAAGGTGTCGTAATGGTTGGATAGCGATCCAGTTGAAGGTGCTGGGGAAGAGCAGCAGTCTAGCTTTGGTTGTAGGGTCAGGAATTTCAAGGTGAGTGACGAGTTTCGAGAACTCTTGTAATTGAGCTAAATTTGAAAAGTAGGCATATTTTGTCAGGATGCGATCGGATAGGCACGCAATCAGCTTTTCTCGTGGAAAGGCGGAAACATAGAAATTTGCTGTGAGTGTCGTGCCGTCATGTAATTTGACTCCTGTGAGACCTCTCGCATCATATTGAAAATGCGTGACTGCCGCATGTTCGTGGAAAGTAATATGTTGAGCAGCAAGAGACTTTCGAAGTGGTGTTAAGAACAATGATTCTTCGTCAAGCGGAGAAATGACGGTTCGATTCTGCTCTCTTGCTGATAAAAAATATTGCACAAGCAAGGTTTTGAAATACTCAGCTGAACTGTGGGTCGCATCAGAGCCAAGAAAAAAATGACATAAGGGATTCCAAATATTCTGGATCGTGTGTTCTGATTGTTCTAGTGTGGAAAGCCAGGTTTGCACACTTTGGTTCTTCAAATCTGGAGGGACCTCAAGGTCTCCTTCCCAATACTGTTCAAGCTTTTTGAGTAATATCCAGCGTTCTGTCAACGACATGCCTTGAAAGCGTAATAGGCCAATAAGCGTGTGGAAGGGTGTTGGAGCCCATAAAGGTTTGAAGGGCGCAGATTGTCGAGTGCGAGTCATAAATTCTAATGTGACAGATGGGAGAGATGTCAGATGAGAGAGAGGCTGGAGTTCTCGCAAGAGGGACCATGTGGCATGTTGAAACCCATGGATCACCAACGGCATGCTGTGTACATGATCAAACGTATTTTCGGTGCGATCCAAAGAGTGAAGAGTCTTGTCTGAAGGTGTGTCCGGAGGAAGAGCTGCCGTGAGACGTGTTGAAGGATGGATTTGGCTTTGGTCGACGATTGACACCTGGAAGCCATGTGATACGAGACGAAAGGCCGTCGTCAGGCCAGAGAGTCCAGCTCCCATTACAAGAATGTGAGGCTTCACGCTTGTTGTGTCGTGGACCCAAATAGGGTGGAACGTAGCCAAATGCCGGCCGCAATGAGCAGTCTATTGAATGAGGGTACACTCACTCGTGGTCCAAAAACTTGATAATTCTTGGCTTCAATTTGATCAAGAATTCGACTATACACCCCACGCATAATTTCAGCGACGATTAAGGAGCGACGGTCAGCAGGTGGTAGGGTCTGGAGAATGTGCTGAGCTTTCGCGTAGTACTCTCGTGCTCGTTTGCATTGAAACTTCATAAACTCAACAAACTCCGGTGTATGTTGACGAGCGAATAATTCCTGCTCGGAGTATCCAAATCGATCAAAGTCTTCCTGAGGTAGGTAAATACGGTTGTTCCCGGCATCACTCCCGATATCCCGGAGAATATTCGTGAGTTGAAAGGCGAGCCCAAGGTTCGTTGCATATTCCATGGCTTCTGGGTCACGTGTCCCGAATACTTTCAAGCAAATAAGGCCCACCACTGAGGCGACCCGATAGCAATAGGGGTAAAGATCCTCAAATGTCTGATAGCGTTTGATGGTCAAGTCCATCTCGACCCCAGAAATAAGATCTTGGAAGTAAGTTTCTGGAATATCCACATGTTGGAGGTGATGGGCTAAGCTGATGGTCGCCGGAAAACTTGGGGTTCCCTCATAGGCGGCGGTGACTTCTTTTCGCCAAAGCATGACCTGGTCAAGGGGATCGCATCCTGCCGGGGGTTCATCGACGGCATTGTCGACTTCACGACAAAATGCATAAATTGTGTACATCAAATCTCGACGGGCGTGTGGCAAAAACAAGAATGAGTAATAAAAATTACTCCCACTATTCTTTGAGACGTCTTTACAGTAGGCTTGTGCGTCTTGGGGAGACATTATTCCCCTATAACGAGCTAAAAGGTGGTCGATTTAAATTATGAGATTGGCTGATCAATGTGTTACCTGGATTTATTGACTGACCGTTGACTTGTACGTGCAGGCATATGGATGATGCCTATCTTATCACAGTCATACAAGTTATTAAATTCGATTTAAGAGAAGTGTTTTGCAGTGTTGGGTAAAGTGAAGATTGGATAGCTTTCTTTGGGGGAGACATTTACATGTCCTTGGCACCTGTGTGTGATATTTAGAGTTTGGTTTATCAACGTCCAGGAATGATCTTGGCTCAATCTGATGTTTCATGTCGGAAGGAGATGACTAGTGTTTTTTCTGAAGATGTTTCTCTAAAATCCATCCTTTCTCACCTGATGAGGTGTTGATGTAATACATCCATTCCCCGTTCACGGTCTCGCCATCAAGAATGGTGAGGGTGTCTCCCTTCTTGACGATGGATCCGGACTGTCTGCCTGCCGAATCACTGGAGAGTGTAATGGGAGAATTTTCATTAAAAGACCCAGGAAGTAGCGTCACGGTATCGCCTTCTCCAAACTTTGGCGTAGATGTCATGGCCTGAGAAGGGCGTTGAATGGGTTGTTCAGAATTCGCTGGAGGTGTTGACAGGCCGTTTGAGGCGGCAGGCATTCCTGGGAGTTTCGCCAGATCAGGCTTCATGGTCCAATACAGAAATCCGACTGCGATCAATAAAATGAGAATCCAGAGGAGGGGCCGACGAGTTGGAGGTTTGTGCTGTTGCAATTCGTCGTCTTCTAACCCTTCGTCAAACTCCAAGTCCTGATCAGGTTCTTGGGCCAAGACCGTGGACCACTCTGGGAGCGAGTTCTCAAAAATTGCTGAGTTAGCGTGTCCAGTCATAGTGGGAATGCTCCAGTTTGAAAATGGCAGCGATACGATTTTTGCAAGAATCCTTCATGAAAAAGGCAGTTGTCGGAGGTCTGACTAAGGTTAACTACCAATTAGATTCTACATACCATCACTTGGGTACCTTGTCAAACGAAAGGTGACGGGATCCGCTCAAGAAACATGTGGGGGGCTTCTAATTTTTATAAAATTTTCTACTCTAGGAGTAACGGTTGTGTTGGATTGAAGAAACAGAAACATTGCGAAATATAAGAGCCAAAAAAATAGTTTCTGAATGGACGTATGGGAGGCATAGATCGTTGGTTCAATAAATGGTTCGATCGTGGACAGTCAACTCTCCGTCTCAACGCAAGACGATTGTGAAGTGTTGTTGTCGTGTGGCACTCTGTTGAATTCTCTTGTTCAGCCGGTGATTGAAATGGCTGAACGGACAACCGTCTTGCATCTCATGATGACCTGAGGCAGAATGGTTCTAGCGCTTATTTGGTTGAAGGGAAACGTTGAGGTGAAGTCCTTCCGGGAAGAATTATGGTTTCAGACAGAAGAAAGGCGCGCGTATATCAATATCACACCTCGTATCGAACGTGCTGTGACCAAAAGCGGCATTAGAGACGGATTGGTCTTAGTTAATGCTATGCACATTACGGCGAGTGTCTATATCAACGATGATGAACCGGGCCTGATCAAAGACTATGACGAGTTTTTGGAAAAACTCGCACCTCAAGGTGCATCGTACCGCCATCATGCAACAGGGGAGGATAATGGTGATGCCCATATCAAGCGGCAACTCATGGGGCGTGAAGT